>CP036352.1:926697-1235596 GCA_007753915.1 Phycisphaerae bacterium RAS2
GCGTGCTGCCCGACCCGATTCCTGACAAGGGACGCGTCCTGACCGCTCTTTCGGCCTTCTGGTTCGACCGGCTGGCGGCAGCGAAACCGCACCATCTGCTGGGAGTGGTCGGCGGAAACGCCCCGGCGGGCTTTGAACCGTTCCAATCGGTGCTGGCGGGCCGGACCATGCTCTGCCGGAAGACGAAGGTCGTGCCCATCGAATGCGTGGCGCGGGGGTATCTCGCCGGGAGCGGCTGGGCAGAATACCGCAAGACCGGGAAGGTCTGCGGAATCGAATTGCCGCCCGGGCTGAAACAGTGCCAGGCCCTTCCCCAGCCGATCTTCACTCCTGCGACCAAGGAGGAGTCGGGCCACGACGAGAATATTTCGTTCGAGCGCGCCTGCGAATTGGTCGGGCGAGAGACGATGGAACATCTGCGCAAGCGGACGCTGGATCTGTATGCCGAAGGCGTCGAGTACGCCCGACGCCGCGGGATCATTCTCGCCGACACCAAGTTCGAGTTCGGCATGATCGATGGCGAGATTTTGCTCATTGATGAGATTCTGACGCCGGACAGCAGCCGGTTCTGGCCGGCCGATACGTACGAGATCGGGCGCGACCAGGAGAGCTTCGACAAGCAGTATGTGCGCAATCATCTTCAGACGCTGTGCGATCGAGGCGAGTGGGACAAGTCGCCGCCGGCGCCGGCGCTGCCGGCCGATGTCATCGCCGCAACCCGCGCGCGATACATCGAGGCGTATGAGCGGCTGACCGAACGGCGTTTCGACGCATCGGCCATCGGCGGCTCGCACGGGGGCGCTGCGTGAGCGGCGGCGTGCTGAAGCGCCTCGTCGGAACATGGACGATTGTCTTCGTCGGCCTCGGCGTCGCCATCGGCTCGGGCATCTTCACGACGCCGGGGGATATGGCGGGTTGGATTCCGTCGCCCGGCTGGATGCTTGTGGCGTGGATCATCGGCGGACTGATCACGTACCTTCAGGCGCTCGTCACGGCTGAACTTGCGACGCGGTTTCCGCAAGCGGGGGCGGAGTATCAGTGGCTTCGCGAGGCGTACGGGGACTTCGCCGCGTTTTTCTTCGGTTGGTCGTTCACCATTTTCGTGACCGGGGCCGGAACGGGCGTGATCGCCGCGGGCCTGGGGCGCATCGCCTCGCAACTGTCCGGTTGGAGTGTCTCCGCGGCGGAATCCGTCTTCGGCTGCGCGGCGCTGGCCCTGGTCACGGCGGCCAACGTCATCGGGCTTCGTGCGGGGGCGGTCTTTCAGAACCTGTTGACGATCCTGAAAGTCGCGACGGTCATCGGCATCGGAATCGTCGCGTGCGTCGGTGCCGGGCGCTGGACGCCGGCGGTCGAGAATGCACCGGTCGAATCCATGACGCCGTATGGTTTCTTGCTCGGCCTCGTCAGCGTCATGTGGTCCTACGCCGGGGCGACCGACAGCGCCAAGCTCGCCGAGGAAATGCGCGACGCCCAGAAGCGCCTGCCTCGCGCGCTGGCGTCGACGACCATCTGCCTCACGGCTGTCTATCTGTTGTATCAATACGGCCTGCTCTGTGCGGCGACGCCGCAGACTCTGCGCGGGTCGGGCAGCGCCGCCGCCGCGGCGCTGGGGCAAGTCGGGTTGTCGGGCATTCGTGAGTTCGTGCTGGTCGCCGGCATTGTCGTTTGCCTTGGCTCGATCAGCTCGACGATCCTTTCGAACGTGCGCGTGACCTTCGCGCTCGCGCGGGACGGGCTCGCGCCGGCCGCGCTGGCTCGAATGAACGCGGGGCAGTCACCGGTTTGGTCGCAGGTGCTGGCGGCCGGGCTGGCGGCGGTGTTTGTCTGTCAGCGATCGTTCACGGAGATCCTTGGCATTTATTTTGTCGCCAGCACGATCCTTTACGGCATGGCCTATGTGAGCCTGATCGTTTTTCGCAGGCGCGATCGCCACGCAGGGGCCCGGCGAGACGGCATCTTCCTCGTGCCCGGCGGCGTGTGGACAGCTCTGTTTGTTACGAGCGTGCAGTTGCTGATCGCGGTGTTCGTCGCGACCGAGGAAGTACGTCGCGGTGGATTCGATTGGCTCTACACGCTGGGCGTGCTCGCAGCCGTGGCGGGGGCGTATCCGCTGTGGCGAAAGATTGCGAATTGCAAATAGCGAATTGCGAAAAATGTAGAATTGAGAATTGGGGTGACTTCTAGAAAGCTATCACCATTCTCAATTCTGCATTCTTAACTTCTCTGCCCACTGTCGACTAACCACTGGCCATTGACTTATGCGATCCGTCGCACCAGGGCAGATTGCCGCTACGGTGACACTGGCAAACCGCCTTCTTCCCCGCCTCACCGATCTCGCACACGATGGGGGCCAGCCCCGTGCCGAGGCGTGCGTGCGCGCCGTCGCAATAAGGCAGCTTCGCCGAATGACCGCACTGGCAGTAGGCCTTCTTGCCCGGCGTTTCTTCGATCACGATCGGCTTGTTGTCGTGCTTGGCGTCCATGAGACGTTCCTCCTTCACGTGGAAGCGTGCGATGTCTGTGCGCGGGAATCGCCTGCGCTGAAACGATCGCGGCGATTCGTTGGCGGATTAATCGCCGCACGCGGAATCGTGTTTTCGCGATCACGGAAGCCGATGGATTGCAATCCATCGGCTCAAGCCGCAAGAGTTCAGCAACGAACTCAAGCTTTATCCGGCGATGCGAGCGTCAGGCCTTCTTGCAGCAGGGGGCGTCGCAGTTGGCTGCGCACTTCTTCTCTTTGCAGCAGGTCTCGCTCTTGCAGTTGGCATCGCAGCAGCCGGCCGCGCACTTGGCCATGCAGCACTTGTCGGCCGAGCAGTCGCCGCAGGTGTTCTGCGAGCAGGCCGAGCCGATCAGCAGGGCAACGGCACAACAGGCAAGGCAAGCCAGTTTCGAGAGCTTGGTTTGCAGGGCGTTCATGAGTTCACTCCTTTTCTGCAATTAGGCGAAACGGCGTCCGCGGCATCGGCGCATGCCGGCCGGGATTTTGAGCATCTGAACATGATACGAAACGTTGAGCGAATGGCCAAATGCGGGTGATTTCACCGCGCCGCAGCGTTAATTCGCGGACGGAGTCGCCTCGGGGGCATCGGAAGCAGGCTCGATCTCTGTTTCGAGCACTTGCTTGTTGATGATGCTGACGTGCGGCGGCTCGCGCGTGACGCTGTCGCTGCGCTTGGCGTCGTGATCGTATCCGAGGATGTTGCGATCAATGCGCCCGTTGCTCTCCATCAGCATGCCGGGGTGCTGCACGACGGCGCTGGCCGGCCAGCCGACGGCGTTGGTGACCAGTCGCGCGGGGCCGTAGGCCATGTGGAAGTAATCCACCCAGTTCCAGGCGAATTCGTTGTCGGGCAGATCGCGCTCGGCATTGGCGTCGCCATAGGGCATGAAGCGATTGCCCTTGTCTTCAAACGGATCTTCGAACCACAGCGGCCAATGGGTCACGGCGCCGTTTTCATACCGTACTTCCGATTCGGGCGCCTGCCGGCGGACGGGCCGGCCGAATTCGGAGTGGCCCTTCGCGTAGCTCTCGGAGCTGGTCGTCTTCATCTCGTAGTCAATCGCCGCGCCGGAGTCTTCGTACGGATTGTTCACATGCGCGCACCCGGCGGAGCCGAGGACCCCCAACGCCACCACCGCGACCACGTTCAAACCAGACAGACGTATCATGCTCATCTCAAACCTCGACAATGTGTTCCACGGCGTAGTTCGGCGCTTCCTCGGTGATGACCAGGTTGTGCGGGTGCGACTCGACCATGCTCGCGCCGCTCACACGCACGAACCGCGCGTCGTGCCGAAGCGCCTCGATGTTCGCCGCGCCGCAGTAACCCATGCCCGACCGAAGCCCACCGACCAACTGGTACGTCAGCTCCGCCAGGCGGCCCCGATAGGGCACGCGCCCCTCGACGCCCTCGGGCACGAGTTTGTCCCGCTGCGATTCGCCACCTTGTTTGTATCGGTCGGCGCTGCCCGAAACCATCGCCCCAAGCGACCCCATCCCGCGATATTCCTTGTATCGGCGGCCTTTCCACAGCACCATGCTGCCCGGCGACTCATCCAGACCGGCAAACAGCGACCCGATCATCACGCTGTGCGCCCCGGCCGCAATCGCTTTGGTGATGTCCCCGCTGAACCGGACTCCGCCGTCGGCAATCACCGGAACATGCCGATCCTGCGCGACGCTGACGACATTCATGATCGCCGATAGCTGCGGCACGCCCACGCCGGACACGATCCGCGTCGTGCAAATCGACCCCGGGCCGATGCCGACCTTGAGCGCGTCGGCCCCTGCATCGAGCAGGTCAACCGCCGCCTCGGCCGTCGCGATGTTCCCCGCGATGACGTCAATGCTGTGCTCGCGCTTGATGCGCCGCACCGTCTCAATCACGTTGTCCGAGTGGCCGTGCGCCGTATCGACCGCAACCACGTCGACCCCGGCCTCGATCAGCGCGGCCACGCGGTCGAACTCGTGCACGCCGACGGCCGCCCCGACGCGCAACCGCCCCCGCGCGTCGCGGCAACTGTTTGGAAATTGTCGATTCTTGTCGATGTCCTTGATCGTGATCAGTCCGGCCAGACGCCGGTCGGCGTGAACCAGCAGAAGCTTTTCGACCTTGTGCTGCTGAAGAATGCGATCGGCCTCGTCGAGGCTGGTTCCCGGTGGGGCGGTGACGAGGTCGTCCTTCGTCATGATCTGCGCGATCTTCATCGCGCCGGCCGTTGAACCCTGCCGGTCAGCGTGCAGCAGAAACTTCATGTCGCGCCGTGTGACGATGCCGACCAGCACGCCCGATTCGTCGGTGATCGGCACGCCCGAAATGTTGTGCAGGCGCATCAGTTCGGCCGCGCGGTCCACCGTGTCGGTTGGGCGCAGCGTGACGGGATCGAGGATGACGCCGTTGGCGGAACGCTTGACCTTTTCCACCTCGCGGCACTGCACCTCGGGCGGCAGATTCTTGTGAATGATGCCGATGCCGCCTTCTTGCGCGAGGGCGATGGCCAGCCCGGCCTCGGTGACCGTGTCCATCGGCGCGGAGACGAGCGGGATGTTGATTGTGATGTTGCGCGTCAGATGCGTGCGCACGTCGGCGTCTTTGGGGACGACGCTGCTGCGCGCGGGCAGCAGCAGCACGTCATCGAAGGTGATACCGTCGCCGACAATCTTGGAAGCTGCGGGGCCGGGGTGCATGGATGGTTGCCCTTTTGGAGGATTCTAACCGCTGGACGGGTTGCGGCAAGGCGGAACGCGGTGCTCGAAAGCACCTGACCAAAGGGTGACCGCCGTTGCGTCGTGAACCGCTCGGATTAGGCTACCCGCACCATGCTTCGGATTCTGCACATCATTCAATCGCTAGACCCGGCCTGGGGCGGGATCGCGCGCGTCGTGCCCGACCTTGCGGTGGGCTTGGTCGCCGCCGGTCACTCGTGCCGGATCGCGACGCTGGCGGGTGGGCGATTCGGCGCGCCGCCCGACATAAGCGGCGTTGAGGTCGTCGCGTTCTCCGATTCCGGCGGTTCGCGCCTGGGCCGCTCCGCGCAATTCAATAGCGAGATCGCCCGACTCGTGGCTGATTGCGATGTTGTTCACCTGCACGGGCTTTGGACGGGGCAGAATCAGGCCGTCGGCCGCGCCGCGCGCAGGGCCGGTCGCCCGTACATCATGACGCCGCACAGCATGATGATGCCGTGGGCGTGGAAACGCAGCCGGTGGAAGAAGCTGCTGGCCGGCTGGATGTTTGAACACGCCAACCTGCGCAGCGCGGCTATGCTGCACGCACTGGCCGACGGCGAGGCCGAGGCGATTCGCGCGCTGGGTTTCAACTCACGTGTGACGGTGATTCCCAACGGCCTGCACACCGCGGAGTACGCGGCGCTTCCTGCGCCCGATACCCTGCATGCACGGTTTCCCAATGCGGCGTCCGCTAAGTGGGTGCTGATGCTGGGGCGCGTCGCGATCCAGAAGGGGATCGTGCCGGGCATGCAGGCATGTTTCGATATTCTGGCGGCGGGCAAGGATTGGCATCTCGTGATCGCGGGGCCGGATGAATTCGGTTTGCAGCGAATGCTCGAGTCGGCGATTCGTCGGAAGGGACTGGAGTCGCGCGTAACGTTTACGGGACATCTGTCGCGCGACGAGGTGCGCGCAGCGCTGGGGCGGGCCAGCATTCTGCTTCAGCCCAGTTTGAGCGAGGGGTTGAGCATGTCGATCCTGGAATCGCTGGCGGCGGGCCTGCCCGTGGTGATTTCCGATGCCTGCAACATGCCGGAAGTGAAACAGGCTGACGCGGGGCGAATCGTGCCGCCGAATCGTCGCGCGATCGCGGCGGCGCTCAAAGAACTCGTGACGCTGGACGACGCGGCGCGGCGCGAAATGGGCCGCCGCGGCAAGGCGCTGGCGGCGGATCGCTACGACTGGCGGGGTCTGATCCCGCGCTACGTCTCGATGTATGAGTCCGTCGCGCGGCGATGATCGCCGCGTCCTCGGGCGACATGGAAACGTAAGTTCGCTCGCCTACTCAACGGGGCACAGCCGCTTGATCGTCTGAATCTGCCCGGCGTGGTAAACGTCGTGGCTGGCAATGCCGCGCAGGAGCGTCGCGTTGTTCACCCGGCTGCCGGGTGGGACGACCAACAAGTCAGCCGGAGTCAGCCCGGCGATCGCGTCCAGCAATTGCGCGTGCTCGGCGTCGAGGAGTTTCAGGTATTCCTTCCATTGTGCGGCGGCGAGCTTGGCGGGCACGGTGAACCAGTTGCTGCCCTTCAACGCGAAACTCCCGCGCTGATCACCGCGCAATCGACGCCGCGCGGCGTACTTCCAGTACGCGGCGTGGAGCACGATTTCCGCGATGCACTTTCGCCCCCGGCCCGGTCGCCACACGGCCTGCGTCGCGGTCACGCGCCGAACCGTGGAGCGGAGACTTGGGCCGTGCCAGCTCTTTCCGTCAAACACTTCGGCGACCAATTCGTGCAAGAGATCAATTGGGGCTAATGACTTGTCACGCGCCATGAACTTGCTCCTTGGTTGGTGCGCTGTGCTGTTGCTCCGCACGAGGTCAACGCTGCCGATTGTGGGGAATTTCTCATTCGCAGGAAGGGCACGCAACCACCGAGTCCCGCCGCTAAGCAAACGCCGTGCCAATTCCGGAAAAATCAGGCTGCGGCGACGAAAACGTAATGTATAATCACATGGAGTCAGGCGGGCCAACGGCCGAAAACCAGATCGGGCGGCCCTTGGCTTTCGCCTGTCCCAGACGCCATCGTGGCCCTTCAGGAGAGGTCAGCACAGCGCGTGTCCCAGTACATGTCCATGATGCCGTCGCAGCAGATGCGGCTGGAACAGCGGCTCACGCCGCAGTTAATCCAGTCGATGGAGATTCTCACGCTGCCGCTGATGGCGCTGGAAGCGCGGGTGCGCGAGGAGCTGGAATCCAATCCCGTGCTTGAATTGCTCGAGCCGGAACCCGGCGCGGAGTCAACCGCATCCCCCAAGGAAGACCTGCCCGCGACGGAAGCCAATCTCGCCGAGGCCGAGAGCTTCGAGCGTCTGGACCGCATGACGCGCGAGTTGGAGTTGGACCCGGGTGATCTGCCTTTCGGGCGCGCCGGGAGTTCCGCCGCCAGCGGCGAGCGCGACGCAAAGCTCGACGCGATGGCCAATACGGCCTCACGCGAGGAATCGCTCCGCGATCAATTGTCGCGCCAATGGTCGCTCATGGAAATGCCCGAAGCGCTGCGCCGGCCGGGCCAGGTGCTGATCGACTGGATGGATGACGACGGTTATCTGCGCAGCGAGGCCGAGCATCATTCAAAGGGCGGCAATGGCGACGAGCAGATGGAAGCCACGCCGCTCATCATCCAGCGCACGCCCGACGAAGCGCGGCGGCTTCTGGAGGAGATCGGCACCGGCGCGCATCCGTCCATCGACGTGGCGGTGTTGGAGCAGGCACTGACGCTTGTGCAGACCCTGGAGCCGATGGGGGTCGGCGCACGGGACTTGACCGAGTGCCTGCTGATTCAGCTCGCCGGTCAGGAAGACGTTGATCCGCTTTGCGAAGAGATCGTGCGCAAGTATCTCGTGGAGCTGGCGAAGAACAACTTCCCCGCCGTTGCGAAGGCCACCGGGAGGGACATCGAAGAAATCAAGGACGCCCTGCGTGTCATCGGTCGCTTGAATCACCATCCCGGCCATCTGGTGCGACAGGGCGACGTTCAGGGAATCACGCCGGACATCATCGTGGAGAACGTGGAAGAGGGCGACGGGTATGACGTTCGCCTCGCGCGGGGCAACACGCCGCGCCTGCGGATCAGCGCGCAGTATCGCGAGATGCTCCAGGATCGAGATGCGGACAAAGAGGCCCGCGAGTTCATCCGCCGGCGCATGGAAGCGGCGACGACCATCATCGACGCCATCGCGTTCCGTCGGCAGCGGCTGCTTGAAATTGCGAAGATCATCCTCGACCGTCAGCGCGAGTTCTTCGACTTCGGGCCGCAGTTTCTCAAAGTACTGCGCATGCGCGATCTCGCCGAGGAATTGAGCTGCGATGCGTCGACGATCAGCCGGACCGTCGACGGGAAATACATCCAGACGCCGCGCGGCATTTTCCCGCTTCGCATGTTCTTCACCGGCGGCACGACCGACGGCAGCGGCGAGGCCGTCAGTTGGAACAGCATCAAGGCAAAAGTGAAGGAGATCATCGACAAGGAGGACAAGAAGAACCCCCTGTCCGATGACGAAATCGTGAAGCTTCTCACCGAGTCAGGCGGCACACCCATCGCCCGCCGCACCGTCGCCAAGTATCGCGCGCAGCTCAACATTCCGTCGGTCCGCGAGCGGCGAGAATACTGAATTGCATTTCTATGGCGTGACGGCGACCGATGCGGCGACGCGCGGTTCGATGGAAGACGCCGCGCGCTCGCGTGGCGTCGGCAATGCGCGCCGCGCAGCCGTTGCGATCCCCTCGGCGTCGATGCCCGCCTGCGCGAGTTGCCCGGCTCGCGGGCCGTGCGCGATGAATGAATTCTCGGGAATGCCGAGCATCACGATGTTCGTTGTGTTCAGTCCCATCTCGACAGCCGCTTCGATGACCGCCGAACCGAACCCGCCGGCGATGGAATGATCCTCCACGGTCAGCACGGGTCCGCCGCGCGCGATCGCCTGCGCGATCATGTCGCGATCGACCGGCTTGGCGAATCGTGCGTTGACGACCTGGAAGTTCAACCCGTCTGCTGCGAGCAGGTCAGCCGCTTCCAGCGCGGCGCGACATTGCCCGCCATACGCGAGGATCGTGCCGTCCACGCCGGGGCGCAGGACAATCGACCGCCCCAATTCGAACGGCGGCGTCGCGCCGGTTGCGTACAACGTCTGCGGCACGCTGTCGCGCGGGTAGCGAATCGCACTGGGCTTGTCGAGTTTCAGCGCCAGTCGCAGCGCCGCTTCGATTTCGTCGCCATCGCCCGGTGCCATCAGTACGAAGCCCGGCATGACGCGCAGGTACGCAATGTCCGCAAACCCGTGGTGGACCGGGCCGTCGCCGCCGACCAGTCCGGCGCGATCGAGGCAGAAGATGACGGGCAGCCGCTGAAGCGCGACTTCCTGAAACACCTGGTCAAACGCGCGCTGGAGGAACGTCGAGTAAATGGCGACGACCGGACGCATGCCCGCCTTGCACATGCCGGCGGCGATATCGACCGTCGCGCTCTCGGCGATGCCCACATCAAGGTAGCGATCGGGAAACGTCTTCTGAAACTTGGCCGTGCCGGTGCCGTCGGGCATGGCGGCTGTGAACGCGAAGACGCGGCGGTCATCGCGCGCGACGTTGATCAGGGCATCGGCGAACGCCGCCGTGTAGCTGCGCCCGCCCGTTTGAATTTCCACGCGGCAGCCTTCCACCTTGAACGGCTTGGGGCTGTGGAACGTGGTCGGATCGGCACAGGCCCACTCGGCCCCGCGGCCCTTTTGGGTGTGCACGTGCAGCAGCACGGGATGATCGACGTCTTTCAATCCTTCGAGCAATTCAATCAGGTGCGGCAGGTCGTGCCCGTCGGTCGGACCGACGTACAGAAAGCCGAGCTGCTCGAAGATCTGGTGCGGCGAGATCGTCGCCTTCAACCCTTCTTTCAGGTGATCGAGCGCGTCGAACGCCGCCTTGCCCACGAGCGGCACATTCGGCAGGTAGCGCTTCACTTTCTTTTTCAATTCTTCGTAGATCGTGCTCGTGCGGAATTTCGCGAGGTACTCCGCC
Organism: Phycisphaerae bacterium RAS2; assembly: GCA_007753915.1. Lineage (NCBI taxonomy): Bacteria > Pseudomonadati > Planctomycetota > Phycisphaerae > Phycisphaerae bacterium RAS2. The sequence continues at coordinate 936,948 of CP036352.1, forward strand.
ATGCCGCCCTGCGTCGGGGCGATGCCCATTGAGTTGTCGTTGAGAATCACGAGCAGTTGCCGGCGCAGCGTGCCCGCCTGGTTCAATCCCTCAAATGCCACGCCGTTGAAGATGCTCGCGTCACCGACCAACGCGACCACGCGGCGGCCGTCCTGCAGCGCGGCCGACCCGCGGGCCATGCCGACCGCCGTCGGAATGGCTGTCCCGGCGTGCCCGACATTGAACAGGTCGTATTCGCTTTCCTCGATGTTCGGAAAGCCGCTGATTCCGCCGGCCTTGCGAAGCGTATCGAAGCGCTCGTTGCGGCCTGTGAGCAGTTTGTGGACATACGCCTGATGGCCGACATCCCAGAGCAGCCGATCGCTTCGAAAGTCGAAGACGCGATGCAGTGCGATCGTAAGCTCCACGACGCCGAGGTTGCTGGCGAGGTGGCCGCCGTTGCGTCCGACGACTTCGATGATGCGTTCGCGGATCTCTCCAGCCAGTTGGGTGAGTTGCGCCGGATTCAGGTCGCGCAGCAAGGCCGGGTCATGCAGATTCGACAGGATTCGGTCCATTCGTTCCTTGAGTCTCCATGGGCGCGATTCGCCTCCCTACGAATCGCGACAGATTACGTAATCAGCCAGCGCAGCCAGGCGCGCCCCGCCGGCTCCCAGTTCCACGGCCGCCGCAGATGCTTCGCCGGCGAACCGCCGGGCCGCATCGCGCGCCGCCTCCATTCCTACGGCCCGCACGAGCGTTTGTTTGCCTGCGTCGGCGTCTTTCTGCACACGCTTGCCCAGTCGCTCGCCGTCGCCCGATGCGTCCAATAAATCGTCAGCGATCTGAAACGCCATGCCCAGCGCTCGGCCGTAGCGACTCAACGCGTCACGCTGCGCGGTGGATGCGCGGGCGGCGATTGCACCAAGCCGGCACGCCGACTCGATGAGCCGCGCGGTCTTCATTCGGGAGATTGTAGTCGAAAGCGGCTCACTCGGGGGCTGCCGCTCGCCTTTCAGGTCGAGCGCTTCGCCGCCGATCATGCCGGCCGCGCCGGTCGCGCACGCCAGCTCGGCGACCTGCTCCACAGCGAGCCGCGCATCGCTCGTGTCGCGCGCGATCGTTTCAAAGGCCAGAGCCAGCAGGCCGTCGCCCGCGAGGATCGCCGTCGCCTCACCAAACACGCGGTGGTTCGTCGGCCGTCCGCGGCGCAGGTCGTCGTTGTCCAGCGCCGGCAGGTCGTCGTGAATCAGGCTGAACGTATGAACGAATTCAATGGCCACGGCCGCCGGCATCGCGCCGGCGATGCTGCCGCCGCAGGCTTCACAACTCCAAAGCACCAGTGCGGGGCGCAGGCGTTTGCCGCCAGCGTCGAGGCTGTATCGCATGGCGTTGAGAAGCGCTGCTGAATCGGCTGTTTCGCCGACGGCGGGAGTATGAAGATATCTGTCGAAAACTTGCGCGATGGCGCGGTCGATGTCCTTCGCGGTCGCTGCCAGCTCCCGTCGCATGTCCGGCGATTCCGACGAGCCGCCTGGGCCCGAAAGAGGTTCGTCCGATTGCAACGGCGCACCGGACGATGGAGGGTCGGCGTTGGTCGGATGGGCACCGGTTTCGGCGGAACTCATAGATGAAACATTGTAGTCGAAAAACGCACCTGGTCGAACGCGGGCCGCGTCGAACGACGCTGCTCGCCGCGACTCATCCGGCCGCCGGTCCCGCGCGATCGGCCCCCTGCGCCTGCAGTTGTTGTATCTTCAACTCGGCACCGGTGAGCACGTCGCGGCACTGCCGGATCAGGGCCATGCCTTCTTCGTACTGCTTGATCGCGTCTTCCAGGCCGATTCGCCCCTGCTCGATCGCTTCGACGATTTTCTCCAGGCGGGCCATCGCCTGCTCAAAACTCGGTGTTGTCGGTTGCGCTTCCGCCATGCGTTGCTCCCGCCCCATATTGATCCAGCTTGCCCGGCGCGCCAAGCCCGTTACGACTTCTCATCCGTGACGCGGCTACGGAAGCTACCCTCGGCTGTTTGCGTTTCGACCACGTCCGCCGGTCGCACGTCGTTCGCGGTCCGGATTAACTTGCCGTCGGCCGCGCGCCGCGTGAGCGAGAACCCACGCCGCAGAATGCTCTCATGGCTCGCTGCCAGCAGGCGCTTCTCCATCGCGCCCAGTGCGTCGCGCCGGCGCTCAACCAGTTGCGTCAGGCCGATCGCCAGCCGTGTTTCAATCTGCCGCGCGACCGATCGCTCGCGCGCCACGACCTGTTGCAAGCCGCACGCGGCCAGGCGCGCCGCCGCGTCACGCATGCGCCGCTCGCGCGTGCGATGGAGCCGCTCGATGGCCAGGCGCAGGCGATGCGCCGTCGCGCCAAGCGCTTCGCGCCGTGCGGCCAGCTGCGCCGCGGGCTGCACGCGCGTCAGCCGCACTTCCAGACGATGCACCTGTGATCGACGCGCATCGAGATAGCGATTCTTCGCCAGGTGCAGCCGGCTCACCGCCTCGTCGAGTTGCTGCCCGCGCTGGCGAATGCGGCTGATCGGATCACGAAACCATTCGCACCGCTCGGCCAGCGCCAGCCGGGATCGGCAGCGCTCAAGGTATTGCGAGGCCGCGCGGTCCAATCGAGCCGCCGTGTCGCTCACGCTCGTCAGCAGCTCCGCACGCACGGGTACGACAATTTCCGCCGCGGCGGTCGGCGTCGGCGCACGGAGATCGGCGACGAAATCGGCGATGGTGAAATCGACTTCGTGGCCCACGGCGCTGACGACCGGAATGCGGCTGGCGAAGATCGCGCGAGCGACGACTTCCTCGTTGAACGCCCAGAGGTCTTCCAGCGAGCCGCCGCCTCGGCCGACAATCATCACGTCGATGCCGCCCAGGTCCGCCGACGAGCGATTCAGCCGCGCGATCGCGTCAGCGATTTCGGCGGCCGCGCCCTCGCCCTGAACACGCACGCCGAAGACGAGCACCTCGACGCCGGGAAACCGCCGCGCAAGCGTCGTGAGGATGTCGTGCAGCGCCGCGCCGGTCGGGCTGGTCACGACGGCGATGCGCCGGGGCAATCCTGGCAGGGGCTTCTTGCGCGCCGGGTCGAAGAGACCCTCGCGCTGGAGCCGCTCCTTGAGCTGTCGGAAAGCGAGTTCCAGCGCACCGACGCCGCGCGGCTCAAGGCGGCGAATGTAAAACTGGACCTGCCCGCGCGGCTCGTATACCTCGATCGTGCCCGACGCGATGACCTCCATGCCGTCTTCGAGTTTGAACTTCACGCGCGATGCGTCGGTTCGCCACATGACGCTGCGAAGTTCGCTGGCGGCGTCCTTCAGCGTGAAGTACAGATGCCCGCCCGCGCCGCCGCGCGAGACGTTTGACAACTCGCCGACGACGTGGAGGGTGTTGGAAAAGGCCGCGTTGATTGCCCCCTTGATGAGCCGCGTCACTTGCGAAACTGTTAGCGGAGCGCTTGCAGGCGCGTCGCCACCCTGTGTCCCGTCGGCGGGAATCGCCGGACCGGGTGGTTGCCTGTTCGGGATGGCACCTGGTGCCCGCTCGCTGGCGCTCGGGGCTCGGTCAGGCAAGGCTTCGTTGGGCGCGCTTTGGCCGGATGGCGCGTCGAGCGGCTGGCCGAACAGGCCGGCATCCTCGCTCGCGTCGGCCCCGCGCGCGCGGCGCGGGTTGAACGGCTCGCGATCCGGCTTTCGACGTGACTTGCCCATGCAACTAACTATCCACCACTGCCCGCGAGGAGTTGTCCACTGATCACTTGCTACTGCCCACTGACCACTGCCCACTGTTTACTGTCTACAACGGCTCCTTCCAGAAGCCATACTCCGTCGCCTTGTCCGGGTCATCGCAGATCCGTGAGCCGCACTGCTCAAACCCCGCGTCGAGGTACATCCGGTGCGCATGCGGCAGCTTCACATCGCTCCACGCGATCATGCGCGTGCAGCCGTGCGCCCGGCCGAAATCCAGCGCCGCGTCGAGCATCTTCCGCCCCAACTTTCGGCCGCGGTACGCACTGTCCAGATACAGCCGATGCAGCTCGCAATAGCGAAAGCCCGCCGGTCGCTCGGCCGCCACGTCGCCCTGCGGATCATGTGCCGGGTTGGCGGCATCGTGCACCGTCACGCCGACGCAGCCGATCACCCGCGGCCCGTCGACCAGCACCCAGAAGGCCCCGCCCGCGCGGAGATACGCGCGATCGACTTCGTACAAGTCGCGGTGATACCCGGCCTCGTCCCACGAAAAGCCGTATTCATCGTGCACAGCCCGCACGACGGCAATCACGCCGTCGCCGTATCGGCGGTCGTAGGGAATCAGATCGCACATGGCGGTATGATAAGAGCAAACGAGAATCAGGTTGACTGGGGCCAGCAAAACAGCCGCGGCATTAATGAAGGCGTTATAACTTGACGCGACTCGCGGACGATGGAATTCGACGACAGATTGTGGAGCAAAGAATTGATTCCCAAGCGTGCCTACTTCGAGATCCTCGATCTGGCGAGCGAAGACTACACGCCGCTCTTTGATTGCACGGCTGTCGTCAGGCCCTATTTGGCAGGCTGTGCTGAAAGCGAAGTGATTGACACTGCAAAGCGCGTGGTTCGCAATCTGCTCAAACGCGAATACCTTGAGCTATACTACGATTGTCTTGGAAAATCCAAGGGAGGTAATCGCCACGGTGAGAAACTGACTCCTTCGCAGGCTGCGGCCGAACTTCACGCGTACGAAAACTGGCTCTATCACGAACCCAAGGAGCCGGATGATCGTTGGGTGACGGTCGCACTGACTCCTCATGGAGAAAACGCTCTTGCCTCAGGCGAATTCGCAGATTTGTAATCGACAACGAAATCGCACGCGCTCATGAAGAACATCCCTATCTGTCTTAGCAAGTCATCTCACGGCTGTCGCGCCCGGTCTTGGAAGAGCATGGCGCTCATCCTCTTGTTTGTCGGTTCATGCATCCAACCTGCCGGGGATGATCACACAAAGAATACGATCCAGTACTCAAGTTCAGACGAATGGATTCTTCCATTGAAATGGGAAATGTGTCTTCAAGACTACGATGAGCAGTACTCATCTAGTCAGGCTCCTGCCCTCGAGCTTGGGTCGCCGAGTGAGCTTTTGATTTCCCGCAAAGTGATTCTGAACAACGGCGTTTCGGCTCGTGGGCTCTTTGCTGGCAGCGATAAGAAGCGGCTAAAGATAATCAGATTGAGTGATGCAAGTGTATTGTTTGTGCGAGGTATTTCCGTCTTATCGACATACGAGGAAATCGTTCACGCATTTCCAGGTGCTAGCACGATCAGCTATCGCGGCTACGCAGCGGTCGTCAAGACAAGCCCAGGGATTGAGTTTGTCTTCTACCCATGGGGCACTCCAAAGCCAACGGACAAACCCGTTTGGATTGACATACGTTGCGTGTACCGGAACCGACACGAAGATGCCACTGAGTAGCAAATTGGGAATGACGACAATTGTATTGACATGCCCCCAGCCCATGTGGGGCAGTGTTGCGGCGGATCAACACCCCCTCATATTCCATTGAGCTTCGGTCGCAAGCTCCATTCCGATATTTATCGGGGTCGCACTCAACGCCTTGCTTACCACCCGCCAGTAACGTCCGTATACCCTCACGACTGCTCTTGTGGCCTGCTTCATGCCACTCAGGCCTTGAAGCGGGGGTACAGTGGAAGCGCGACGAATTGGAGGCGGGCGTGGCGAGTGCATCGATTGAGTTCAGAGCTCTGCGGAGTTGGGTCTTTCTTTCGACGGCCTTGGTCATCGCCGGCGTACTGGTCTGCACGCTCTGGCCGATGCCCTATCACCGCCGACCGCCGGCGGCGTCTTTCCTAGACGGATATCGATATTTCAGTTGGCGCCTGTCGAACCCGCGAGACATGCTGAACAACCTGCTGCTGTTCATTCCCGTGGGGGCGGCGCTGTGGGCGTCGGCGGCACTGGTCGTTCGTCGCGGATTGGCTCTGCCGATTGCCGCAACGCTGGGCGCGCTATTGAGCGTCGCCATCGAATGGACGCAGGTGTTCGTGCCGGGCCGCTTTCCCGGTGTGAGCGACGTGTGCATGAACAGCATCGGTTCGGCCGCGGGCGCCTTGGCGGCGATGGTTGCCGTTGCAGCGGCGCGCACGGTCCTGCATCGCGTCGGGAGTCAGGAGTCGGTGCTCGGCGGGCGATGGACAGTAAGGGAACTGTATTCTTTCCGAGCCGCGACCGTCAGGGAGCGCCGAGAAACGATTCCAAATTGAGCCGGCTTTCGCACGCGCACAATTGCGCCGTCAGGTGTCTACTCATGAACGGGAACATCACTGCATCGCGCGACTCTTCCTGACGGTCGCGGCTCGGATCGGCCGCCAATGAACGACTTCGATCAATCCCGCTCGTCGCCTTCTTCCGGTTCGAGATGCGCGCCTTCCGGGCCGTGAATGCAGACGCGCTCGATGTGCGTTGCCTTGCCCGTGTCAGAATCGACTTTCACCAGGATGCCGCACATCCGCGCGTCGCCCGTTGCCACGTCGAACGGGCACGGCAGCCCCGTAATCATCGACCGCATCACGCGATCCTTCCGCCGGCCCAGCACGCTGTCAAACGGCCCGCTCATTCCCAAGTCGGTGATGTACGCCGTGCCGCCGTCTAGAATTCGCTCGTCGGCCGTCGGTACATGCGTGTGTGTCCCGAACACGGCGCTCGTCCGGCCCGCGAGGTGCCACCCCATCGCCACCTTCTCGCTCGTCGCTTCGGCGTGCATGTCGGCGACGATGATTTTGACATCCGGCGGAATCCGAGCCAACACCCGATCGGCCGCATGAAACGCACAATCGCACGGCGGCTTCATGAAGAGCCGGCCCATCAGCGAGAACACCGCGACGCGCGGCCCCTTCGCCGTCTCGAAGATCGCCACTTCGTGCCCGACCGACTCGGCGGGGTAATTCGCCGGTCGCACGATGTTCTCGGAGCGCTCCAGCACGGGGAGAATCTCCGCGCGGCGGTAGATGTGATCTCCGACGGTCATCAGGTGTACGCCGTAGCGCACGAACTTGTGATAGAGCACTTCGGTCAGGCCCGACCCGGCCGCGGCATTTTCCACATTCGCAATGACGCAATCGACGCCGCGCTCCTTCACCAGGCGCGGAATCGCCTGCGAGACAACAGACCGGCCCGGCCGGCCGACCACGTCGCCGATGCACAAGAGGGTGATTTCCAAGCGACCGCCAACTTCCTAGCCGCGCCCAGCGCGGAAAACCTGCTTGTGAAGTCAGGCATGAGGGGTGCCATGAGCCTGCTTCACGGCGGCCAGTCTAGTCGGCGCTGCGTTCGAATTCAATTGCGAACCCGCTATACTGCCGAACCTGCACAGGGGATTGTGTGATGCGAATGCGTGACTTGACCGTTTGTATTCTTTGCGTCGCGGCGGCAGCCGGGTGCGGCCCGTCGGGTTACGAGCTTCTCGTCGATGCGACGCCGGAGGCGCAGTGGGATGATGCCGAGTCGAAGATTCTCACGAATGTCCGGCAGCTTACCGACGAGAAAATGAACATCGGCGACTCGGGCGAGGCCTATTTTTCGCCCGACGGCCGGCGAATCATTTTTCAATCGTATCCGCCCGGTGAGAGCGAGTACCAGATGTACACGCTCGAATTGACGGAGCAATTCACCGCGAAGCGCGACACGATCCGGCGCGTTAGCCCGCCCGGCGGGGCCTGCACCTGCGGCTTCTTTCGACCCGACGGCGTTGGCATCCTCTACGCGTCGAGTTATCTCAATCCTTCGCTGCCGAATCCGAACTTCTACCACCGCACCGGCAGCAACTACACCTGGAACATGCCCGGCGGCATGGACATCCTTACGGCCGATCTGAACGGCGACAACCCCCGGCAACTCACGACGACCGTCGGCTACGACGCCGAAGGCTCCTACTCTCACGACGGCAAGCAGATCGTGTTCACGTCGGATCGCGGCGGCAATCCCGACCTGTATGTGATGAACGCCGACGGCTCGGGCGTGCGCCAACTGACGAACAAGCCCGGCTACGACGGCGGGCCGTTCTTCTCGCCCGACGGCAAGCGCGTGATCTTCCGCGCCGACCGCCTCCAGGACGATCATCTGCAATTGTTCGTGATCAACGCCGACGGCAGCGGCGAGCGGCAACTCACCGCGCACAGCACCGTCGTCAACTGGGCGCCGTTCTGGCATCCCAATGGCCAGTCGATTGTTTTCACGACCAGCCTGCACGGGCATCGCAATTACGAGGCGTATCTGCTTAATATCGAGACGGGGCGACAGCAGCGCGTGACCCATCGGGCGCGATTCGATGGATTGCCGGTCTTCAATGCCGATGGCTCAAAGATGATGTGGACTAGCCAGCGCGGCCCGAGCGGTCGCAGCCAGGTCTTCGTGGCGGATTTCAAGCTGCCCGAGGGATTCTGAACCTTCGACCACGACCGCGCGAGGTCAGTCCGCGGAGGGTTTCAACGGCGGGAGATGAGCTGCCTTTCGCAGATCGTTCACGGCGTTCAGGATTTTCCCGTCCGAGGTCAGAAACCGCGACAACTGGCTGGTTGTAATCCCTAGGTGCTGGGCAGCTTCGCGCACTTGTCCGCCGGCATGCGCCACAAGATCGAGCACATCGGCGACAACAAGCGGGTATTGGTCGTTTCGTGCGCTGATTTCGATGCGTCCGGCGCTCGTAACGAACTGGCGGACAGTCTCCGTCGCGTTATCGGTCGATAATTCGCACCGCGCGTAAAGGGCCAGCGCGAGCCGTAACCTTCGCAGGGCACGAGCTTTGTTCTCGTGTTGAGAGCGGCTTTCCTCGGCGATAACGATTTGACCGGTTTCGAGGTGGCGCAATCTGACGGCGGAGCTGGTCTTGTTTCGCTTCTGGCCTCCGGGGCCGCTTGCTCGGTAGGTATCAACCTCGCACTGGGCGAGCAATTGGAGGTCGTTCGCTGCGAGAATTGCGTTTCGGTGTGAGCGTGTCATGAATCTTAAGGATGACCTTGCGCTACATGTAGGACGGTCACATCGATTGTTACACGAAATACAGAATAGGCAATAGTGCGCAATTCTGCCTCGTAGCAGAAGGGCGTCGCCTGTCAAGGGGAGGGGTTGTGATTTTACTAAGTTTTACTGGATTGTGACTCGGCAAGAAAAATTTTTTGCCGGAGCGCTTCCCTTGTCTGGTTTGATCCCTTATGCTCCCCTGCTCGAAAGAGTAAAACGTGGACTTTCGAGCGACGCGTGTCAAAAAGGCGCGTGATCGAGGATCAGGAGAATCTGATCCGCGGATTCTTTTCCACACCAACCAGAGAGGGTAGTAAACACATGGCTAGGAAGAAATCATCGAACGCAAAGGGAACGTTGCCGCCGGCCGAGCTGGACGTGCTGGCCTGCATCTGGAAGCTGGGCCCGACCACGGCGCGCCAGATTCGCCAGATGATGCTCAAGTATCGCCCGATGGCGCACGGATCGGTCGTGACGCTCCTCACGCGCCTCGAGCACAAGAACTACGTCACCCGCGAGAAGGGCCCCGTCGGCAAGGCCTTCATCTACAAGACCAAGGACAAGGCCGAGGTCGTCCACAAGAAGCTCGTCAAGGACATGCTGACCCGCGTCTTCAACGGCAACGTGAACGCGATGATCAGCACCGTTCGCAGCGCCGCCCGCTAAGCGGGTTCGGCGATCAGGCAGGGGATCTCGCCTGATGCCGGCGCGCGATCGCTCCGAGCGAGCGTGTCGCGTGGTGCCCAGGCCCCGCAGCCAGCGAGTCGAACCAGTCCAGGTACCTTTGGGCCTGGTCGGCCAGCCGGTAACGCGAGGCAACTTGTTTCACGCAATTGACTGCTAACCGGCGGCGAAGCGCGTCGTCGGTTAGCAGTTTTTTTATTCCCCGCGCCATCGCATCGGCGTCTCCCGGCGGCGAAAGCAATCCGGTCGCGCGCTCCACCGGGCTGCCCGTGATTCCGGGCAGGACTGTCAGCGACTCGATTTGTTCAACAAGGCCCCCGACTGCGGTCGCGACGACCGGTGTCCCGCAGGCCTGCGCCTCCAGCACCGTATTGGGAAACGTGTCGGCGTGCGCCGCATGAACGTACACGTCAGCCGCGCGGTACCAAAGCGCTACGCGACTGGGCTCGTGCTCCGGCGGGACGCATTGAATCGTGGCGCCCGCGATCGGGTCGAGGGCGTTTCGCTCGCCCAGCACGATGAGCCGAATCGGTCGCGTCGATGGCTCGGACCTCTGCGTATCGTGCGACGCGAGCATCGCGACGAGTCTTTCGGCCGCCGCACGAAGCGTTGCCACATCTTTGAAACGATTGGTCGTTGCGCCGAGTCCGGCAAAGAGCAGGACGTGCGCATCGCGCGGGAGGTCCAGCGCCTCGCGCGCGGCGACGCGATCACCGGGAGCAAACACGTCGGTATCCACGCCGTTCGGAATGACCCGCGCCTCTGCGACCGCCGGCCACAACATTGACCGCTCGACCTGTCGCATCAACCAGCGCGACGGCGTCGCGAGGTACAGCGTGCACCGCGAGAAAGTGTCACGCTTGCGCCGCCAGTTCTCGGCTGTCGCGTCGCGGCGGATCGCGGGGTAAATCGAAAGATCGGGGCAGGCGCCGCAACCGGTCTGCCAGCGCTCGCACCCCAGCGAATGCGCGCAGTGCCCGGCCAGCAGCCACGCATCGTGCAAGGTGAGCACAAGCCTCGCGCGCGAGGAAAGCATCGGCAGCGCACGAAGGTCGAAGTACCCGCCGTGCAGATTGTGCAGTTGGATGACATCCGGCAGCGCGGGCAGGCGATTCAGGAGATTCCAGATTCCCGGGTAGTCGAAGTTCTCCAGCCCTTCGGCCTCGTCGCGCTTTCCCTGCGGCGCGGCCAGTTGGTGCGACGAGCGTGCCAGTCGCCGCGCGATGGAGGATCGCCCATAGTACGGTTGCATCGCGTGATGGACCCGCCACATCGAGCGGCGCCACATCGAACCGGCGACATCGTGCCGGATCTCCATCACATTCGGCTCATCGGTGTAACGCCGGCCCACGGCCAACGTGGCGCCGGCTCCGGCCGAGCGATAAGCACGATGAAGGTTGAGCGCGATGCGCTCCGCCCCGCCGAGCCGATCGGCCGTGCTGATCTGAAGGATGTCGAGCGACCTTTGGCTCATGGTTTCGTGTTCCGCGTCGGCTCATGACGCAGCGCAGGGCGATTCAATGCGCGCGGGCTTCGCACCGTGCAGAGTGCCTGGGCGTGCCTCGGCACGGGCGTTGCCGCGCGCCGGGTCGGCTGGAGACTGTTCCAAGACATGGGCCAGTTGCCGTGCGAGTTCATCGCCGCCGACATTTCTCACAATCGCCCGCGGCAACCGGTGCAAATTGCTCGCGGTTGTTAACAGCGAGTGGGATGACGGCTCGCGCCCCGAGTTCGCACACGCGAATTCGTAGCCCGCCTCGCGGGCCAGATCGACCGTTACATCGTTGAAATCCATCCGGCAGCCAAATGGATAAGCGAGCGACGTCACCGGGCGGCCGATCACGGCTTCCAGTCGCCGGCGACTTTCCTCCAGTTCGAATCGCTGCTCGTCACGCGACAGATTCGCAAGCACGGGATGGGTCACCGTGTGCGCGCCGATTTCGACCAGTCCATCGGAGGATAACTGAAGAAGCTGCGCATCGGTCAGCGTCGCATGGCTCGGCCGGCCGTCGACCGGCAGGTTGGCCCATGTCGCGAGTGACTGAAGTACCGCCCGGCGGCGCACTTCACAGAGTGGTCGGAGCAATTTCGACAGGAACAGATAGAGCGCCTTGCGCGGTCGCGGCGGCCGGTCACACAGGACATTCCACGCCGAATCGAAACGGGGCAACTGATTGATATCAGGCAGCGACCAGGCGTGTTCGTGTCCGTCAACGTGAAGCGACAGCTCGGTGGGCAGCGGTGCATCATGCAACAGCAGGCGCTCGAGATCGTCCCACCAGAACTCGTGCCGTACGCGCTCGCCGCGCGCGGTCACAAAAACCGTCGCGGGCGCATCGTGCTTCTGCAGCAGCGGCGCGGCGTGTGTCAGGTTGTCGGCATATCCATCGTCAAACGTGATCGCCACGGCACGATCGGGGACGATTCCCTCTCGAACGCCGCGAACCAACTCGCCCAACGGGACGACTCGCGCGATGCGGCGCAGCGCATGCAGCTGCTCGTCAAATCGCTGCGGCGTCACGGCGAGCAGTTGCGGGTCGGCCGCCAGCTCCGCCACGCGGTGATAAAGCAGCACGACAGCCATCAGGCGCCTTTCTCCGCGCGAACGGTGATGAGCAGCTCGTAGTCAGGATCGACGTGATCGAGTTCAAACGGGTCAAGTTCCTCGGTGCACAGGCCGTGCAGAAAGGCCGTCGCGGTGAGGGCGTTGCCGTGTGCGGCGACCTGCACGCGCGTTGGGCCGAAGGCGTCGCCAATGAGGCGCCGGGCCGAGGCGGTCGTGAGCCGCCAAAAATCGCCCCAGCGGTCCATGTCGTAGCGACTGATCTGGCTGATGCCGGGCAGGGTGGCGAGCAGAACACCGCCGGGCCGCAGGGCACGGAGACAGTTCTTGACGGCGGTCTGAATGTCATAAATGCAGTGCAGCGTTTGCGTCAGGATCATGCAGTCGAACGCATCGGCCGGCAGCGCCCGCGGGGCGCCGAGGTCGGCGATGTACGTCGCACGGCGATGGCCGGGCGGGGCGAAGAGAGTCTCTCGCTGCGTGACCCGTTCGCCGCCGAAGCGCCGCGTGTACGCATCGTCGGCGACTTCCAGCACGGTGCCGCGAATGTCCCCTGCCTGCGACGCGAGGAATTGTTCAATGTAGTAGCGATCGATCGGCGTGCCGCGATCCAGACCGAAGACGCGGCTGATCGGCGCGACGCGTCGCAGATCGCCGAATTGCACGCTCGCGTCACGTGCCGGTGCATGTGTTCGCTCGGCGTACACGAGGCAGAACCACGGCGCAGGGCGAAGGCGAAACGGCGGCTTCGTGGCGGGATTGGTCGCCCGGTCAAAGTCGTGGACGAGATAGCGAAAGCCCTGCCGCGCCAACATGTCGAGAATCTGCCCCAGTCCCTGCGGCGATCCGGGCCAGCCGTGATACTCGAGAATGATGCGTTCGACGTGCTGCAGTTTCGACGCCGCCTCCATCTCGCGCAGCACGGGCAGCTCCTGACCCTCCACGTTCAGCTTGAGCAGATCCACCGGCCCGTCGATGTAGCGGCTCAATCGCGTCGTTGTGATCGCGACGTTGCCGGAGGTCGGTCGCGCTGCCGGGTCAGGCGACATGCGGCCGCCGTCGGCGCCATCCGATTGAAACGTCGCCGTGCCGTCGTGATCCGACAACCCGGCTTCGACGATCGTGACATCAGCGTGGCCATTGGCCGCGAGGTTCCGCCGAAGGAGGGCCAGCGCGTCTTGGTCCGGCTCGAAGCAGAGAACGCGCGCCGCGGGAATGGCGCGCTTCCACGCAAGCGTTGCCACGCCGATCGACGCGCCGCCGTCGATGATGAAGGGGTCGGGCCTGCGGGGCGTGAAGTCGTAGATTCGTTGCCCCAGGATGTCCTTCAACTGCGTATCGAGCGAGGGGCGGTCGGCGTAGTGGATCGTGAACCCGTCGTATTTGAGTACGTGCGTCGCGTCGTTTCGGCTGCTCGATTCCGAATCCGGCGTCGCGCGGATGAGCGGCTTGTCAGGCCACGCAGCGCGGCCGCCAGCGCGCTCGGGAGGCCGGGCGCTGGCCCTGCGAAGTCGATTCAGTTCGGCGGCCACGTTTGAAAATGACATTCATCAACCTGCGTCGGCAGCACTCGGCCCGCATTCGTAGCCCAGTTTTACAAGCGTCTCAAGCAGCGCGTCGGTCAGCCGCCGCTGCTGCGCGAGCGTGAATTGATGGCGATAGTCGCCGATCGCGCCGCGACGAGCCGATTCGCCGGCGCGAACCGTGCCGGTGGCCGGCATCAGGCCCGGCAGGACGTGCCGCGCGGCGACGCGGCGAATCTCGTTCAACGAGACATCCAGGTTCAGAAACACCGCGACGCGCGCCAGTTCGCGCTGCACGTCGCTCAAGAGGTCTTCATACCGCACGGTCAGCAGCATCGGGTGCGCGGCGCCGGCCCAGCGCGGCAGCAGGCGATGGTACACGTCGCCGTGATTCGCCAGTTCCCAGTCCAGGATCTCGTCGAGCGGCATGTCGGGAAAGGGCGGCAGCCCCGGCCGATAGCCCTCGCGGTGCTTTCGCATGTTGACCTGTGACGCAATCACGTCACGCGGGTCGCGAAAAAGCAGGATGACGGGGATGTTCAGCGCCTCGGTGTGTCGCAACAGCCGGTCCGGCGAGGCGCAGAGATGGCGGATCAGCACCGTGTTCTCGCGATGCTGGTTGATCTGCTCCAGCGTCTCATCGGCGTAAGGCGCGCCCTCTTCGGCGTGATAAAAACTCGGCAATCCGGTCAGGTCGGACACCATCTCGCTTAACCAGTGCGTGCCCGAACGCCACAGCGCGTAGATCAGGATCGTGGGCTGCACAGCCAGGCCCAGGCCGCCATCGCGAATCATCGTCTGGTAGGTCGTCACGTCGTCAGCACGCTTCCTTCGGCGATTGGGTGAGCTCTGCGAATCGGTGCGGGGGCGCGACGCTTCGTCGAGTGTTGCGGCGATGCGCTGCCTGTTTCGGTTACTGCGTCGTCCAGATGAATGAAGCTGCCGCCCGCGAGGATGTCATCCACGATCCGGTTGAAGACCGGCATGGACTCGGGCCACCCTTCGAATGAATCGATTCGAATGCGCGGTTGCTGCGGCGAGTGGTGAATGCCGTCGAAGAACTCCGGCCGCTTCACGAGCCGGAACAGCACCAGGTGCATGAAGCGGCGCAGCAGGACCGGATCGCTGCCCTGCGGCGCGGAGTCGGTCAGAAGCCAGCGGGCGTATTGCTCGCGGCTGGTCACGTCGTTGGTGAAGCCCTTGCGCGCGTAGTACGGCAGTCCGCAGACGAGCGGTTGCAGCCCCATCAAAGCGAACTCGATGCCGAGGGTGGATGTGTAAACGGCGCACCGTCGGCTGTGCCGCGCGATTTCGTAGGAGCTGAACTGCGACGCGCCGTCGACGACCCGCACGTGCGCGGGAATGCCGCCGTACCGCTGCTCGATCAGCGCGCGGACTGTCGTTCGGGTTTGGAACGGCAGCCGCGTTTCACCAGGGTGCGCGCGGACAATCAGAACGCCGTTGGGCTGCCGGGCGACGTCGTCGATGGTCACAAAGACCCAATCCATCATGTTTTCAAATGCGTCGTCTTTGTCGAGGGCGTTGGTGTCCCAGACGATGTTCGTGTAGATGGACGTGACGACGGCGGACGGCGAGAGATCCAGCGCCGCGCGAATGCGACCGATGTCGCGCTCCTCGGCGTCGTAGTACGTGTAGGTCGTGGCCGCCTGCCCGCGCCACCGCGCGAAGTAATCATCCACCGCGCTGGATTCAGCCGGCGACAAGGGCTTCTGCCGCGCCGCCTGCCAGACGGCGTCATCCACGGGGAAATCAATCGCCCGCGCGTTGGTGGCGAGGATGATGCCCGTGTTGAAATAGACGCCTTCCTCCCACGTCGTCACCTGCACGCCGGCCGCGCGACACACCTCAAACATGTACGAGTACATCACGCTCTTGCCGTTCACCAGGACGACGAGGTCGGGTCGTTCGGCGGCCAGCACGGCCCGCGCGAGGTCCACGCTCATGATCGCGTGAACGAGATGGCGGCGCAGCATCGACCAGTCGTCGCCCGTCTGCGGGTCGAACAGACCGAGCGTGTATTGGGTCAGGTCGCGCCGTGCGATGCGGCCGACGGCGATTCCCTCGTGCATCAGGCTGGTTAGATCACGGTCCGCCGTGGCCTCGACGATGGATTCGGCACGGTGGCGCGCGACGGTGCCGTCCAGATACCCGCTGATCCCGCGCGCGGCGATATCGAAGCAGTCGTACATGAATTCGAATCGGCGTGCGATGACCTCGGCGGAGGGGGCCGCAACCTGCGCGTTCTCCCAGGCGCAAAGCGGCAGAAGCCCGTCGTAATAGACGCTGACGGGCTGGTGGCCGCGGCGTTGCATCGCGAGATGCAGGAACTGCTCAAAGACGCCGATCTGCCACGGGTCCATCGAATAGAGCAGCACGCGGCGCGCATGCGGAATCGCGGGCGGCGTTGCGTCGAACAGATGCGACTGTTTGCGTCGCAGCTCGCGCACAGTGTGAAGATCGTTCAAGGACATTTCGTGTTTCCCGTCTGGACGTTGCTCGGATCGCGCGCCGCGCGACGATGGGCTGTTACTTTTCGGAGATTCTCCGCGGCGGTTCGACCACGCCGCTCGCCGCACCAACGTATGCCTCTTCGTCGGCGCCGATCTGGTCGCGCGCGATGAACTCCGCAAGGCGCAGGTCCCACGGTGTATCGATCTGATGCGACCGATTCGGCGGCATCACGTAGCCGATCGCGCCCTGCGGTTCAAATGTCTTCTTGTTGCACAGAATCTCGCGGCGCACGAGGTAGATCGCGCCGTTCAGCGAATAAGCCGCCGGCAGGTCCTGTCGCCGCGCGTAGCCGATCGGGCATGGCATGAACGCCGCCATGGTTCCATCGGCGCCGAGGGACCGCGCCAGGTACGGGTGCGCGTGCGTCTCGCACACGCTCACGACGGCCGGCGCGCCGCTCGAGTTCGCCAGTTCAATCGCCTCGCGAATGTCCGCAACCGTTCGAAACGGCGAGGTCGGCTGGAGCAGCATGACCCATTCCGGAACGTAACTCTCGTGCCGGCGCAGCCACTCCAGGGCATGCAGCACGACATCGATGTGCGGCGATTCGTCGCGCGACAGGTCGGCAGGGCGGCAGAACGGCACGTCCGCGTCATATTGACGACAAATGTCTGACATTTGCTCGCTGTCGGTCGAGACGACCACGCGATCCAGGCAGCCGGGGCCGCTCCCCGTCGACTCCTGCGCCGCCTCGAGCGTCCACGCGATCAGCGGTTTGCCCGTTAACGGCCGAATGTTCTTGTCGGGAATGCCCTTCGATCCGCCCCGCGCCGTCACCAGCCCCAGAACTTTTCCCATCATCGTCTCGACCTCATGCCGGCGCGCTATGCCCCGGCCCTTGTAACTTGTTTAATTCACTATAGTTATCGGGAGAAAAAGAGGGTGACTTGATGTGCCGACTGCTGTGTATTGATGATCAGTCCGCAACGAAATGCCGCGCAAGCTTGCCCAACAGCGCATCAACCAGACTGTCGTAGGTGAAGCGCTGCAAGACTGCTTCGCGCATGCGCGCCGCGATTGGTGCGCGGGCCATTGGGTTTTCCAAATAGCGATCGAGCCGCGCGTGAAGTTCTTCGCGGTTGGAGAAACTCACTGCCGCGTAATCCGCAAAAACTGCGCCCGCGGATCGGCGATATTCTGACGAAGCCAGATCACGATAGTGGGCCAGCTCCTCCGACGAGACTCGCGAGGCACCCGACGAAATGGAGCCGCTGGTGGTCGGCGCGTGGGCCAGGCCGCGCAAATACCGCGCTTCCGCCAACGCGGCCGCGAGGCGAGGATGCTCCGTTGGCGAGATTGTCATGTCTGTTGAGCCACCGAGGCGATCCATTTCGCCCAGCACCGCCGACACCGGTTCGTGCAGGCGATCGAGCGGGCATGCTCGAATCAGGAAGAAACCTCCGGCGGCCACGCCGTCGAGCAGTCGCTGGTGCACCGCACCGGATCCGATCACCTGAAGGTTCACGCGCGACGCCTGGTAAACCGCGCGCAACATGACGCCATTCTTCGCGACGCCGCGAGCGTAACGCCCCAGCCGCGGGTGCGACTCCCAACCCAGTCCATACAGATGGAGCGTTCGGCCGGTTCGCTCGCAGTACTCGGCAACCCACTCGAGCGTGGATTGGCGGAAGATGAGTTCACTCAACGGATGAATGAATGTTCGCGCCAGCAGGTCCGCCGCGGCCGGGTCGCCGGGCGCGATGCCGGTCGCATCGCGCGCCTCCGGCAGCAGCAGCGTCGCGGAGAGCGGCGATTCGCCGTCGCGCACGCGCGACTCGATGCGCCGCCACAACCACTCGCACAAGACGCGCCCCTTTTCATGATTCATCGAGCGTGCGAGGTAGTCCGCGACAAAATCCTCCGGCGTCTGCGATTGATTCGATACATACGACACATCGCAGCGGTGCGGCGCGAGCTCGGCTTCGGGCATCGGATCGGCCGAATAGAGTGTCGAATCAGTCGCCAGCGTCCACGCCAGCCCGCGATCCGCCGGATAGCGATACGTTTGCACAAACTGGTGCAACTCGGGCGCGATGAAAAACTCCAGGTCGTTCATCGACTCCCCGGCCCGCGGCGACATCAGATGCGGCAACGCGTCCTGCGCCCAGCAGACGAACGGCACACGGTCGGGGATCAAGCCGTTCTGCCCGGTACGGGTGTGATCGATGGCGATGACGAGATCAGGCCGGAATTCATTGACCGTTCGCGCGATGTGGAGCGGGGTCAGCAGATCGTGGTCGGACGGCTCGATGAGCGTGTGGAACCGATGGCCCTTGCGCTCGAAGGCCGCGCGGAGGTCGCGCATGACGAATTGCAGGACGGTCGTGAAGCGACTCGTCAGCCCCAGCACGCGCAGCGGCTCGCGGCGGTCCGGGGCGAACCGCGCCGCCCAGTTGAGTGTCGTTTGACTGGCATACCATTGCCGCGCGTCAACAACGTGCGACGTGGCGGCGGTCGCGCGGTGGGAGGCGGTGTCGCCCAGCGCTGCGAGGACCCGTGCCTGCAAGTCGCCCGTCGCGGGAAGCCCCAGAACGTGTCGCGGAAGATCACGTTCGGGCGCGCCGTCAAGCAAGGCCTTGAAGCGTTCGACGCAGGCCGGCCCCATCAGCAGTTCGACGCGCTCGTGACAAAGCGGCTCGATGTCATCGAGGAGATGCAGCGCAGCGCCCATCGCGTCCGCATCCTGCTCGAGGGCATACAGGCGCGGCGCGAAGCCGTGCAGCATCCGCCGTGTCAAATCGAAGACGCGCGTGAGCAGCAATCCGAAGCGATCGTCACACAGGGCATACGGCGGGCAGGTGTGCGCGTGCGGCCCGTGCGGCAACTTCAGGTCGAGAAGGATGCCGCGCGTGTCAACCAGCGATGAAAGGCCGCGCGGGACGCCGTCATCACCACGCGTCAGAAGGTGGTGATTGCCATCCAGCGAGCGAAACAACGCCGAGCGGGCCGGCAGCTCGCGCCACGCCGGCTCGAATTCCCCAAGCTGCGGCCGCGCCGCGAGAAGCTGTCGGCAGTTCCGCTCGAAGCGGCTCGCAAGAGCGCTCCACTCGACTCGACCGGACGGTGCATGCTCGATCTGTTTCAAGAGAGCGCGGTACTCTTCGCGCTGCAACAGACCCCACCGGGCATCGGTCACAAGGTCGCGCGCCGGGCCATAAAGCCCGATTCGAGCGAACGATAGCACTGCCTGATGCACCGCGTCGGGTTGGGCCGGCAGCGCCGCCAGCGCGTCGTTCAGCAGTACGTACTCCTGGCTTCGAACGGTTGACGCAGTGGAAGGGGAAGGTGTCACCAATACGGCTCCATGGATCGGTTCGCGCAAATTCTGCGCCCGGGCGCGCATCGCACGGTTGTTTATCGACCGACCCGACCGCCGTTCGCCGCCGGAACCTGCCCGTTGCGTCGATAACTCTCAAATATGAACACACATGCTCCGCTCCTCGACATCGTGATCGCTTCCTACAACCGGTTGTCGCACCTTCAAGGCGCGATCGAAGCCGTCCGCGCGACGGTCGCCGCGCCGCATCGACTCATTGTCGTCGATGGCGACTCGCCCGACGGCACGTCGAACTGGTGCATGGCCCATCGCGACATTCATCTTATTCGCGAGGAGCGGCGTGAGGGTGCCACGCGCGCGTACAACAAGGGCTTTCGCGCCGCGACGGCCCCCTTCGTGATGTGGCTCAACGACGACGCGCGGCCGCTGCCCGGCGCGGTCGACGCGGCCCTGGCGATGTTCGGTCGCGCCGACCTGTTCGACCTGGGAATGGTCGCGTTCTATCACAACGAGCGCCGCCCGTGGAACAAGCTCGACACCGTTATTCATGATGGCGCGGCGTACAGCATCTACAACGTGCGCGGGTGGCCCTATGCCAATTTCGGCTTGCTTCCGACCGGGCTGATGGGGCGGCTGGGTTTCCTCGATGAGCGGTATCGTTTCTGCGCGTGGGACCCGGACCTGTCGCTGAAGGTGCAGCGCGAGGCGGGCTTGCGCGTACTGGGTTGCCGCGGCGCGTTGATCCATCACGACGAACTGCACGACGAGCGCAAGGTGGCTGACCTGGCGGTCATCGACGCCGACAACGCGAAGTTGTTTGAGAAATGGAAGCTGCCGCCGAAGAACAGTTACGCTGATCCCGCGCCGGCCTATCAGCATCTGGCCCGGGCGCTGGCGTTGTGAGTCAGGTTACTTTCGCCCGATGGCTTCGTTCAGGATCAGGTCCATCGCGGGTTTGTCGCCGAGCATCCACCGCTGAACGTGGCGATCGTTCACGAAGATGAATGGGATGCTTTGCAGCCCCAGCGAGCGGGCCGTTTTCGCATCCTCTGCGATGGCGTTCTTGACTTCCTGCGTTTCCATCTGCGCGAAGAGCGCGTCGGGGTCCAGCCCCATGCCCGTCGCCGCGTCGCGCAATCCTGCGTCATTGAAGGTCTGCTGGCTCGTCATCAGCCAGTCGTGCATGTGCCAGTACGCCTCGGCGCCGCCGAGCATGCCCGCCGCTTCCGCCGCAGCCGCCGCGCGGCAGGCCAGCGGGTGCTTGGTCGTGTTGCCGGCCGGGTTGCACAACTGGTTCACCGGGTAATGTCGAAACTCGTAGTAACTCTTCGGCTGCGTCGCGAGAAACTTCTGGATCATCGCGTCGGCCTTGGCCGTGTACGGCTCCTGATAGTCGCCCCACAGCACAATGCGCAGCGGCGCGGTCGCGTCACCCTTCGGCCAGCTCTGCGGATCGGGCGGCAGCATGCGAGGCACTCCCTCGCGCCAATCGGCAACCGCCTTCTCCAACGCCGGCGGCGGCTGATCCTGATCGCACGTCATCGGCGGCAGGTTCTGCATCACGAGGTCTGCCACCGCGCGCGTGACCGCGTTGTGCGCGAACACGCCCTTCAGCTCAACGCCGTTGATGAAAATCATCGGCGTGTAGTACAGGCCGAGCCACATGCCTTCGTTGATGTCCGACGTGACGCGCTGAAGCGTCTCCTCGCTCTTCATCGTTTGGATGAACTTCGGGCGATCAAACCCCAGCGCCGCCAGTCCCTCGCTCAAATCGTGATCGGTGAAGGCCCCCTTGCGCTCGAAGAGCCAGTCGTGCATCTTCCAGAAGCCTTCGTTGCCGTAGAGGATGCCCGCAGCCTCGGCGGCGCGCGCGGCCCAGCAGGCGTTGGGGTGCAAATTGCGCGAGGCGAAGCCGGGGTTGCAATCAGCGCACATCGGGAAGTGTTTCACCGAGAGCGACACGTCCTGGCGCTGCTGCATGAGCTGCTTCACCTGCGTCGTCTCGATCCGCTGGCAGTCGATGCACTGGTAATCGAACAGCATCACGATGCGGATCGACGCCTTCTCCGGGCCGCGAAGCCAGCGACCAGTGAACCCGCCGGTCCACGGGCGATCGGCCCCGGGATCCCCCGGCTCGAATGTCACTTTTTGTGTATTTTCTGCCGCCCTCGGCTGGGCCGAGGCCGTGTTCGTCGGCGCGGGCGGTGTCGAGGACGGCTGCTTTGGCGGCGCGGTCGTCGCGCCGTTTGCGGAGTTCATCGTTGCACTGCCGTTCGTGGCTGCCGGTGGCTGGGTCGGCGTCGGCGTTGGTGCCTGCGCGATCTGCGCGGCCTTCTCCTTGCTCGCGGCGGCGATGGCGGCCGTGGACTCGGCGAGGTTCGCTTCCTGCTTCTTGTCTTCCTGTTTCTTGACGACGAGGTGCGCGCCCTGCAGACCGGCGGCCAGCACGACGAACGCGACCGCGACTTTGCTCATGACTCCGCGTACGGAGGCTTTTGACGCCGAAGTGATCTCCACCATCAGCCAGAAGACAACGTTCGCCGCATGGGACAGCACGCAATACCAGCACAAGTGCCCCTCGCGGATGAGCATCGCCACGAAGAAGATCGACGCCGCGACGCCCAGCCGCGCCGCGTTGCGATAGCCCTTCGTCACGCCGTGCTGCGCCGCCAACAGCCAGCCCAGCAGCATCGAGAGAAAGTATGCCAGCCCGACATACGATACCGGCATCTGAAGGCCCGGCACTTTTCCATACACGCTCGCTGCTGCGGCCGCGCACGCGCTGTTGATCCCGCAGCCCGGCAGACCCAGACCGATCAGGCTTTCGGCCGTGAGCAGGGCGGTCAGCACGACGGCCAAGTCCAGCGCGACGAACCCGGCCAGCCACAGAGGCATGGCGACGGCGAATCGAGCGGCGGGTGCTTGCTCCGCCGATGGGGGCTTCTTGGATGGCATGCGATTTCTACCTCACGAAATTGCGAAGCGGCTCGCGCCGCAGAAACCACCCAAGATATGCCAGATTCGCAGTGCGGGCCAGCGCGCGGGTATGACCTGCTGGTTCTTCTTGGATGATTTAGCGAGTCAGCGGCTCTATAATGGCGGTCCGTCGAGACGGCGACCGATAACGGGATACGCTCCATGAGTCCGATCACATTGGTGTCTGAGGCGGTGTTGAGCCTCGGCAAGAACAAAGTGCGAACGGCCTTGTCGATGCTGGGGATCATCATCGGCGTGGGCGCGGTGATCACGCTGGTGGCGATGGCCCAGGCGACGAAGATGCGCGTCGAAGAAGAAATCGCGCGCATGGGCGATGACTGGATGTTCATCGGCAACTGGGGCATCCCGCGCAGCGGCGTGCGCAAGGGCGACGTCGAGAAGAAAAAGTTCCAGACCAAGGACGACGCCGACGCGATTGTGCGCGAGTGCCCGGCTGTGCGCGCGGCGACGCCGTCAAACCGCATCACGCTTCAGGTCCGCAGCAGTTACAGCAACTATCAGACGAACGTCATCGGCGTGTATCCGAACTATCACGACATCCGTCGATGGGGTGTCATTGCCGGCCGGTCGATGGAAGACGCCGACGAACTGATGAAGCGGCCCATCTGCCTGATCGGCCAGACGGCGTGGCGCGAGTTGTTCGGGTCGATCAATCCGGTGGGGGAAGAGATCACCGTCAAGAACGGGCGATTCCGGATCGTGGGCGTGCTGGACTTCAAGGGCAAGAGCGACCAGCGCGACAACGACGACATCATCATCTTTCCGTTCTCGACGTTCACCAGCAAGATCGCCGGCGAGGAAATTTCTGGCACGATCCTCGCGGCCGCGGCGCGTGACGCCGACCCGGCCGTCGCGGAGGATCAGATCCGCCGGCTGCTTCGCCAGCGGCACAACGTTCGCGACACCGAGCCGGATGATTTCCGCATCTTCGCCACGAGCGAGTCGGCCGCGGTGAAGGAGGAATCGAGCGAGTCGTTCGGCTGGCTGCTGGGCATGATCGCATCGGTTTCGCTGGTGGTCGGCGGCATCGGCATCATGAACATCATGCTGGTGAGCGTGACCGAGCGGACGCGCGAGATCGGCCTGCGCATGGCGATCGGGGCGTCCAACGGCGAGATCATGTCGCAGTTTCTTATCGAAGCGATCGTGCTTTGCGCGATGGGCGGGGTGATCGGCATGTTCGCCGGCTGGGGCTTCTCGCTTCTGCTCACGTCGTGGAAGGGCTACGAGACGTACGTGTCCTACTGGATCGCGGCCATCGCCCTGGGGTTCGCTTTTGCTACTGGCGTCTTTTTCGGATTCTACCCGGCGTGGCGCGCCAGCCGGCTCGACCCGATCGAGGCCCTCCGCTACGAGTGACGCCTGACCGGGCCGAACCATGAACGCAATCCTCTTCAAATGCAACCGACTCGTTCGTGCCGCTGCCTTGCTCGCGCTCGTCTTCCTCGGTGCCTGCAACGCACGGCAGGCCCACCCGGAAATCGCCGTCGTGCTCGATGATCAGGTCGCGGCGTGGAATCGCGGCGACCTCGACGGATTCATGGCCGGCTATTGGAAGAATGACGATCTGACATTCGAAACAGCCAACGGCGTGACGAAGGGCTGGCAGGCTGTTTTGGAACGCTACCGAAAGCGCTATGCGACACGGGAGCAGATGGGAACGCTGCGATTCCGCGACCTGGTCATCTCCCGCACCGGGCCGGACGCGGCCGAAGCATCGGGCCGGTGGGAAGTCCGCGCGGCCGACGGCCGATCCTCCGGCCATTTCTACCTCACGATGCGGCAGATTGATGGCGCGTGGGTCATTGTGAAGGACCGCACAACGAGCGACTAGGCTGCGTTTGAACGACAATGCGCAGCTGCATCCATAGGATGGCTTCGCTCAGGTCATCGTCGGAGTGGCGCGCGTCAAAGGCGTGATCACGCCTCGTTGAAAATTTCCTGCTCGATCAGGTCGGTGAATCGAAGGGCGAGCTCATCGCTGATCGCGGGGCGATTGAACGCCAGCCCGAGATTCAGTTTACCCTGATATTTGTTGAAAATCGGGTTCATGCCCGGCGGCGTGCCGAGCGGGGCGGTGCCCCAGAGATTGGTCGTCTTCGCTCCGCAGATGCGCCGCACCGGCCGCGGAATCTGCCCGTAATAGGAGAAGCCCGATGCGAGCGGTTCGACGCCGATTCCTCGTTTGAAGACAAAATCATACATCCCGACGCGCAGCCATGAAGCGAAGTACACCATCGCCCATTGCGAGAGGTGCCCGCGCCGCGCGTAATATCGCTCCAGTTGATCCAACAAGTCACGCCCCAGTGCGGCGCGATCGCTGACAAGCTCGCGCCGGCCGTAAAGCGTCGGGGCCACGAGGTAATTGCCCGGCATCGGCCGCGAGGCTGACTGCCCGGCGCCGCGTCGAGAAGGCCCGTCGCCGGAAGACTCTCCCGTTTGGATTGTTTCGTCGCCTGCGCCGGGGTCATCGAAGATTCCCAGCGGCAGCGAGACCGGGTAGGCGTCGGCATGCAGCCCGCGCTCGGCGTATAGCGCGTGCAACGCGCGAATGATGCATGCCGCGAGGTAACGAGCGTGTGACGCGGGGCCGGCCGGAGCGAAACGATCCGCGTTGATGCGCATCTGTCTCACCTTCGCCGCCGGCCACGATCGGTACAGGATGCCCTGCGATTCCAACGGCGGCGCAGGAGTCGGCGCGAGCGGTGCAAAGCGCATTCCGCGATTCGAGCTTCCGAGCTTGAAACCACCCAGGCACAACTTGATCCGCTCGAGCAGGGAGTG
This sequence comes from Phycisphaerae bacterium RAS2, assembly GCA_007753915.1. Classification (NCBI taxonomy): domain Bacteria; kingdom Pseudomonadati; phylum Planctomycetota; class Phycisphaerae; species Phycisphaerae bacterium RAS2. Next base: position 962,308 of record CP036352.1, read on the forward strand.
ATTTTGCAGCGGCGCCAGGGGCCGATCATCCGGCGCCAGTCCGTCCGGCAGCGCGCGCGGCGCATGGGAGAAGGCGACTTCGGGGGTCGAAGGTTGCCCATCGGCCGGCGCGGCCGGTGGCGAATATCGCCCAAGTTCTGCGAGAAACCATTGCCCGCCGCCTGCGTCCATGAGTGCATGCGGAAACCGGATGCAGAAACAAGTCTTGCCTTCGGGAAGCGTGTACTGTTCCAGACGCAATTGCGGCCCATTGGCGAGATCCCAGTCCGGCTGGAACCGTTGCTCAAGCAGGTTGTGAAGAGCCCGTGTCGCGTCGGGGGCATCGCGCAGATCGTCGTGTACAAAGCACTTGTCCGCCGCGCGGCATGCAATTTGCGAGAGGTCTTTGGGGTCGGGCAGTTGCCAAAAGGGCCTGCCGAGAATGACGCCGACGCGGGCTTTGGCCAGGATGACCGGATGGGCAAGGTAGGCCTCGATCAAGGCCGCGCGCACCTGTTCCGGTGGGGCATGTCCCTCGCACTCGAGAACTAGAAAACCCACCGCCCCGCCCGCCCGGGTCCGGCGCATGTGCCGGTGATGGGCAAAATAAAGATAGTCGCACGGATTTAACCGAATTCGTCGCGTTGTCATAGTGTGGCCAGATGGTAACGCGGCAAAGGAAGCACCCAGCCGAATGATTAGGCAGTACCCGCCGCCACGCGAGATACGGCATCTGGCGGCAGTATTCGGGAGTCGCAGGCGTTCGGCAAGTGATGTGGGGTGATCGGGGTTTCGGCGAGTTGCGATTGGGTGGCCGTATGGCCGATAATCAGGAAACGGGAGGTCGCGAATGAAGTCTTCGCGGCGATCCGTAAAGGAGACGTAGCTTGGAATTCACACTCTGGACGTTGTTCGCCATCCAGATCGTGATTGTCTTCATGTGGGGATGGGGGCTTGGATGGGTCCGCCGCCTGCGCGACGACTCGGAGATGACGCTTGCGCCGCAGCCGGGCGAGACCAATGAAACGGGTCCACGGCTGACGGTGGTGATCGCGGCGCACAACGAACAGGAGCGGATTGAGCCGTGCCTGCGCCGGCTGCTCGCCCAGAATTACGGCAACCTGCGCGTCACGGTGGTCAATGATCGCAGCGATGATCGAACGCGTGAGCGCGTGCTGGGCGTCATGGCCCAGGACCCGCGCGTCAGCCTGGTTGATATCACCGACTTGCCGGCGGGCTGGACCGGCAAGACGCATGCCCTCGCGCGCGGTGTTCGAGAGGCCGACGGCGAATACCTGCTCTTCACTGACTGCGATTGTCGATTTGTGCCCGGAGCGCTGGCTGCCGTGATGCAGAAGGTCACGCGCGAGCAGCTGGAGTTCGTATCGCTTTGGCCGCGGCTGGACCTGGTCAGTCCGTGGGAGCAATCGGTGTCTCCGGCGGCCAGCTGGTTGCTGGGCTTGTGGGGTCTGTGGCTTTCGGCGCGAGGGTCGAGCAACTCGCAGGTCGAGCTGGGCAACGGCCAGTTCATGCTGTTTTCGCGCGCGGCGTACGAGCGCGTCGGCGGCCATGCGAGTGTGCGAGCCGAATTGGCCGAGGACATTATCCTCGCGAAGAAGGTCGCGGCGCTGGGGATTCGCCGATGGGCCGGATTGGGCAAGGGCTTGTATGTCACCTCGCGCGACAATTCCTTCGCCGCGATGTGCAATTCGTTGACGCGTGTCTTGATCGGCAGTTTGGTGCGCCCCTGGCGCATCGCCGTCAGCACGCAGCTTCTCATGGGCGGGGTCTGCTCACCTCTCCTGTTCATCCCGCTTGGGGTCTATCTCGGCATCACGCAGGAACTGACCATCGGCTGGCTTCACGCCGCCGTCTGCACCGTTCAACTGATGGCCATGCAGCAGGTTACGGGGCGGCTCTTCGCGATCACGCTTGAGCAGCAGCCGTCGTTCTGGTCGTTCCTGCGCGGCGCGGTGGTGTGCATGGGCATCGTTTTCTGGGCGCTGGCCGTCATCTGCGGCTTGGGCCACGTTCGCTGGGGGAAGACCAGCTATCGTGTCCGTGGCTCGCGCATCATCGATGTCATCCCGGCTACGCACTAGGCCGGCGTTTGGCGTCACCCTCCCTGTTTCGTTAGAATGCTTTTCTCGATCGTGGGCGATTCCGCTCGCGTCGGGGCGGCTTCGTGTCCGTCGTTTGATGGTTGTCGGATGCGTTGCGTCTCTGGACGTTCATGGGTATCTGGACGGACGACGGCTTCTTGAGATTCTTCATTACGGTCAGGACGGGTCATGGCAATTGAATCGGCGGTGGTGATCGGTTCGGGGACGATGGGCCGCGGCATCGCGCAGGTCTGCGCGACCGCGGGCCTGAAGACATGGGTCTATGACGCAAACGCGAAGCAGGTCGAGGCGGCGAAGGCCGAGATCGAAAAGAGCCTCGGCAAGCTCGTGGAGAAGGGCAAGCTTCCGGCGGACACGGCCGCGGCAGCCAAGGCAAACCTCAAGACCTGCGCCGCGCTCGGCGACATCGAATGGGCGAAGGTCGGCATCGTCATCGAGGCCATCTTCGAGCAGTTTGACGCCAAGGTCGCGTTGTACAAACAGGTTCAGCCGAACTTGAAACCCGACGCCATTCTCGCCAGCAACACCAGCAGCATCAGCATCACCAAACTGGCGGCGGCGACGGACCGGCCGGCGAAGTTCATCGGCATGCATTTCTTCAATCCGGTGCCGCTGATGAGCCTGGTTGAAGTGATCCGCGGCCTGGCGACGGACGACGCGACGGTGGAGACGGTCGAGGCGCTGGCGAAGCGCATGGGCAAGAACCCGCTGCGCTGCAACGACATGCCCGGCTTCGTCAGCAATCGCGTGTTGATGCCCCTGATCAACGAGGCGGCGTTCACCCTGATGGAGGGCGTGGCCGACGCGAAGACGATCGACGAGATCATGAAGCAGGGGTGCAACTTCCCGATGGGCCCGCTGACGCTGGCGGATTTCATCGGTGTTGACGTATGTCTTAATATTCTCGACGTGCTGCACCGAGACCTGGGCGATCCGAAGTTCCGCCCGTGCCCGCTGCTGCGAAAAATGGTCGACGCCGGGCGAATGGGCCGCAAATCCGGCCGGGGGTTCCACGATTATTCAAATTGATTGCGGAGCCGACGCGTGTCCTCTGACGGCCGCGCGGGCTGAAGCCCGCGGCTCGTTGGAAGCTAATCCGAAGCCCGCGACTCTTTGCGAGGCTCGATGATCGGAGCACGAGAGATCGTTTGACGCTGGAGGATGAAACGGCATGAGCACCGAAGTGCTGTATCAGCAGGAAGGCCCGATCGGGCGGATCACGTTCAACACCAGCGGGGGGATCAACCTTCTCTCCATGCCGACGATGGCGGCACTGGAGTCGCGGCTGGACGAAGTGGCGTGCAACCCGCAGGTGCGCGTGTTGATTCTCACCGGCGAGGGCCGGACGTTCATGGCCGGTGCGGACATCGCGGAGATGAACACGGCCCCGGGCGATGCGGGGCGGGCGTTCAGCCAGCGCGGTCAGCGGTGCATGGCGCGGCTGGCGCGATTCGAGCAGGCGGTGACGATCGCGGCGATTAATGGGCCGGCGCTGGGCGGCGGCTGCGAGGTGGCGCTGGCGTGCGACCTTCGGATCATGTCGAGCGAGGCGACGATTGGATTCCCGGAAGTGAAGCTGGGGCTGATCCCCGGTTGGGGCGGCACGCAGCGAACGTTCGCACTGGTCGGCGGGGCGATGGCGCGGCGGCTGCTGTTCACCGGTCAGGCGTTGAACGGGCCGGAGGCGGTGGCGGCGGGGCTGGTGAGCGAGTCGGTCGCGCCGAATGAATTGATGACAAATGTCGAGACTTTGGTGAAGCAGATTCTGGCGAACGGGCCGAGTGCCGTGCGGCTGCTCAAGCGCGTGGTTTGCTCGGGCGAGGCGGCGTGGCTGGAAAAGGGCCTGCATTGCGAGGCCGACGCGTTCGGCGAGGCGTTCCTGGGTGAAGAGGGCCGCGAGGGCCTGCGGGCATTCATGGAGAAGCGCCCGCCGAAGTGGGCAGATAAGGGTTCGGCTATGGAATAGTCAACGCGCGGCTTGCGAGGGTTGAGTCGTAATCTTATTGCACGGTGATCACCGCTGGCGTTGATATGCTTCCTAACAGCCATGTAGCAATTGTCGATATCCAGAAGCTTCGTGATTACTGCCTGAATGCAGAACATCCGACCGGCAAGCACAAGGCTCGCGTGTTTGCTTCCGCCCTCGGCTTGACAGCCGATAATGCCGATGAACTTCGTGACGCGATACTCGAAGCGGCACGCTCGTTGCCCGCCACGCCGACCGAATCCGATAGATTCGGGCAGCGGTATGTGCTAGACTTTCATTGGCAAGGGAGTTCGGACGGGCCTGTAATCCGAACCGCGTGGATTATCCGATCCGATGATGGGATTCCACGGCTGACGACGTGTTTTGTGCTTTGAACGGAAAACCGGGTCATCGTGAAAGAATCGATCCATCTGCTTGACGTGGTCGCTTTGATCGAAGACTTCGCCGCGCGCGGGCTGGTCCGTGGCCAGGTCGGCACGGTCGTGGAAGTCCTCGCGCCCGACACGTTCGAGGTTGAGTTCGCTGACGGACATGGCCGCGCATACGCCATGGCGGCCCTGAAAGCGAATCAACTGATGGTGCTGCATCACCAGCCGGTTTCCGCGGCCTAGGCATTTGGCTTCGGTATCCAACTTTGGTTCGTGCCGGTTCGCCATTCGCTGCTCAATCAAGAAAATCGGGGCAGGACAGATTCAAACTCTGCCCTGCCCCGTGTTCATTTCATGCCTGGCGAAATTGAACTCGCCTGACGCGACGGATCGCCTTATCCCCCCGCGCCCTTCAGCTTCGTCGGCTCATCCTTGCCGCTCGCCGTCCAGCGGCGGCCGATTTCGCTCATCGACTTGGCCGGCGGCACTTGCGGCACTTCAAAGCCCATGAACTTGCGCCGCGCGCGAATCTCATCGGTCTTGATGTTGAACTGCGCATCGCGCTTGGCAATCAGCTTGTTATCAATTTGTCCGTCGCCGTTGGCCGACCACATCAGCAGCGGCTCGCCGGTGGGGTAGTCGGTCGTCGGGTCGGGCCAGGTGTGCCACGTCTTGCCCCAGGTGTTGATGAGGCCGGGGAAGATGTCGTCGCCCATCTTGGGCATGTCGGGGGCCACGAGCTGACCGGAGAGGATTTCGTACGCGTGCGGGTGCCAGAAGCGCTTCTCCTCGGCGGGCAGCTTCTGATACGCCTCGTCGGTGATGATGTACTCGGTGCCGAGCAGCTTGGGGTTCGGTCCGCGCGTGTCGTAGATCACGCACTGGTGCAGATCGCCGCTCTTGGACTGCGGCGAGCAGTAGTGGTGCGCCTCGACCTGAAAGCCGGGCTTCTCCTTGGCGACGTGAAACGCGCACAGGTACAGGTGCATCTTGTTGACCGGTGCCCAGTTCTCGGCGTTGCGAGCCGATGCGCCGTGATCGTGAGCGTCTTTCTGGTCGCCGTGATTGTGCCCGGCGTGCTCGTCTTTCTGCTGCGCGCTCAAGAACGCGGGCGAAACAAGCGCCCAGAGAAACGCGCCGCAGACCAGGCTGCACAACGCGACACCGGTGGTGCGTACGGGAGTCGTGGCGGACATGGATTTCCTCCGTTGAAGTCGATTGCACGCGGAGAACCGATCCTTCGCGTGCGTCGTTTGGGGGAATGTTACCGCCGCCGTTTGAAAATGCGAGCGTGGCATCGAAGGCATCATGCCTTGTTACAGGCAGCCAAAGCCCGGCGATCATAGCCCCGAGCGCCAGTCGCAGATTCGCCGTGGCGGACGAGTGGGCACCGAATTGCTGCCCAACACTCAACCCTACATAGGATGAAACTCGGATTTCAACAGTGCAATGGCATTAGATCGGCTGTCCCGTATCGATCCGCAGAACCGTCAGCTTGTCCGTCGATAGATCCAGCGTTGCCACCGTATGCGGCCGAGCGCGGTGCAGCGCGCCGGGGTTGATCACGCGGGTGCGACCGACCCGCGTGTCAGCATATCGATGGGTGTGGCCGTGCAGGATATAGTCGTACCGACCCGATTCGACCGCCGAGTGGAAACCGTCTTCGTGCCCGTGAAACACGGCGAAGGCTTTTCCGTCAAGCGCGAACGTGAGATCGCCTTCCGGCAAAGGGAGGCCGATGTCGCGGACGTACTTTCTCATTGCGGCGTCGGGATGATCGCAGTTGCCCCAGATAAAGCGACAGTTCAACCCGGCCAGCACATCGAGCACGCCGGTGCCGCAGAGGTCGCCGCAGTGGATGAACAGCTCCGCGCCGCGCCCGCGCAGGAGCTCCACCGCGCGTGAGGTGGCATCGGCGTCACCGTGGCTGTCGGAGAGGATTCCCAGAATCATGTCGTCGCTGCTTCTCCCCGGTAGATAGATCGGCAATGAAGCGGGTGCATCCATTCTACCTGCGCGGGGCGTGCTTTTGTACGCACGCGGCGCGGGTTAGGATGCCGTTCATGGCTGTCAATCAATCACCGATGTACAACAAGGCCGAGGAGCGGTATCGCAACGCATCCTCGCCGGCGGAGAAGGTCGCGGCGCTCGAAGAGATGCTTCGGCTGGTGCCCAAACACAAGGCGAGCGAAAAGCTCCAATCGGCACTGAAGCAGAAACTCTCCGCGGCGCGTGAGACGGCTGCATCGGCGGCCGCACACAAACAACGATCCGGCGGCGGGCAGCACGACGCATTCAGCATCCCTCGGCAAGGGGCGGGTCAGGTCGTGCTGATGGGGGCGGCCAACGTCGGCAAGAGTTCGATCGTCGGCGCGCTGACCAGTGCAAAGGTGGAAATCGCCGAATACCCGTTCTCGACGCACGCGGCCGTGCCGGGCATGGCGCTGCATGAAGATGTGCCGATCCAGCTGGTGGACATGCCACCGATCATGGCGGGGCACGTGCAACCGGGGATGCTCGGAGCTTTTCGCGCGGCGGATGTGCTGCTGCTTACGGTGGACCTGTCCGCGATTGAATTGCTCGATCAATACGAACAGTGCATGGCGTTGCTTGCGGAACACGGCGTACGGCCCGTATCGCAAGCGATTCTGGAGTTCGACGAAGACGAGTCGGCGGCCGTGCCGAAGCGCGCATTGCTTGTGGCGAACAAGTTGGACACGGCGGGGGCGAAGGACAATCTAGACGGGTTTCGCGAATTGACGGGCTGCCCGCTGACGATCGTGCCGGTCTCGGCGACGAGCGGCGAGGGGCTGGCGCAGCTGATGGCTGCGGTGTTCGAAATGCTCAACGTGATCCGCGTGTATGCGAAGAAGCCCGGCAAGCCAGTCGATAAGTCGTCGCCGTTCATTCTTCCGGTTGGTGCAACGATCCACGATATGGCGGTGCACATTCACAAGGACCTCGCGGAGAAATTGAGCGGCGCGCGGATCTGGGGCGGAACCGTTCACGACGGGCAATTGGTGACGGGCACGCACGTGCTGACGGACAAGAACGTGGTAGAATTGCACGAGAAGTAGGGTGGGCACTGCCCGCCAATGGTCTGCGGGATGCGTCCAGAACGCACCCTTCGACTCATCCGGAGTGGCATCATGAAAAGAATCGCGGTCTGCTTGAGCGGCTGCGGCGTGTTTGACGGCGCCGAGATTCACGAGTCCGTGTTGACGTTGCTGGCCCTCGATCAGGCCGGGGCGAAAGCCGTGTGCTGCGCGCCCGACGTGCCGCAGGCCGGCATCGTCAATCACCTGACGAACGAGCCGGGCGAGGGATCGCGCAACGTACTGATTGAATCGGCCCGCATCGCCCGTGGAGAAATTCAGGACCTGAAGGAGGTCAACGCTGTCGACGTTGATGCGTTGATTTTCCCCGGCGGCTTTGGCGCGGCGAAGAACCTGTGCACGTTCGCCGTCGACGGCCCGAAATGCCGCGTCAATTCCGAAGTCGAGCGCCTCGTCACTGAAATGCTCACGGCAGGAAAGCCGATCGGCGCAATCTGCATCGCTCCGGCCATGCTGGCGCGATTCCTCGGAAGCAAGGGCATCCGCGCGAAACTCACGATCGGCGCGGACGCGGGCACGGCCGCCGCCATCGGCGAGATGGGCTGCGAACACGTTCGCTGCGCCGCGCGGGACATCGTGGTGGACGAAAAACATAAGATCGTGAGCACGCCCGCTTACATGCTCGGCAAGGGCCCGGCCGAGGTCTTCGAGGGCATTCGCAAAACGGTGAATGAAGTGCTGCGCCTGTGTGGCGCATGACGAGCAGGTCATCGGGCACGCCGCGACATCTTCGCGCGTGCTGAAGGGAGGAGATTGAATGGGCGGAATCAACGCGGAGTGGGAGGTCAGCGTTCAGCAAACCCGTCAGATGCTGAATGATCGCGACGGATTTGTGCTGCTCGACGTGCGCAATCCTGATGAGCATTCGACGTGCCGGATCGAGGGCGCTTTGCTGTTTCCGTTGTCGGACCTGGCGAATCGACTCGATGAGCTGCGCGACCTCGCCGAGGGAAAGACGGTCGTCGCGCATTGCCACCACGGAGGGCGAAGCCTCAAGGCCGCCGCGCTATTGCGTGAGGCCGGACTGGGGCCGGTGAAGAGCATGGCCGGCGGCATCGATGCCTGGTCGTTGGAGATTGATCCGTCGGTGCCGCGATACTGACGCGCTAGACCGACGCCATGTCGCCATTGGGCAGGCCCACCTGCGTGACCGAAGCGGGCCGGAAGTGCGGATTCTTGGGAATGGGTCGCCCGTCGGCGCCCAACTCGTAATGCTCTTCCCATTTCAGGTGGTTCGCCATCTTGAACGGCGTGTCGGACGTGGTTTCAAAAATGGCCGGGCAGCCGTAGCAGAAGTGCTCCTTCAGCGCCGGGTCGTGCAGGATGGATTGCGGATTGGAAACCATCCTCCGAGCCTGACGATACTTCTCGTTGTTCCAGACCTCGCGCACGCTGGTCTGAAAGACGTTGCCCAGGACCCGCGCGTCGTCGCTCGCCGTGTATTGCTGGCCGATGCGATACGTGCAACAGGGGATCACGTCACCGTTGTACTTGATGACGATGTTTCCGTGCGGCCAGTAGCACTGCGGGACACGCTTGTTCTCGCGCGGCTTGATGACGCGGAACGTGCCGGGGTCGCGATCGACGTAATTGCCCAGGTCGCCCCAGAAATCGGTGAACTGGTCGATGCCCCAGCCAAGCAGCAAATCGCGTGCCTGTTCCAGCTCATCCACATTATGCTGGAACTTGATGTATTGCACTTCAATCTTGGGATAAGTGCGGCCCAGCTCGCGCCGGAACTTGCACATGCGGTCTAGATTGTTGAGGACGCGCTCGATCCGCCCGCCGACGCGCGTCATCTCGTACTTTTTCTGCGATAGGCCGTCCACGCAGACTGTCAGGTGAGTGAGGCCGCTGTCGATCATGCGCTTCAACCGTGCGTCGGTCAGTGAGAAACTGAAGTTCGTGCTGATGTGCACGTTCAACTTCGCGTCGCGAGCGATCGAGCACATCTCGTCCATGTCCGGGTGAACGAGCGGATCGCCTACATAGTAGAGCGAAACGGCCGACGCCTTGCCGCGGATCTCGTCGATGATGCGCCGGAACTGCTCGACGCTCATGCGATGCTGCGGCTTGAACTCCTGTTTTTCGAGCTGTGAATCACCGTGCGGATCGGCGTGGACGCACGTCGTGCAGCTCAAGTTGCACATCGGCGAAATGTCGATCTTGACGATGACCGGCATGGCGCGCATCCGCTCGCTCTTGAGAAAGAATTGCACGCCGGTGGTCGCCATGTTCATGAAACGGCGAAACGTAAGTTGCTCGACAAACCAACCGCTGCGCCGAAGGGCGCCGCCGATCATCTGGTGGATGTACGAGCCGCGCCGGGCAAGCCGCTGCACGAGGCGGATCGGACTAAGCCGGGACGCGAGGCTCGGACGCGCCCCTGCGCCGGTCCCCGCTCCGATGTCATCCTTGTGCGCAATCATGCCGCCTGCCTCTTTCCTCTGCCGAGCCGCGACGCCCCTCCATGACCGTCTTCTCGGAATTCACAACGGGTCGCCTGGAACGGGACCCGGCTGACAGGTAACCAAATCGACCAGCGGGAGGTAGGCACTTCGACGCAATACGGCTGAAATTCTCGCAGCGGCTTCGCGGATCAATCCGCTCGGCCGGCGACGCCTCTCCCCGCTCATAACCTGCTTCAATTCTACGACTTGCCACACGGCGCGGCAAGGAACCTCCCGCACGAATATCGGCTTGCGTTCGCAGGAATGGCTTTCGCACAATGCCCACAGAGGTCGCCGAGTTAGGTTTTCGGAGGCATCACAGGCCGCAAGCACCGGAGCTTCATAGGCTCTTTTCCGATCTGGGCGTCATAACTGGGTGCAAAATAAGTACTTGACTTGAAGGGGCATGGATAGGATTCTTTTGCGTCCCGTTTTCGGGCGACTACACTCTCGGACCCTCAGGGGTCGGGTGATGGCAAGAGCAAGATGAGTCACCCGGGGTACGGAATTGGGCAGGTTGATCAGTTGATGGGGGCATGGATGGACAGGTGTCTTCCTCCCGCCGATGTGGGCCGGGAAAGCGGAATCGAGCGGTAGCATGGCAACAAAGAAGTCAGCGACAAAGAAAACGGCGGCGAAAACTGCCAAGCCTGCGGCACGCGCGAAGCCCGCGGACTCCAAGTCCGCTTCCAAGGCAAAGCCCGCCAAGGCTGCGAAGCCGGCGAAAGTCTCGGCCAAACCGAAACCCGAGCCGCGCGCCGAGTCGAAACCGGCGCCAAAAGTGGTTGCAACGGAGAAGGCAGCGCCCGCGCCCAAGGCGCGCAAATCGGAGTCGCCGCGCCGCCTCGTCGCTGCGCAATACGGTCCGGATGACATACGGACGCCGTCGCGCGCGTCGGTTGCCGCGGAGGTCGCGCTGGACGAAGGACCGGCCAAGCCCCAGAAGCCCGCGGTGGATGCCGAATGGATGGCAACGATTCGCGATGCCATGGTCCAGCAGCGACACGAGTTGTTGTCGGTTGTGTCGTCCACGCAGGCGCAGATGGCGGAAAAGGCCGGCGACCTTCCCGACGTGAGCGATCGGGCCTCGGAAGGGTTCGAAGATGAACTGGCGGTCGGGTTGATCGCCATTGAAGCCGCGAAGCTTGATGACATCGAGGCCGCGATCAAGCGAATCGACGACGGCAGTTACGGGCTTTGTCTCGATTGCGGCAAAGCGATTCCACGAAAGCGGCTCGAAGTGCTGCCGTTCGCGCGGCGGTGCCTGGCCTGTGCAGGCGAGTCCGAGCGGCGCGTGCGCGAAGTGGACGAAATCGAAGTCGAAGACGACAGCGACTAGCGCATCGCCTGATTCAGCGGGGCTGTTCGGTCGCGCGGGCTACTGCTTCTTCATCGTCATCTTTTTGCCGTCCTGGCGCAGCTCCAGGGTTGGCCCCATCATCATGTACGTCGCGCCGTACTTTCGTTCCGGTTTGCCCGGCGTGACGAGCTTCAGGTTCATGCCGTCGAATTGATACGTCCCGGCGAGGCGCACATTCTCATCGCCTTGCTTGGCGACCGCGGTGTAGCTGCCGTCGTCCTTGAACTGGGCATTGGTGATGTAAAACGCTTCGTCCTTCGGCTCGGGGTCGGTCTTCCAGGTTCCGACGATCGCCTGGCTGCAACCGCAGGCAAGGACGAGGAACCCCAGCGCCGGCATCGCACCTTTCATCCATCCTTTGATGATTCGTGAACTCGACATGTCAGGACCCTCGCATGAAAAAAGGCCGTCAAGCGGACCACTCGCCGCACTTCATCAAGCTAGCCCCCGCGCCGCAGCTTGTCAAAAGCCGATCGACTTGTCGCCGCCGGCGGGGGCGGTTAGCATGGCCGCCCACGGATTAAGTACACACCGGCGAGCGGACGCCCGCTGCGGATGCCAAAGGAGTTTATGTCCAAGTCGGAAGTGATCGAAGTCGAGGCCCAGGTCGTGCAGGCGCTGCCGAACACCATGTTCCGCTGCGAATTCGAACTGGGCGGCAAGAAGCACATGGTGCTGACCCACATCGCGGGCCGGCTCCGAAAGAATTTCATTCGCATCCTTCCGGGCGACAACGTTCGCCTGGAGCTAAGCCCCTACGACCTCACCCGCGGCCGCATCACCCGGCGGCTTTGATTCGCCTCTTTCATTCAGGCGCAATTATGCAAGCCCTCTGACGACGGGCGACCATCTGCCGTGCTTGTTGGGCTGGATCGCTAATCAGGCAATCCGTAGAACTCGAGCCGGGCGGGCGTGTCCGGCCGGGCGACGATGAGCTGGTTTCTAACCGTATCGAATTCAAGGAAGGCCGACGATGCGTTGGTGTTGTCGGCGGCGCGAGGCAGCGAGATGGGAGAAAATGGTTCCTCCACGTAGGTGTCCATGTCAAAGATTCGCACGACCATGTCGAACTGGGTTGAGACGCGGCAGATGACCGCGATGCGGTTTCGCACCGGATCAAAGGCCATGTTGAACAACTGTGGCCCGTCGCCACAGAGGTTGTTGATTACCTGAAGCGTGTCGAGGTTGTAGGTTCGAATCGCGCCACAGTTGGCCGGGCCGCCGAACTGCATGTTTACGTGCAACCTCCGCCGAGCGGAATCGACAATGACGCCTTCCGGGTTGTCATTGGCGCCGTCGTCGATCAGGACACTGTTCCCGCTGGCCAAGTCGACTTGATACAACTCAAAGTCACCTGCAAGGAAAAGCGCTCCGGTTTGCGCATCAATGCCTGAATCGGGCTGGCGTGGGATACTGTAGAAGCCCGACGCCGGTCGATACTGAATCTGGTTGGTGACGCCAGTCTGCCCCGGCTCGAATTCATATACCTTGCCGGAAAGCCCGTCGCGCACGTACGCGCGGTCGCCCCCTTGGTTCAGCACGATGCGCTTGAAGTCCGCGAGCCCTGCCACGCCGATTCCACTCGGAAAGTACTCAAAATCGGGATCAAAGCCGTACACACCGTCTCCAGCGGCAGCCATGAGTCCGTGAACCGGGTCGATCGCAAGGGCATCAATACTTTGAAAAGTCGGAACCGTCTGGTCCGGTGCGGCATTCGGCGCGAAACACAAGCTATTGATCCCCTGAAACAATGTTTGCGGCCCGAATTGAACGCCAAGTTCAAGCGTCGGAAATTCGAGCAGCGTCGCCGGGTTGGTCGAGCAGTCGATTCGATAGAGGTAATCCGTAAACATGACCGAGTCGTGCACGCCGATCAGGTTGACACCCCAAAGCGTTCCGTCGGGCATGCTGGCCAGGCTCCCGCCGCCCCTTCCCAGCGGCAATTCGCAAACCAGCGCTGCGGCTCCGGTGGACGTATTTATGGAGACAATTTGGGACGGTGCGGTGTGATTTAATCCATACAGATGTCCATCAACCTGCGAGAAGGTCAGCCCCTGTACGTTTGAGAATTCGGTCGGATTGGGGCTAAGCGGGCCGATGAGGGAAGCTGTCCCCGTATTCGGGTCGATCGACCACAAGATGTCGGTGACATCGACCGTGTAAAGCAAACCCGTGGCCGGGTCGCGCGCCAAGCTGAAAACCATGCTCAACGGGCCGTCTGTTCCCTCTAACCCGGTGGCTCCGATCTGCGTTCGTTCGCCGGTGTTTGGGTCGAACTCAAAGAGCGTCGCGAGGCGGCCCAGCGCGAAGATATCCATGATGTAGAGTTTTCCACTGACTGGGTTGTAGTCCATCCCGACGACAAACCCCGCGTTCGAGCTGGGAGTGATTGGGAAACTCTCTGGGTAACTGATTATGCGCGTGATCTGACCGGTCGCCGTATTGATTTGACCGAGAAAGTCGTCGTCGTGGTCCAACCCGTAAAAAACGCCGCCGGGAGCCGTGAGCGGGGCCCAGCTCCGTGTAGCGGGGTTGAATCGTCGAATTCGATTGCCGGCCGCCACGTACCCGAGCGTATGCGTCAGGTCCAGGGCGATGTTGCCGGGGGCCCCCCCAAGAAGCAATTCGCCTAACTTCTGAACTGCGCCGGGCGGGCTCGATTCGTCGGGCGAATCGCCTTCGTTGTCGCCATTCGGGCTTGGGTCGTCTTCGCCCTGGGGATCAGGTTGTGGTGCGCCGTTGTTGGAGTCACCCATGGGGCCGCACATCACACCCATCACCACAAACAGAGCAATCGCTGGGATGAGAAGTCGCATCAGGAAAGGTTTCATGGTTCCTCCTGCTTTGGAGAAGCGTTGCGGTCGACGTTCGCCAGCAGAATCGCAGCGGCGTCGATGAGTCATCGATGCGCGGTACATCGGACCGGCTATCAACAAGAGACTCTCGCGATTTTCTCATTAATTGCTGACATGAGTCAATCGTCACAGAGCGATTTTGGTATCGAATCCCCGATTCGGCGCTCTCAAGGGCGGTTCGAGACGAAATAGACCCTGCCTGTCGCACGGGAATGGCGGTTCGAGTCCACGGAAGGCCGAATGAAACGGTACTTGCGGCCGACGTTGCGGCGCCGACTACGGGGAGCGTCGCTTCCGCGCCGCGCCGGGCGGCAGGTCGTTGTACGCCTGCACGATCCGCGTCACCAGTTTGTGCCGGACGATGTCTTCGTGCGTCAGGTGCACCACGCCGATGCCTTCCTTGCCTTCCAGCCGGCGGATCGCATCGACCAGTCCGCTGTCATAGCCCTCTTCGAGGTCGGATTGGCTGTCGTCGCCCGTGACGATCATCTTGCTGTGATGGCCCATGCGCGTCAGGAACATCAGCATCTGCTGCGGCGTGGCGTTTTGCGCTTCATCGAGAATAATGGCCGCGCTGTTGAGCGTGCGCCCGCGCATGAACGCCAGCGGGATCACTTCGATCACGTCGTTCACCATGAACCGGCGGATCTGCTCGAAGTCCATCATGTCGTGCATGGCGTCGAACAGCGGCCGCAAGTAGGGATTCACCTTCGCCTGCATGTCGCCGGGGAGGAAGCCGAGCTTTTCGCCGGCCTCAACGGCCGGTCGCGCGAGGACGATGCGCTTGATGCGATTGGCCTTCAGCAGGGCCAGGGCCATGGCGACGGCGAGGTACGTCTTCCCCGTGCCGGCGGGGCCGACACAAAGACAAAGGTCGTTTTCCTCCACCGCCTGAATGTACGCCTCCTGCCCGGCCGTCTTGGGCCGCAGGAAGCGGGCGTGGGTCATCAGACTGTGCGGGCGATCGCGGTGCTTCTCGGCGACGGCCAGCTCGCCGATCACATCGGCGGCGGCCTCTTTGTCGAGGTGCCCGTGCTGGCGGAGGCGGGACTGGAGGACTTCAATCACCGACGCGGCCTTGGAGACGGCCTCGGATTCGCCGGTGATCTTCAGCACGCTGTCGCGCGCGACGAGCTTCACGCCGAACGCATCGCGCACCGCGCGGAGATTTGCATCGGCCGGGCCGAACAGCTCGCTTTGATCGACGGCGGCGTCGAGTGTGATGACCAGTTCCACGCGGGGGGCGACTCCTCCTGTGGGGATTATCTTAACAGCATCCAGCAGGCCGCGGGAGCCGACAGAATCAACGAATCAATCAGATCCAGCACGCCGCCGAACGCGGGAATCGCCGCTGCCGAGTCCTTCGCCTGCGCGTCGCGCTTGATGAGCGATTCGAGCAGGTCGCCGGCCTGACCCAGCAAGGCCATGATCGCGCCGAATGCGACGATCGGGCCGACCTGGAGCGAGCCATCGTCAGCCACAACAAACGGCCCGAGCGATTCGCGCATGAAATGGGCGATCAGGAACGCCGTGCCAATTGAGAAACCGATGCCGCCGATCAGACCTTCGTAGGTTTTCTTGGGGCTAAGCCAGGGGATGAGCTTCGTGCGGCCGATGGCCAGCCCCGTGAAATAGGCGCCGATGTCGCAGGCCTTGGCCGTGGCGACGAAGTACACCAGAGGCCAGACCGATCCGTCGGGCGACTCGACGCGCAGCCGCACAAGGAATGCGGGGAAGAGCCCGAGGTACAACACGACGAACGTTGTCGCGGCGAGATCGGCCGCCGCCCGTTCGGTGCGGCGACGGTGGCCGATGAAAAGAAACGCGCCGGCGAACGCGGCCACAAGAAGGCCGACCGTGAGTTGATAATCGATGGTCGCGGGCGCGCTTTCCAGGTTGAGCCAGCGGTTGTGCGCGGCGAGCGGCGCGAGGACGATTGCCACACACATGGCAATCGGCCAGGCGCGGCGGGGGTCCAGACCCGCGCCACGGAGCAGGGCGGTCAGTTCGATGCCGCCGACAACGGCGATCGCCGCGACGATGAGCATGACGATGAGGCCGTCCGCGCGCGGCAGGGCGGCCGACGCGCTCACTCGGGCGTCGGCGATGAAGAGGCCGACCAGGGCCGCAATGAGCAGGGCGCCGAAAAACAATCGGTGGCGAAGCATTCGGGCAAGTTAGGGGGAAGCGGCGGGCTTGGCCAGTCCGCGGGCGGTCAGCGCATCCACGTTGAACGAAACGGGCTTGCAGGCCGGGGCGGGTTTGCCGTCCTTCGCGAAGGCGACGTGCAGGCGGCGGCGGTTCGGCTCGAAGACGACGCTGTGATGCGTCTCCAGCCGCGACCCATCGCAGGCGACGCTGCGAAGCAACTCCCACGCGCGCGACGGATCCACCGGGATGCCCCGCTGTGAGCACGTGACCAACTGATCCTGGAGCTTCTCATACCGGTCGCAGGATTGCGGCGCGGCCCGCAGGCAGTAGTGGTTGGTGCAGATGAGGAACTCCTGCTTCGAATACGTCTCCGTTCGCTGGGCCGGCTTGTCGGAGTAGCGCGGCGGCGGATCGATCATCGTCTTGCGCGAGTGGCGCTTCATGGTGGCGCGATTGGCTTCGCCGTCGGCCGGGGGGTATTCGTCCTGCCGCACCGTGACGCCGCGATCCATGGCGAGGTTGCCGTCGTACTCGATCACGGCGAAGGGCTTGCCGCCGTCGGGCTTGTGGGGCCAGGCCACGGGAATGTTGTTGCCGACGAGGACGATTCGCTTCTTGAAGACGGCTGTAAACTTCTCAATCGCCGTGTCGTCGCCGGCCGCCTCCAGCGCCTCGCGCAGCGCCATCGCCCGCGGCGTGAAGCCAAAGGGCATGGTCGGCCGCAGCGCCGGCACGTCGTGCAGGCTGCCGCAGACGCCGGCGTCGTTCATCGCCGTGAGCGCGCCGGCGAATCCCGGCCACGTCACCGAGACCCATCCGCGCGACCGCGTCGAATCATCCGGCAGGTGCGCGATGATCAACTCCGTGCCGTGCAGGGCCTTAATGCCGTGCCAGTCGAGATTTCGCCCGCAGACCGTGCCGCCGTCGCCCGTGAGACTGCCCCAAGCGGCGAACGATGAACACGCGAGCCGGGACAGTTCGGGAATGCACGCGACGGTGAACAAGTCGTCGTAGGTGATCGCGCGATCGAGCGACGAAATGCGGGCCGTGTCCCCCAGGCGCTTCTGGATGCCCTCCAGCATCCCGCGAACTTCGTCCTGATACCGCGGCAGCAGGCTCATCATCCGCAGGAACGCCTGCGCGCGCTGCTCGAACTCCGCCGTGTCGGTCACTGTCTCGCGCAGATAGCCATCCAGCAGGGCGACGATGTCGGGCGCGAGCAGATAACCGTGCGCGAAGCCGCGCTCGTGGGGCTTGCCCCAGACGGTTAGCACTCGCGCGCCGTCGATCGACTCCAGTTTGCCGGTGACTTCGACGCCGTCGCGATTGGCCGTCTTCGTCGCGGTATCGTCCGCGCGAAGCGGCATTGTGCAAACCACCGCGACCAGCGCGAAAGCCGACAGCGATCGGAACCCGAGCGTGCGATTCAGGAATTGCGTAGCCATGCGGCTATTGTAGGCGAAATCGCAGCAGCCGATCCGTCTATCGCGCCGACGCCGGCTTGCGTGCTGCCGCGTTGCCCGCCGCAGCGGCCGGCCGACCCTTCACCAGCGGGGCCGACTTGCTCACCGGCGCGGCTGCTTTGGCCTTGTCCGCCGAGTCGTCATCGGCCTTGTCCCGCGCGGCGGCTTTCTCCGGGGCGCTCGCCTTCTCCGCCGCGTCTTTGCCGGCCGACTTGCCCGCCGCCAGCACCCCGCTGGCCTCGAGAATCTTCCGGCGAATCTCCTCGAACAGCTCCTTGTTGTCATCGAGGAAGACCTTGGCGTTCTCGCGACCCTGGCCGAGCTGCACGCTGCCGTACCGCAGCCACGCGCCCTGCTTCTCGACGATGTTCAGCTTCGTGCCGAGGTCGATCAGGTCCGACGAGCGACTGATGCCGCTGTCGAACATGATGTCGAACGTCGTCTCGCGGAAGGGCGGAGCGACCTTGTTCTTCACGACGCGCGCCTTAACCTGGTTGCCGGTGACCTTGTCGCCCTCCTTGATCGACGCAATGCGACGGATGTCGATTCGTATCGACGAATAGAACTTCAGCGCCCGCCCGCCCGGCGTCGTCTCCGGGTTGCCGAACATGACGCCGATCTTCTCGCGAATCTGATTGATGAAAATGACAATGACGCGGCTCTTGGCGATGGCCGCCGTCAGCTTGCGCATCGCCTGGCTCATCAGCCGGGCCTGCGCGCCGACGACGGACTGCCCCATCTCGCCCTCCAGTTCGGTCTTGGGAATCAGCGCCGCCACCGAGTCCACGACGATCACGTCGACCGCGTTGGACCGCACCAGCATGTCGGTGATTTCCAGCGCCTGCTCGCCGCTGTCGGGCTGGCTCACCAGCAGCGTCTCCGGGTTGACGCCGCAGCGCTTCATCCACGACGGATCGAGCGCGTGCTCGGCGTCGACGCAGGCCGCCACGCCGCCGGCCCGCTGTGCCGAAGCGATGACATTCAGCGCCAGCGTCGTCTTGCCGCTGGACTCCGGCCCGAAGATCTCCACGATCCGCCCGCGCGGCAGGCCGAACCCGCCCAGGCACAGGTCCAGCGACAGCGCCCCGGTGCTGACGCCGTCCCGCGCCGCGCTCAAATCGCTGTCCATCTGCATGATGGCGCCCTTGCCGTAGGCCTTCTCGATCTGCTGAAGCGCCCGGTCCAGGGCTTGTTGTCGCTTGCCGTCGGTGGTGGAGGGGATCATCGGTCGTTTCTCCGGTCGTGGGTCGATGCGGCACGGGCCGCGGGGTCTGATTCGTCCATTCGCCGCGCGGCCCTGCATCCATGGCCGAAGCATCGCGCGACGGCCATATCATGGGCGCGCTTCCGGCGGTTGGCAAGGGGAATTTTCGGAAAAAGTTAGGGCCTGTTCGGGGCGGGCCTTGGGGGCGAAAGCGAGGGGTGGCGGCGGTTCGGGCCGGGGCTTGCGTTCAGCCAACAGGATGATTCCAAACTCCCTCTGGCGGTCTCGTGCGCCGCGCCGTACGCCAGGGTGAGAATTTCCGCGTCATTAGTCCGCTGCGATAGCCCGGCCAGCGTGGTCATCCGATTGGCCTTGTCGAGTCATCGAGAGTTTTGCTTATTGCATTCCCCATCAGCGCGCGCTGATCTTCGGGAATCACCATTCCGCATTCGGGGCAGCAACCGAAAGTGTTTCTATGCAAGTCGTAACCACAACCATGGCAATTGCCCGGCTTGCGGTAGCTGGCCCTCGCTGAATGCCGCAAATAGATGATTAGGCAGACAAGAAATCCAAGCGGTAGCCAGCAAGGCACCTGCAGCCCAACGACATTCTTCGGCTTATGCAAACTACAGTGGAATCTCCAAGTTTCAGTTGTTGCCCGCTTTGATAGCTCGTCCGAGAGCATGGAGAAAGATTTAATGCCAACTGGATACACTTGGTCAAAGTATTTGTTTGTAGGATTTCTATAATGAATAATGGCTATGCTGAACGGAGACAAAGCTAGACTGATCGACTGTATGCGGATATTGATGTATGATCGCGACAAGCCAAGGTATAGATGAACACAAAGGCTAGACAGTATGAGGAGCCAAGCGTTTGCTCTCATAATGCGGTTACAAGTAATAGGATTTCCCCTGTAGAGTGTCATTGTCTATTACCACAAGTAACCCAAAGACGAGAAAAGGGGAAGGCCGAGTGGCCCATCCTTTGCGAAGCAAAGCGTGGGGTTGCGATGATGACCCATCCGTCCGAATCGTTCGGATTATCTCCGATCAAAATCTCCTTCCGAAGCTGAAAGGGAAGCCCTCCGACATTTTGGACCCGCTATGGTGGACCCGCGCGCACGCCACCATCGGCGTTAGCTGCCGACCTTAGACGCATGAGTTGCTCCCCAGGAATAACCGTGCCACACTCAGGGCACATCCCGCTCTTGTTTGTTCGCAGGTCATAACTACAGACTACGCATTCACTTCCCATTCCAATACGTTGGGACCTAGCGACGAGCCAAACGAGAATTAGTACGCACGGTAGTGTTAGGACCCAAAGCGGAATCCATAGAATACTATAGTGTATTTGCGCCGCTGATATGATGCGTTCCGAGCGAGGAAGAACAAGACCTGCTCTGATCCTCCAGTCCCACATCGCAGTTTCGGGAGTTTTCTTAAACTTCCATCCCAAGCGAAGGGAGCCTGCCTTACCGGCTTGGATGGCAGCCTGAATCTTCTCCTTCCCTCCCGTTGGATAGGTAGCGCTATAAACCTGAACGATTCCATTCTGCACATTGAGCGATCCGCCAATCCAATAATAGCCTGCCTCATGGTTGAAGCTCACTACATGGATAAGTGCGCCAGTCGAAGCACATAATGCTGCGCTTCCGATTAACACTCGGTATCGCGTTTTTCGCAAGATCGTACTAACCCCTTGGATTCATTACGGGCCGTCGGCTGGAAGAGAAAAGGAAGAGAAAAGGGGACGGAAGAGAAAAGGGACGGGAAGAGAAAAGGGACGCAGCTTTTTTCTCGAGCCTGTCGCCATTCCTGCCGCGTAGTTTTCATTGTCCAACCACCGCTGCACGCTCATCGCCCCCCATTGTACGTCGGCGGCTGGCCGGGCTGCAATGCGACGGGTTGCTCTATCGTGGCTCGCAGTCTTTCGTCCGCACGCCCGTGATAAACGTTCAGCCGATTAAATCGATCCCCGCCCACTCACCGACTGGTGAATCGATACGGCCGACCCACCCTACGAAACTTAATTCGCCCTGCAGCGACGTCAAGATTCGATGCGTCGAGCGGCTGGGTGGCCCATCCGTCCATCGTATGAACTGCATTGCAGGAGTGCAGCAAGAGGGGACAAGTTAATAAATGGGAGCATTCTGCTTTATCGAGCGTGAATTAGAATGTCTCTTCAATCCCCCTGAAGGTCACCTTTAGTTCTTGTTTCACCGACTGCAGACCGGTCTATCGCGCCACACTCCGAACAAGTCTCCCCCGTCGCGGCCCGAAGGTCATACCCGCAGTTGAAACAGAGGCGAATTCCAAATTTGCGCAATTCGATCCGGAGTTTCCGTCGGGTTCTGGAACGGAGTGTGTAATGTGCAACGAAGAGCAGGCCTACGGCGATTCCCCCGACAAACATACCGCTCGCAATTGGACCGTATCGGGTAAACCAATTCGGAAAGCCCTTTGCTGCAGCGTAACACATCAAAATCGGCAACAACACTAGAAGTACAAGCAGACAGACTCCCAATTCGACGGTGCTTCGGCGCAGGGCGGCTTTCGCATCGTTCCGCGCCGGGAATCGGGTAAGCTCTGGATACATCATTTCCTGAATGGGATTCATGAAACTCAACGCGCGCCAATGGATGGATGCCTTCAGAACTTATTGTACGCCGTCGATGGCCGACCCTGCAACGCGACTAATTACTGGATAACGAGCAGGGTGGCCGACTCATTGCCGAGCAAAGGGTGGGGTCGCGATGGGCGGGCCAGCCGAACGATTAGCACAGAAGAACCGGCGTCGTTCGTCCTCCGGACGAAAGGGTTGATGGGGTGGCGCTGTCCGGCAGCTGAAGCCGCCGGCAACGTGTGCGCGCCTGCGGGCGAGAGGCCTTCCGTGGCTTCGCTCGCATGCAGCGTGCGTCAGAAGGGCGGCCGGTCGGTCACGGTGACGAACAGGGTGTCACTGCTTGAAGCAGTGACACGCGGGCGGCGAAATGGGGACCAATGCTTGCAGGCGTGCCGAGCGCAGAAAAATGCCGCCGGGTTCCCCTCCTGCCCCGACGGCTGTGCGGGTTGGTCAAATGACTGCAATGAGTGCAATCGCGCCGATCGTCGGCGAATCGCCGACAAGAACGCGCTAGCTTAAGCAATTCATGACCTTAGAGTCAAGGTCAAGCCCGCGCCGCCCCTGTGAATTGACCACGCCGCAAGGCCCATGTTAGCGTCTGGCCGTCGTCCGGCGGAGCGCGGCCCCGCGCAACGTCTTGCATCGGCCGGACCTTGGGTGACAGGTCGCTACGTGGACTCGAACGAACTCCTCGCAGCACGCCCGTTTCAGCGTCGCTCGACGCGGGGCAATCGGCTGCGCGCCCGCATCTGGCGCGAGTGGTGTTTTCTCAAGGCGACGATCGGGCATCTGGGGGTGCGGCTGGGGCTGATGGTCGCGATCGTCATCCTGGGCGGCATCAGCTTCAAAGTCTTTGAGCCCGACCGGCAGCACAGTTTCATCCGTGCGTGTTATCTCACGTGGGCCCTGGTCTTCGGCGAGTCGCCCGAGGATTTTCCCGATCATCTCTTCCTGCAGTCGCTTTTCTTTATCGTGCCGGTGCTGGGGCTGACGGTCATCATTGAGGGAATTGTCGATTTATCAATGCTCGTCGGCGACCGGCGGCGGTCGGAGAGGAGATGGTGCGCGATCATGGCGGCGGCCTACAAGGATCACATCGTGCTGGTCGGCTTCGGCAAGCTCGGCTTCCGAACCTACAAGCTCCTGCATCAACTCAACGAGTCGGTCGTGATCATCGAGTGCAACACCGGCTGCCAGTTCCTGGAAGAGGCGCGGCGCGAAGGCGCGCCCGTGCTGATCGGCGATGCCCGGCGTGAGTCGCTTCTGGCGGATGCGAACGTGGCTCACGCCCGCAGCATCATCCTCGCCACCGACAACGACCTGGCGAATCTGGAAATTGCCCTCGACGCCCGCAAGATCAATCCGAGCATCCGTGTCGTCCTGCGCATGTTCGATCAGAACATGGCCGACAAGATCCGCGAGGGCTTCAACATTCCCATGGCCATGTCGCAGTCCGCCATGTCGGCGCCGGCCTTCGCCACGGCGGCCATCGGAGCGGAGATCGTGAACAGCTTCGCCGTCGGCGATCAGCTCGTGGTGATGCAGCGGTGGAAGGTTGACGCGGCCGGCGGGCTGGCCGGGCGGACGGTCGGGCAGATCATCAGTCAGCGCGGCGTGGGGGTCGTGGAGCATCGAGCGCGCGGCGGGGCGGTGACGTTGTTCCCGCCGGTCGAGACAAAAATCGAGAACGGAGACGAGTTGCTCGTGCAGGGTGTGTTTGAAACGCTGCACGAAGGGGCGACCGGTCGATTACAATCCCCCTGAATGGACGCCGCGATCCTGCGAATTCTGGATGCCAATCTCAACCGCGCCCGCGAGGGTCTGCGCGTGATGGAGGAACACGCGCGGATGGTTCTGAACGATGCTCGGCTGTCGGCGGAGATCAAGCAACTGCGGCATGATCTCGCGGACGCGGCCAAGACGATCGAACCGCACGCCTTGCTTTCGTCGCGCGACACACTCGGCGACGTCGGCACGTCGATTTCCACCGACAGCGAGGGCGCCCGCGACGGCGCGGAGGCGGTCGCGACCGCTGCGTGCAAGCGCGTGGCAGAGTCACTCCGCTGCATTGAGGAATACGGGAAAACGCTTGCCGCGGACATGGCGTCGTGCGTTGAGGCGATTCGCTATCGCGTCTATACAGCGGAGCAGTCGCTGCTCGTGACAGGCCCGCGCCGGCGGAAGCTTGCGGATGCGAGATTGCATGTGTTGTTGACGGAGTCGCTTTGTAGGCTGCCGTGGCGCGACGTGGCGGCGGCTGTGCTGGAGGCCGGTGCGGGGGCGATTCAGCTTCGTGAGAAAGGCATGCCCGATGCGGCGCTGCTGGAGCGGGCGCGCGAACTACGTGAAATGACGCGGGCGCGCGGCGCATTGTTGATTGTCAACGATCGGCCGGACATCGCGCGATTGTGCGAGGCCGACGGGGTGCATCTCGGACGGGACGATTTGCCGTTGCGAGCGGCACGATCCATTGCCGGGCCGACGGTGTTGATCGGTGCGACCGCTCACAACGAGGCGGAGATTCTCGCCGCGCTGGCCGACGAGGCGGATTACATCGGTGTGGGGCCGATGTTCGCCTCGCCGACGAAGCCAGATGTCGCGATAAACGGTGCGGCCTTGTTGATGGCGGCCACGAGGTTGACTGGCCGCGGTGTCGGCGGGGAGGGGGATGTGGGTCGGTTGAACGTGCCGGTCGTGGCCATCGGCGGCATCAGTGCAACAAACGCCACGTTTTTGGTTGAGTCGTGCGGCCCCAGCAGCAGATTCAGCGTAGCAGTTTGCCAGGGTGTGATAGGCACGGCGGACCCGGCAGGTCAGGTTCGCGCCATACTGCGGGTGTTTTCCGGCGAACGGACTTCGGATGACGGAGTCGCGTGGACTTCGGCGAACGGAATCACGACGTCTTGACAATCGGGCCTCTTCGAGGATAAATGCAGGGGTTCCGGTGCCGCCGTTCCCAAGGGAGGGCGGTCGCCGGGGCGACAGGTCGAGACAATTTATTTCGGGGCCGTAGCTCAGTTGGGAGAGCGCTTGCATGGCATGCAAGAGGTCGAGAGTTCAAATCTCTTCGGCTCCAGTTTGATGAAGTTGCGTTGACGGCGGTCGCCCTAGCTGCAAGCGGATACGGCGACTGAAGATGGTTAGTGGCCGGAAGTCGCGACAAGTCCATTTCTCAAAAGAAGTTATCGCGTAAAGGCATGTCCCGAATCTCCGCCCACACGGGAAGGCTCTGACTTGGAGGAGCCAGTGCGTAAAAAAACAAAACGGAACCGTGCAAACCCTTGACATGGAGTCGTGATTTCGGTTAGCATGACCTCAAGTTGCGGTGCTGTAGCCCCCAAACGGGGCGTGCTATGCGTGCCGTTGGAGCGAGGAAATACAGGCGGCGGAGGGTCAAATCGACTTGGCCGCCTCAAGGAAATCAGGAGGAAGAGACATGCGGAAGTTTTCACTTGTAGTAGCGTTCGTTCTGGCCGCGGCCGTGTCGGTCAACGCCCAGAACATCAACATCGACTTTGATACGGCTGCGGTCGGCGGTGCTGGCGACGGCGCACCGGCCAATAACTACGGCGCGGCTGCCGGCCTCGCCGGTCAGGGTTGCTGGAACCTGTTCGACGGCATCGCTCAGACCCAGATCCTGAACGCTGGTACGGGTATTGCTTGTGCGGCGACGCCGGTCACGGTCACACGCAGCACGGCGGCCGGCGGTAACTTCGCGTTTAACAATGCGAACACGCTCGGTGACCAGCAGCTCCTTCTCGACGATGGTCAGGACCTCAGTGCGGTCACTGGCCCGCTGACGATCACGTTCACGGGTTTGACGAACGGTCTGTACAATGTTTACACGTACGCGGTTGCTCCGGACTTCACGGGCACTGACACGACCGAAGTCACCATCAATGGTGTCGCCCTGACCTCGACTGGCCCCATTCCGGCCGGTAACGTTTTCGTCGCTGGACAGACGCACACGCTGCACACGAATGTTGCGGTCGTCGCTGGCACGCTGACCATCAGCGCCAATGAGATCGCACCGAGCTTCGGAACGATCAACGGCGTTCAGCTGGTCCTGATCCCCGAGCCGTCGTCGCTGGCCCTCCTCGGCCTCGGTGCCCTCGGCCTGATCCGCCGCCGACGCTAAGCCTTGCCGTCGCTCGCCTCTTGGAGCGGGCGAAATGCAGAGTAATCCAAACCGCCGGTCAGAAATGGCCGGCGGTTTTCTTTTTACTTCCCGATGACCGATGCCATGGGCCTCTGGGAGGAACTTGCGCGAAGCTCGGCTCGCGGATAGGATGCTGCTTCGATTCCGGCGGACGGTTGGACGACCCCTCACCCTGCGCAGCACGCCATGAGACGGACCTCGCGGCCGAAGAAAGCAGCCCTTACTTACAAATCGGCTGGCGTCGATATTTCCGCCAACGATGAGATGGTGGATCGCATCCGTCGCGCGCTGCGTCGGACCTACGGCCCGCGCGTGCTCTCGCGCCACAACGCCTTCGCCGGGCTGATGCTGCTGGACTTCGCCGAGCCGATCCTCCGGCGAAACTACAAGCAGCCGGTGCTCGTCGCCGGGGCCGACGGCGTCGGCTCGAAACTGCTGCTGGGTTTGCAACACAATCGCATCGCCGGCCTGGGCATCGACCTCGTCGCGATGAACGTCAATGACGTGCTCACCTGCGGTGCCGAGCCGCTCTTCTTCCTCGACTACGTCGCCTGCCACAAACTCGAGCCGGCCCGCGTCGCCGAAATCGTCGGCGGAATCTCCGACGGGTGTCTTCAAGCCGGCTGCGCCCTGCTCGGCGGCGAGACGGCCGAGCTGCCCGATCTCTACGAGCCGGACCATTTCGACCTCGCCGGCTTCTGCGTCGGCGTCGTCGAGCGACGGCGAATCATTGACGGTTCGACGGTCCAGCCGGGCGACGTGATCCTCGGCCTGGCGTCCAGCGGCATTCACTCGAATGGGTACGCGCTCGCCCGCAAGGCGGTCGCGCGATTGCCCAAGCGCGGCAAACTGCCGGTGGAACTGGGCGAGCCGCTCGTGGATGCGCTGCTTCGGCCGACTCGAATCTACGCCCAGTCCATTACGGCGCTGCTGAAGAAATACCGGCGCAAACGCGTTGTCGGCGCGATGGCGCACATCACAGGCGGCGGGCTGGAGGGCAACCTTCCCCGTGTGATCCCCAGGTCATGCGACGTGGAGATTGATCGAAAGAGCTGGCCGGTGCCGCCGATCTTCCGGCTGTTGGCATCGACGGGGATCGACCGGCGCGAGATGTTCCGCGTGTTCAACATGGGCATTGGGTACGTGCTGGTGGTGCGCGCGGCCTTCGCGCGAAGCGTCGCGGCGTTCCTGAAGGCCCGCGGCGAGACGGTGCATCGAATGGGCGTCGTTCGCCGCGGCACCGGGCGTCTGCGCTGGCGTTGAGGCGCGGACCGCACGAGGCAATAATCGGCGCAGGGAAACCATGTCCATTGTGGTGCAAAAGTTCGGGGGAACGAGCCTGGCCAACGCGGAGAAGTTTCACCGCGCGGCGCGCCGCGCCATTCAGGCAAAGCTCGCAGGGAATCAGGTCGTCGTCGTGGTGTCGGCGATGGATCAAACCACCGACGAACTGGTCGGCCTCGCGTACGAAGTGACCGATCGCCCCAGCCGCCGCGAGATGGATCAGTTGCTGGCGACCGGTGAGCAGGTGTCGATCGCGCTGATGGCGATGGCGATTCATCACGCAGGGCACGATGCGATCAGCATGACCGGCGCGCAGATCGGCATCAAGACGGATCGCTCGCACGGGCGCGCGCGGATTCGCGAGATCACGGGTCGGACGCAGTTGATGTCCCTGCTGAATCAGGGCAGCATCGTGATCGTGGCCGGTTTTCAGGGCGTGGACGAGCAGTTCAACGTGACGACGCTCGGCCGGGGCGGGTCGGACACGACGGCCGTGGCGCTGGCGGCGTCGTTGCAGGCGGATGTTTGCGAGATTTATACCGACGTCGATGGCATTTACTCGGCCGACCCGCGGATCGTGCCTGCAGCGCGGAAGCTGGACTACATCTTCTACGACGAGATGCTGGAGCTTGCATCGCTCGGGGCACAGGTGATGCACTCGCGCAGCATCGAACTGGGCAAGAATTACGGCGTGCGCCTTTGTGTGCGCAGCAGCCTGACCGACGCGAAGGGGACCGACATCGTGAACGTATCAAGCGACTTGCAGCAGGTGATCGTGCGCGGGGCGGCGCTGAAAAAGGGGCTGGCCCGGGTGGAACTGGTGCGCGTGCCGAACCGTCCGGGCATCGCGAGCGAAATCTTCCGGCGCGTGGCCGAACGTGAGGTCATGGTCGATGACATCATCCAGGTGATTCACGCGGGCGGCACGACGGCGGACTTGAGCTTCACGGTCGACAAGGGTGACGTCGAGGCGTGCCGCAATCTGGGGCTGGAGCTGGGGCAGGAGATGCCGGGCCTGGCCGTCGAGATTCGCGACAAACTGGCGAAGGTGTCGGTGGTCGGCGTCGGCATGCGGACACATACCGGCGTGGCCAGCCGCATGTTCGAAGCGTTGCATCAGTCAAATGTCAACATCGAAAACATCGCCACGAGCGAGATCGTGATTTCGTGCGTGATCCGCGAGGAAGACGGCGAGCGCGCGCTTCGCGCGGTTCACGAGGTCTTTGAACTGGATCGCGCGGCCGGCGGCGGTCAGGCCGTTGCAGGCACTCTGCAGAAACCGTGAAAACAGAGCCGGTCAAACAGTGGCGGCGACGTGCACGATGGCGCGTGGCGGCCGCGCTGGGCGTTGTCGTGCTGCTTTCGGCGCTGGATCATGCGCGGGCTCCTGGCCGCCGGGCCGCAAAGCAGCAGGATTATCACGGCCGCGTCGCAAGGGTGATCTACGCTGCTGACGGCGATACGCTGGACATTGATCTGCCTGACGTCGGCCGTCCGACTACTCGGGTGAGACTCTGGGGGGTCGATTGCCCGGAGATCGCGCACGCACCAGGTGAGTCCGACGCGCATTTTGGTCGTGAGGCGGCGGACTTTGTGCGGAGGGAATTGATCGGTCGGCGCGTCCGGGTCGAACTGGATCGCAACCGGAGCAGTCGCGATCGGTACGGCCGCCTGCTGGCATACCTCACCGTGCTGGCCGATGGGTTCGGCGATCGCGAAGGCGAATCGCTGAATCGTGTATTGATTGATCGCGGCCTGGCGTATGCGGATCGGCGATTCGATCACGTTCGCAAACGCGAGTATCTGGCGGCTGAGCAACGAGCGGAGAAGGCAAAGGCCGGGCTTTGGGCGACGGTCCGGCCCGAACAGATGCCATCATGGCGGCAAGAAGCCGCACGGACGAGCGACAGCAAGCGGTAAGGCCGATGTCGATAATCAGACCC
Organism: Phycisphaerae bacterium RAS2; assembly: GCA_007753915.1. Taxonomy (NCBI): domain Bacteria; kingdom Pseudomonadati; phylum Planctomycetota; class Phycisphaerae; species Phycisphaerae bacterium RAS2. Next base: position 991,375 of record CP036352.1, read on the forward strand.
ACCAGCGAATTGAGGAATCGCCTTTCAGCCTGGGCCGGACTGGCCGCGTGCCTCCTGGTCGGCGGGATAAGTTCGATCGCCTCGGGCCAATCCGCTGGGGTATCGCGATCCGACGCGCCGAAAGTTTCGACGGCAATCGAGGATGAAGTGCTGGAGAACCTGCGCGGTCAGGAACTCGGCCCGGCGACCGTGCGCGATCTGAAACTTTCGGAGCCGTTCCTGCGACGCGTGGCCGATCGGGTCATTCGCACGACTTTCCGCGAACGGTATCGCTTGGTCGTCGCGCGGCCGAACCTACCGGCCCAGGGGGCGCAGTCAGCCCCGGCGGGAGAGTCAACCGGGTTAAGCGCAATTGGCCAGGCCGCGGGCTCGAAGGAGGTAGAGACGTCAGGGGATCGCGCGAGCGTGGGGTCAAGGCTGGCGTGGGTTGCGGGCGGATTCGTGGTCGGCTTGGCAGTGGTTTATGTAGCGTTGTTGCGTCGAGGGAGGCGAGCATGACTCGACGTCCCGCGCATGCGATTGCGATTGCCGGAGTGCTGATTGGCGCGCACGGGATGGTTGGCGTGTCAACGCTCGCCGTGGCGCAACAGGCAGACGCGCCGGGCGAAGTGCGTGTCATCGACGCAAGCGAAGCAGTTCCAGGGTATCGCGATCGGCTGGAGCTTCGGCGGTCGTATCCCGAGGCGCGGCCCGGCGCGCGCGGTTTTCGCGCGATGGTCTTTTCACCGGCGGCGAGTGGTTCCGAGCCGGTGGGCGGCAGGTGGTCGTTTGACGTGACGCGTGACGGAGAAACCGCGGCAAGAAAGCACGTTGCCGACCTGATCGCCAAGCGCCTTGCGGCAGATGGACTCCCGACGACATTCGCGCGAGTCGAGTTCTGGCTGGCGGCGCGCGACTCGAAATATCTCACCCTCCCGTTCCATGAGCGCGAAACGCTGCTTCGCCGTGTCGGCCTTCCCACGGACCTTTTCCCATTCTTCGTTGCCGATCCCGCTTCGGAGCGTGAATCCGTTGCAGCGCGCATCGCTGGCGAACCTCCTCCGTTGGTGCGCGTCGTGGATGAAGCGGTTGCCGCCGGGCGCTCGGAGAATGAAGTCGTCGCCGCGGCCCGCGCACTGCGTTTCGAGTTTCGACCGACGCAGCCGGGCTATCGCGCCGCGACGGAGTCGGGCGAGAACGAGATCGGCTGGGTACGGCTTCAGGCGTCGGCCGGGAGTTTCTACGACGGTCCCGGCGACGGCGGCTGCCTCGATGTATTTCAACAACTGCTCGGGGCGATCCCCGATGCACGATTCGTGATCAGTGTTGAACGCAAACACGCCGACGGGCTGCTCGAAGCGCTGCGCGGCTGGAGGGCGCCGCGCAGAAACGATACATGCGTAATAATAGAGGACCTTGCCCTGTCGCAATGGGCACAGGACAACGGCAAACCGGGGACGGTCCATTTGCCGGGCAAGCCTGATTCGGCCGCCACGCTGGTCACGCTGGTGCCGCGTTACGCCAGCCGCGGCGAGGAGGGGTCGATTTTCGTCGCGGGTGACTCGTTCGCCTGCGAAGGCGTTGCCGAGGCGGGGATTCCCTTTGTGCAGTCGCCGCTCTTGTTTCAAGGCGGCAATCTGCTGGCGGTGTGGGATGCGGCGCGGCAGAAGCGTGTGCTGTTGACGGGCGAGGCGGAGATTCATCGCAATGCGGCACTGGGGCTGACCGCACCGCAAGTCGAGGCGGCGCTAGCGATTGAGTTCGGCTGCGACGAGGTCGTCGTCCTGCCCGCGGTGTCGTATCACATCGACTACGAAGTTGCGGTTCGCAGCGCAGGGGGGCGGACCATCGCGTTGATAAACGATGAAATGATCGCGGCGCGGGAGATCGTTCGCCTCGGACTCCAACGGATCGACTCGACGGATTCGCCGAACGCGCTGCCGCCTGGTGCGCAATCGGCGATAAGCAAAGCGAACGTTATGTTGCATCGGGGCGGTAACCGCGAAGTGGGGGCCGCGGCATGGGAGTGCCTTGAGCACCTTGCGGTCCAGCCCGGGCAATGGCCGCTCGACCTGGTTCGTCGATTCGCTTTGGGGCCGGGCGAGTCGGCGGTGGGCAACTTCAATCTGTTTATGACAGCGGTGGACATTCTTCGCTCGGCCGCTGCGACGGAAGCCATGTACCCGGGCGAGGATCACTCGTCGGCGTACTTCCGGTCGTTGATCCGGCGACGCGCGCAGCGCCAGGAGATCGTGCAGGCGCTCAAGCGCCTGGGTTGGGAGATCGTCACGGTGCCAAGTCTCGCTGACTCGGAACAAAGCTTGTGTTATCTCAATGGCATTCAGTCGCGTTCGCACTATTTCATGCCGGCCTACGGTGGCATATTCGAGTCAATGGATTCAAATGTGAAAGCAGTCATCGTGCGAGCCTGGGGCGATGGCGTGAAGGTCGTGCCGATTCGCTCCGGGGAGAGCCTGCGTCGCGATGGGGGCGTCCATTGCTCGGCCTCCGTTTACCCGACGATTGGTTCGCCGGTATTGCCTAGCCCGAATGGATTGAATCGTAACTAACGAATCTGTTTATGGTTACGGCAGGTCTAACATGGCGTGCACTAGTGCCCAGGGGCGATTAATTATCTGTTCTGACGCGATTAACGGCGGTTTCCAGACGTTATAATGGGGGCAGTGGTTGCAAAGCGCATCCAGAGTTGCTGAAGCAAGGTTCGAGTTTGCCATTAGGTATCGACCTGCGAATCAGCGCTTGGATGTGTGAGTGGAGTAGAGGAGCGGGTGAGGTTTCTTCGGACAATTGACCTCAAGTCGGTCCTAAGCTGCGCGCGGAATCGACGTCGGTTCGCCGGACGCGCTGCGGCAGGGGTCGCATTTTTATAAGGATGTAGAAATGAAAGTGCTTGGCTGGACGAAACGGCTGGTTGTCCTGGGCTTGGTGCTGTCGGCGACTTCGGCCGCGGCACGGGCTGCGGACCAAGCGGCGAATGAGAAACGATACGGCCTGACGACAGGTACCACGCTGCTGGAGTTGGATGCTGCCGCGATGAACGCGCTGGGCATTTCGTTCCCCGCGAACGCTGGGGCCGACGGCAAAGTCGGCATGCAGTTCAATGTGAACGGTGCCGCTTCAAATCTCCAGTTGGCGCGCGTCGATGGCGCGAGCGCCGGGTTGTACGGTGTGCTCGCGACCGAAGGTGCCGGCAAATGGACGATTTCGTCCGATGCCGGTCGCCAGACGGTGAACGTCGGCGATTTTCTGATCGGCTTTGCCGGTCGCCACGGCCACGTGAGTGATGCCCAGGACCTGCACCTGGAAGTCATGACCGTGTCGCCGGAGAGTGTCACCGTGGACTTCGAAGGCGCGTTCGGCACGATCACCGTGCGCGGCGAGCTGGTCGTCTCGGAGCAATTTGCCGCGAACGTTCTGAATCAACCCGGACATGCCGGGCGATTCGTCGGTCATTTGACCATTCAGGCCATGAGCCGCGAGGCAATGGAGCCGAGCGAGCCCGATGTTGAGGCCGGGTTGCGGGCACCGGGTCCAGACGTGACCGTCGGCGAACTGCGCGGCAACGGTGACAGCCCCGGCACGCAGCCGGTCAACTGGGGTACGAACAGCGGTTATTCCGCCTACTCGTTCGGTACGACCTCGTGCAACGTTGGAACGGTTCCCCTTTGGTGGTTCACGTTCGGCGCCGCCAATCCATCATGGCACCCTGTCATTAATCAAGGTATTTACCGCTATAAGGTCGTCAACGGCTCGGGCCGGTTCGAGATGCTTGGTCAGGCCTGGCTGAAGCACGGCTTCTGCGCGTTGCAGGGAACTGTTTGCAGCGCGTGCTCACCATTCTGCGGCGGTTGCTGCAACAACCTCGGTGTTGGCTGCTCCGACCCGTACACGGCCTCGCGAAACGGCGACCGCACGGGCATGGGGCCCAAGTCGCAGATCAATGCGGCGTCGGGCCAGATCATGGTATGGCCGTACCCGACGAGCAATCCTGCCGGCAATCAGACACTCGGACGCTGCCGCACGCTGATCGCCGATGTGGATCCGGCGCAGAACGCCGGCGCCGCCTACTATGCCGAAGGCATGTACATTTCGCAGGACGACGCCAGCGCCACGAACGACAACAACAATGCTTCGTATCGTCGCTGCCAGTTCGCCAGCGGCGGTAGCTACTCGATGACCTGGTTCAGCACTTCGTCGGGCCAGACGGTTCGCCAGCAGGCGGCGATCAATGCGTGGAAGGTGCACGATCCGTCCGTGGAGATTGTCCACGTGGATGTCATCAACGACGGCCGGTTCACAATTGGCTACCGCGTCACCGACTTGAGCGGTGTGGGCAGCGGCCCGTGGCATTACGAGTACGCCGTCTTCAACATGAACTCGGATCGCAGTGCGTCGTCAATTGCCATTCCGCTCCCGGCCGGCAGCGTGGTCACCAACACCGGATTCCGCGACGTGGAGTACCACAACGGCGACGGGTCAACCATCGGCATCAACTATGACGGCTCCGACTGGCCGGCGACGGTCACCCCCGGCACCGCCGTTACTTGGAACATGCCCGTCGCGTCTCCGGCCGCGAACTCCAACGCGCTACGCTGGGGCACGATGTACAACTACCGGTTTGATGCGGACAGCCCGCCGGTCGAAGGTCTGATGACCATCGGCCTGTACAAGGCAGGTGTGCCGACGAGCGTGACGGCGGACGTGCTCGTGCCGTCGGTACCGAGTTGCAGTTGCCTGGGCGATCTGAACAACAGCGGCGCGGTGGACGGCGGCGACGTCGCCCTCTTCACGCAGATGTACATCGGCAGCATCAGCACCAGCGCGTGCGCCCAGGTCGAGAAGCCCGATAGCGGGCCGCTTGACTCGGCAGACGTCGACACGTTCGTGAACTTGCTGCTGAACGTGACGCAGTGCAAGTAATTCACAGCGACGGATCGGCTTGAAACAGCGTGCCGATTCGGCGAAACCGTTGAACCAACCCAGCGCCCACGGGGTAATACCCGTGGGCGTTTTTTTGCGCGTGGCCGAGAAAGCGCCTGCACGGCATGATTATCATTCGCGAACGAGGTGCGCGGGCACGCGGAGGCTGTCGTGCCACGGCTGTCCCGACCGACCGGGTTTGATCCAGTCCAATTGAGGAACCGATGTACATCGATCTTGCAAACACCGAACACTCGTGGCGGGCGATGCACCGGCTGTATTTGTCTTTCGTTCAACCGCGACCGATCGCATTTGCTTCGACGATTGACGATCAGGGCCGGCCGAACCTCGCGCCGTTTTCGTTTTACAACATGATGTCGGCGAATCCGCCGGTCGTGGTGTTCAGCCCGGCGCTCAATCGACACGGGCAGCCGAAGGATACGCTGGCGAACATCCGCGCGACGAAGGAGTTTGTCATCGCGACAGTGACGGAGGCCATCGCCGAGCGGATGAATGTCTGCAGCACGGAGTTCCCGCACGGGGTGAGCGAATTTGAGCGGAGCGGTCTTACGTCGCAGCCGGGGAAGAAGGTGCGGGCGATGCTGGTGAAGGAAAGCCCGGTGAACATCGAGTGCCGGCTGATGCAGATTGTGAGTTGCGGCGATCAGGCCGGGGCGGGGCAGGCGGTCTTTGGCGAGGTCGTGGCAGTGCACGTGGACGAATCGGTGCTGGCGACGGGCGACATGGTCTGCGACCCTGCGAAGCTGCGGGCCGTGGCGCGGATGGGCGGCGACCTGTATTCGCGGACGACCGACCGCTTCGCATTGAAGAGCCTGCGCGATCCGGCGGAGTTCGAGCAGCACGGACCGCCGAGCATGTCTGAAGTCTAGCGCGATCCGCTGGGCCTGAGACGGCGTACATCGATCAGGGCCGCTTCTACTACCAGGCGAAGCATGCACGAAACTGAATTGCCTACAACCGTCGCACGGATGGGTGACGAACGGGAGGCTGCGCAGTTGGAGATTACGCAGCTGTCTTTCTGGCAGGGCTTCTGGCTGCCGGTGACTTACATGCTGCGGCCGACGCAGTTTGGTGAGCTGTTTCGGGAGATTCCTCGAGCGGCACTTGCGGCGAGCGTTGCGGTGGGTACGGTGTTTCTTCTCTGTGCGATTGGTTTTTCGTTTTGGCTGGGCGAGGCGGCCGCCGGAGGATCTGCGTTTCATCTTGATACCGGTGAGTCGCCAGCCGAAACTGCCGCGACCGCCGGTCTGGTGCTTCTGGGGATCGTCGGAGGATTCGCGTTTGCCATGCTCTGCCTCTCGGTGTTGCGGTTCCCCGATCTCCACCGAAGCAGGTCGATGTTCAGGACGCTGGCGAGGGCTTTCGCATCTTCCTGCTCGTTGGTCTGGCTGATTGCTTGTGCGGTTCTTGTCAGTTCGATTGTTGTCGTTGGAGTGGACAGCCTGGTCCTAAGGGACACGGAATTTGTTGTCCGCAATTTGGAGGAAGACCTCGGATTCGCCGGCATCGCGGTGCTTTACTGGAGCGCGGTCCTGTGGATCAGAAGGTTTGATCGCGGGATTTCGAGTCAGACAGCCACTCCGGTTACGGACTTCCTGTGCGAAGGATGCGGCTATCAATTGATGCCGAATCACACAAACGACGTTTGCCCGGAATGTGGACGTAGCGTGACCGACTCGATGACGGCAGAAGCCATCCGCCAGGCAACCGCGTGGGAAGCGCAGCACAATGCTCGCGGGTGGCTCGCTACGTCGCTCGCGTGCCTGCGCAGGCCGACGGCGACGTATGCCTCGATGCCGATGCGAGAAGGAATGCGCTTGGCCACGTCATTTGCGGGGATCACAATCCTCGCGATCGTGCTGGGAGCGGTTGTATGGTTCGCGATTCTCATGCTGATCGAAACGGCAACGCGCTCACGGACTCAAATCAAGTGGACGGAGATTGCGACCGTCAGCATCATTCCGGGCATGGCGGTTTCCATGATCGGCTGGACCTTGCTGCGCGGGGTCGGCGGGATCGTTGCGATCTTCATCGCGTGGCAAGGCTCGCTTCGAGACGGCCGCTGGTTCGCCAAGGTCTTGAACTACGAGAGCTGTTACTTGTGGCTATATTGTCTGTTTAATGGGGTGTGGGTCAGCCTGATGGTGTTTTTCAGCACTCCATTCAACCTGTTCATGGGGCGCGTGACCGGGGTTCACAGCATTGAAGGGATCCCCTGGGGCATGGTCATTCTACTTTTTGGAAACGCGGCGCTTTTGGTGATTTGGCTGACGCGGTACGGGCGCACGGTCCGAGCGATTCGATGGAACAACTTCTAGCGGAGCTTCGCCGGTGATCACCAGCGCCTCGAACGAACGCATCAAGGAACTGCTTCGGTTGCGTCGCCGGTCGCGCGGCGGGGAGGAGATTCTGATCGACGGCCTGCGGGAGATTTCGCGCGCGGCGGCGGCGGGCGTGGCGATTCTCGAACTATACTATTGTCAAGAATTGTGGGACGCCGCGCCGGGCGGGGCGATGGTCAACACGGTGCAGTCGGCCGGGGCAAAGGTGGTGGAAGTGACGCGGCCGGTGTTTGAGAAGATTCGCTACGGCGACCGGACCGGCGGCGTGTTGGCCGTCGCAAGGCGGCCGCATCGGACGCTGGAGAATTTGCAATTGTCGGGCGCGCCGCTGGTGGCGATTCTCGAAGGCGTGGAGAAGCCCGGCAACCTCGGTGCGATCGTGCGAACGACCGACGGAGCCGGCGTCGAGGCCGTGATCGTCGTCGATTCGGAGATCGACGTGTACGGGCCGAACGCGATCCGGGCGAGCGTTTCAACGATCTTTTCGGTTCCCGTGGTGGAGGCGACGGCGTCCGCGGCGCTGGCGTGGGTCTCCGCGCGAGGCATGCAGGTGGTTGCGGCCGATCCGGCGGCGACGAAATTATACACGAGTATTGATATGGCGCGGCCGACGGCGCTGGTGTACGGCAGCGAATCGCGCGGGTTGTCCGAGGCTTGGCGCGGCGCTGGGACGCAACTCGTGCGCGTGCCCATGTTGGGTCTGGCCGATAGCCTGAACGTGGCGACGACGGCGGCGGTGATGTTCTACGAAGCGCGGCGGCAACGCGGTGAGAAGGGCAGCGCATCAATCATTTAGCAGGCGAGCTTGCTCGCCGTCCGTGATATAATGGAGTGTCTAATCACGCGCGGGAATCCCATCCCGCGTGATAGCAGGAGTACTCGAACATGGCGAATTTTCCTTTTCCGTCGGAATGGCCGTTCAACGTGCAGGGTGTGCGAAGCGAAGTGGACCGTCTGCTGGATCGCGTGTGGCACTTGGGGTTGAGCACCGCGCCACTCGACGGCCAGGACTGGGCTCCGTGTCTCGACATCTTCGAGGAAACGGACCGTTACATTGTTCGAGCCGAGTTGCCGGGCATGGCGGCGGAGGACGTCTCGGTCGAGATGCTGGGACAGACGCTCTCGATCCGCGGGTTCAAGGCCGAGCCGGCGCGGCCGGCTGACAAATCGACTGCGGGCGGGGCGAATGAAGGCACGGTGACCGGTCGCAAGCTGCGCGGTGAGTGTCGCTACGGCAGCTTCGCGCGGAAGACCGACCTGCCCGGCCCGGTGAACGAAGCCGGCGTCATCGCATCGTGTCGCAACGGTGTGTTGGAAGTATCGATTCCCAAGGCGCAAAGCGGTTTGGGGAAATCGGTGAAAGTGTCAGCAGGCTGACGCTTTTCGGGCGCGCGACCGCAGCGTTGCGGGTCGCGGCATGAGGAGTTCGACGTGATCGTGGCTGTGTTACTTTGACGCGCCCTTGGTCTTCTGGGACTTGGCCTTGGCCTTGAGTCTGGCCTTGCGTTTCTTGTGCTTCTTCAGGGCGTTCTTGGCTTTCTTGTACATTTGTTGAGGCTCCGTGTGCGGCAGGTTCTGACTTTATCGGCGGGGAGCATACCACGACGGCGCGACGGGTGGCAAGGCAGCGGCGACCCTTGCATGCCGGGTCGGGCAGCCCTATCATGCCGTGGCAGGCTGCGTGAACGGGTATCCGTTTGAGCGGGTGTCCGGCCGCCTGTCTTCATGATTCGTCGAACCGTCCATTATTCCGGTCGTGTGCAGGGTGTGGGGTTCCGGTTCACGGCGCACAGCCTTGCAGGGAAGTTTCCGGTTTGCGGGTACGTCAAGAACCTGCCGGACGGCCGGGTCGAAGCGGTCGTGGAAGGGGAGCGCGAAGTCATTGAGCGTTTTCTGGCCGACGTGCATCAGGAAATGTCGGGCCACATCCGCGGGATGACCGCTCACGACAGCCCGGCAACGGGTCAGTTCGCTGGTTTTGAGGTTCGTTATTGATCGCAGCTTCGGGCGGATCGGCCGAAGCGTTCGTGGGGAAGCGGCGCGCCGCGGATTCGTGTTTTCACTCGTGAAGCGCCGGCTCTCAAACAACTCGCAAAGAGCAAATCATCCGCGCCCCCGGGGCCGGACCAGCGGGAATCAACTGAATGCAGCCAAGAGAGCAAGTCGTCGAAGGCACGTTGGAAATCGCGGGCAACGGACCGGGGTATCTTCGCGACCCGAAACGAAATTACACCGTGTCTCCCAACGACCCGCAGGTGCCGCGCGACCTCATCCAGCGGTTCAAGCTCCGGGGCGGCGAAGCACTCTCCGCGACGGCCAATCGCGGTCGCAAGGGCAACGGCCCGCTGACGGTATCGTTCATCAAGGAAATCTGCGGTCAGCATCCGGGCGCGTGGGCGAAGGTGTTGCCGTTCGAGGACCTGCCCGTCATTCACCCGTCGGAGATTCTCAAGTTTGAAACGCCGGGCGGGCCGATGTCGACGCGCATCGTCGATCTCCTTGCGCCGATCGGCAAGGGCCAGCGCGGGTTGATCGTCGCACCGCCGCGGACGGGCAAGACCGTGCTCCTGCGACAGATGGCCGAGGGCATCACGGCGAATCACCCGGAGATTTTCCTCATGATGCTGCTGATCGACGAGCGGCCGGAGGAAGTGACGGAGATGAAGCGGGCGGTGGTGAAGGCGCCGGGCGGCTGGCAGCATGGCGCGCCGGAGGTGGTCTACTCCAGCAACGACCACGACGCGAAAAGCCACGGACGCATCGCCAAGCTGATGATCGAAAAAGCCAAGCGCCACCTGGAAATGGGCGAGGACGTGCTGATTCTGCTGGATTCGCTCACGCGCCTGGGCCGGGCGTTTAATACACTTGTAGGAAACAGCGGGCGGACCATGACCGGCGGGCTGGACATCCGGGCGCTGGAGTTGCCCAAGCAGATGTTCGGCTCGGCGAGAAAAATCGAGAACGGCGGCAGCCTGACGATCATCGCATCGGTTCTCGTCGAGACGGGCAGCCGAATGGACGATTTCATCTTCCAGGAGTTCAAGGGCACCGGCAACATGGAACTGGTGTTAAGCCGCGAGTTGGCCAACCTGCGCATCTGGCCGGCTATGAATCTATCCGAAAGCGGCACACGGAAGGAAGAACTGCTGCTGGGCGCCGAAGGCTACGAGAAGATGTCCCGCGTCCGTCGCCGACTGCTCTCCCAGACGCCGCAACGGCAGATGGAAGGCATGATTGACGAGTTGAAGAAGTTCGAGACGAACGAGGTCTTTTTGAAGAACCTGGTGTGACTGCGACGGATTCGTGGGTAACAGAGACGAACCAGTCAAACATTGGAGGGGGCCATTTCGATACCAACGCGATTGCCCGCCGCCTCATATGCAAGAGAATGTGACGTTGCCGAATCGAGCGAAAAGGTATAACTAGTTAATAATAAATGACTTATCACCCATCATTGGTAGGCTGGAAGGCTCGTTCGGCACACCTTGCTCATCCGCAGGGATTTCGAATTATTCTAGCATTCACAGTACTACCATGCCTCAGAAATGTTGACACGTAATGTCGTTTTCGTTAATATTGCGCTTGCTGAATTAGGCAGAGGGCAGGCGAACCACCTCGCGTTCAGCGTGCGAGTATCCCGTGGGTTTCCCGCGGCCTCGAATAATAGGAGGGAGTTGTCATGAAGTTGTCGCGAGTTCTATTGGGATTTGCGTCGGCTGCCGCCATCACGGCATCCGCAAGTGCATTTCCGATCTATCCGGAAGTTGAAGGAAACGACACCAAGGCTGCGGCGACAGTTCCGCCGGCATGCTTGAACCCGGGTGACGGTGTTTCGGGTAATAGCACGGCTGGGACCGGCGTGGGCGTTGACTATTTCAGGCTCAACATCTGTGCAGATGCTCCTGCGATTTATGAATGGCGCTTGACGCTCGCTTCCAGCACGGCCGGCCACTCGAGCTCGCTTCGAAGCCTAAACCAGACGGCTGTAGCACAGGCCCCGTGGCTTCCTGGTATGGCCATCGGCACGCCCGGTGCCACCGATGGTTCGGCGCAGGCCCATGTCGTTGCTGGAACCGACCGAGTCCAGAAGTGGTACGGCTTCGGCAAAGGCGAGTTTCAGTACTATCGCGTCACTGGTGCCACTGCCACGACGGCCGACTATACGGCCACGCTGAGCCGGACCACGATTACGCCGGTTGATCTTGGCTCGTACGCCCCGGGGAGCATCGAGATTCGAACTCTGGGCCAGGGCCACACGACGGATACCGATCTGTGGATCTACGACGCCAATTTGGATCCAATCGTCGGCTACGGCAATGACGACGAAGCAACGGCCGCCATCTCCGGCTGTGTGGGTGCGACGGGTACGACGCTGCAATCCTGCTTGATTCGCAACTATGGCCCGGGTACCTATTACATGGCGTTGAGCAACTTCGCTCTCACGAACAACCAGCCGTCGCCGTCGGATGACGACTTCCGCACGGGTGCATTGCTCGAGTCGCCCGGTGCGATCCTCAATAGCTCATCCACTCTTAACGTCAACGTGACGTTCCGGGTTACGGATGCCAACGGTTCCGCGCAATTCCCGACCACCCGGGCCGAAGCCCACCAGGTGGTCTGGGCGAAGTTCACCGTGACGCCCGAGCCTTCGACGCTGACGCTGCTGGCGCTTGGCGCGCTGGGTTTGATTCGACGACGGAAGTAATCCCCTGCATTCGCGAGCAACCCCTTCTGCGGAAGGGGGCACGCGATGCGGTAGCACGAAGTTCGAACCCCAGACCCTCCGGTTTATCGCCGGAGGGTCTTTTCTTTGCGCCGGGTTGATGTGCTTTTCGTTGCAACGACGGACTTGAATCGATCGGTGGATTCCGCGTTTACCGTCGCAGCACTTTGGTCGCGAAGAACCCCACCGCGCCAAACATGAACACCGTGCTCGACCACATCACCAGGATGCTTAACCAGCCGTATTGCGGCCGATCCGCGAGGTTTCGTCCGATGATCGACGCGACAACAACAAAAGCCATCGGCACGCAACTGATCCCGAACGCGGTGAGTACCTGCCCATTTCGGACGATGATCCCCAGCACCGCGCCAAGCAGGACAATCGCGATCGCGCTGAACGAGTACGACATGCGGAAGTGAATCTCGCCGCGGATCTCGGATTGATACTCCTGCATGCGTTTGAAAACCTTTTCGTGCAGCTTCGACTGGCGCCCCGGCAGCCCGATGCCCGCGTCGGGTTCGAGCATGTCTTCGAGCTTGAAACTCGCCCAGCGCGCCGCGAGACCGGGCTGATCCATGTATTCGACCGGCGCGAGTGTTTCCTTCGGCCGTCGCACGATGCGCCCGCCGGGCGTCGGAGGGTCGTCCTGAATCTCCACGTTTCCGTTGAGCGTCACGATCACCATCGGCCGATCGCGCTTGAACGAGCTTTTCAGTTCGATGACTGCTTCGTCGGCGCGGAGGATGCGCCGGTCTTTTCCGACTTGCTCAATCAGCTTCACCTTTTTTACTTCGGGCCGGCCGTCATCGGGGTTGATGCGCCAGGACTCGGCGGTCAGTTCCATCGAGACTTTTGACTTTTCTGAGCCGACAAGGGCGAAGGGCTTTCCCGCCGAGAGGGACGCATCGATCTCTCGCGCAAGGAACAACATCATCATCTCGCGGGCCAGGCCCCACAGCCGATCCTGCACCTCGGGGATCACGGCCGGGTTCTCCACGAACTTCATGAGCGTCAGCAGGTCTTCAAACTTGGTTTTCCGCTTGATCGGCAGGGCGACCTCGATCGGGCCGAGAATCTGGTGGCGAAGCTCGTAATATTGACGTCGCGTGGCGTCGAACGTGCGCACGCCCTGCAGGTCCACGGTGATCTTGGGCGACGGGCTTTCATCCGTGCCGGGGTCGAAGTCGATGATCGTGTCGTCCGCCGTGCCGTATCGCATCACTTCCTGGTCTTCGATTTCGAGGAACGAGACGCCGATCAGTCGCAGATAGGTGTGGTGCGCCTGAATCGGAATGGGGGCGTCGGAGCCGGGGATGGCGTCGGCCCCGTCTGATGAGATCGATGGAGCGCTGGCTGCGGGTTGGGTGGAAAGGGCGGCGATCATCTGCTGGGGATCCAGTCGCTCGAATCCATTGGCCATGATTCGATATTTCCCGAACGCCAACGGCTTGGCCTTCTGGAATTGATTCAGGACGATCGCGGGCAGGTCCTTGCGTGTGATTCGCTCAATGGCGGCCGACAGGCCCGGGATCATGAAGTTCCACGAAACGAGCGTGAAGAGCGTGACAAAGACCCCGAGCAGTCCGGCGGAGAGCAGCAATCGGTGGACGTTGATGCCGGCGGCGCGGGCGGCAAGGACTTCGTTATCGGCGGATGCGCGGCCGTAGGTGATGGTGGCGGAAAACAGGGCGGCGACGGGAAGAATAAGCGTCACCGCGACGGGCGTGAGGAAGGCGAAGACTTTGGCCATTTCTTCGGCGCCGATGCCCTCTCCCCGGAAGATGTTGGCGACGCCGCCACCCATGACCATGAGAATGGTCAGCGCGACCGCGGTCATGAGGAAGGCTTTGAGGAGTTCTCGGCCGAAGTAGGTGTGAAGGGTACGCATGAGCGATGGGGGAGAGTCTAAGGCGGCTCGGACACGGGTCAAGAAAGTGTGAATTGGGTCGCCGGCGGGAAAGATTTTTGGCGTCGCAGGCGGCCTTTGGCTTGACTCTCCGGTTGGAGAATGCTCTCATATCCCATTGCACGGCGTCGTTTCCGCGCAACCGGAGGAATCAGGCGAGGTTGCGGATCGGCAGCGCCGCGGGGCATGGACGGGCCCGATCAACGCCGGACACTCCACCAACCCAGCAGACTCGAACCGCTGCCCGCGCATCCGTTGAGGATCTTCGCTCGAGCCGGCGGCGTTTCAAACCGACAAAGGACTCATTCTCCTTCAGGGGACCCAATTGATGGCGAACATTCTCAAGACGGCGCCCTCGCGAACGGACATGTTGCATAAGTGGACGATCGCGGACTCGCTGGACCTGTACAACGTCCTGCAGTGGGGCGCGGGCTTCTTCGGCATCAACGAGAAGGGCAACGTGGCGGTCTCGGCGCGCGGCGCGGGCGGCCCGTCGCTCGACATGAAGGAGCTGGTGGACGAACTCATCCAGCGCGGCATCGAAGCGCCGATTCTCATCCGCTTTTCCGACATTCTTCGCTCGCGCATTCAGCAGCTTTGCGAGGCGTTCTCCAAGTCGTTCGCCGAACACGAATACACCGGCTCCTACATGGGCGTGTACCCGATCAAGGTGAACCAGCAGCGCCACGTCGTCGAGGAAATTGTGCAGTACGGCGGGCCGTTCTCCTTCGGGCTGGAGGCCGGGTCCAAACCCGAGCTGCTGGCCGTGCTGGCGATGCTGGAGGCCCGCGAGCCGCTCATCATCTGCAACGGTTATAAGGACAACGAATACATCGACATGGCCCTCTGGGCGACGAGGCTGGGCAAGACGATTGTGCTCGTCGTGGAAGAATATCAGGAGCTTGTGCGCATCCTGGATCGATCCAATGCGATGAAGGTCCGCCCGAAGATCGGCTTCCGCATGAAGCTGGCGGCGAAAGGCTCGGGCCGCTGGCAGGAGTCGGGCGGGTCGAAGTCCAAGTTCGGCCTGACGCTCACGGAAATGCTTAAGGGCGTCGAACTGCTCCGCAGCGAGGGCATGCTGGACTGCCTGCAACTCACGCACTTCCACATCGGCAGCCAGATCACCAACATCCGCTCAATCAAGCAGGCCTTGGCCGAGGGCTGCCGGCTTTATCTTGAATTGACCAAGCTCGGCGCGGGGCTGAAGTATTTCGATGTCGGCGGCGGCATGGCTGTGGACTACGACGGCAGCAGCAGCAACTTCCAGTCCAGCGCCAATTACACGATGCAGGAGTACGTGAGCGACGTCGTCTCGGCCGTGGCGCAGGCCTGCAACGCCGCCGAGGTGCCGCATCCGACGATCGTCACCGAGTGCGGCCGGGCGATCACGGCGCACCACAGCGTGCTGATCTTCAACGTGCTGGGCGTGACCGAGCAGGCCGAGCACCCGGCGCCGGCGAGCCTGCCGGAAGACGCACCGCAGGTGTTGCAGAATCTGCTCGAAGCATACAACTCGATCAGCGCGAAGAACTTCCAGGAAGCCTATCACGACATCCTGCATCTGCGCGACGAGGCCATGAGCGCCTTCAACCTCGGCTACCTCACGATTCAGCAGTGCAGCACGATGGAGGTGATCTTCTGGGCGGCCTGCCGGCGGATCGCGAACATCATGCGCGAGAAGGACTACGTGCCGGACGAGTTGCAGGGGCTGGAGGCGATGCTGGCCGATACGTACGTCTGCAACTTCTCGGCGTTTCAGAGCGTGCCCGACTGCTGGGCCGTCGATCAGCTTTTCCCGATCATGCCGATCCACCGGCTGACCGAGGAGCCGACGCGGCGGGGCGTGCTGGCCGACATCACCTGCGACAGCGACGGGAAGATCGACAAGTTTATTGATCTTCGCGACATCAAGAGTTCGCTCGAGCTGCATCCCGTGCATCAGGGCGAGGACTACTACGTCGGCATCTTCATGACCGGGGCCTACCAGGAAATCCTCGGCGACATGCACAACCTTTTCGGCGACACCAACGCCATCCACGTCACCCTCGGCAACAACGGCGAGTATTTCATCGAGCACGTCGTCGACGGCGACACGATTCAGGAAGTCCTGCAATATGTGCAGTACCCCACCGAGACGTTGATCGCCAAGCTCCGCCGCACGGTGGAGGAGGCCGTCCGCAGCAAGCAGATCACCTTCCACGAGTCGGCTGAGTTCCTGCGGCGATACGAGCAGGGGCTGAAGGGGTACACGTACCTGGCGGAGTAGGGGCCTCTATGTCGCCTCTGGCCGTGGATTGCGTTCGCGTGTCGTGGCTTACGCTCGTCGGCATGATGCTTCTCTCGCGCGTGGTGTTTCAACGTGCCGGGCCGGAGTGGATGAGGGCGTTTCTAGACACCTGGAAAAACTCGCGCACCAAGCGAATCTGGGCGGCACTCGTGCTCGCGACGTTCGCAGCCTTGGTGCCGGTGCTGTGGCGGGACTGGCCGGCACTGAAGGCGTTTGAGCGGGTCCTGGCCGGGCTTTTGCTGGCGGTCCTGTTCGCGGATGGATTTCTGAATGCCCTGCCGTCAGGCTTTCGCACCTTCAAAGACAGAATGCAGGAAGCATGGGTGCGCAGGCATCCGCGCGTTGAAGACCAGTCGGACCGCGCCATGTTTGCGAAAGTCAATCTGCTTCTCGCGGCGTTGTCGCTTGCGATGGGGCTGGCGGTCGTGCTCTACCGCCCTATTACAACGCGGCTGGTCATCCTGTCCGTTGTGCTGGCGTTGATATTGACATTTGGACTATTGCACTTGACGCTTCGCGAACAGCGTTCGGGTACCCGTTGACTTTGATTATCACGGAACGAGAAGTAGTCCATTAAAACCTAAGTAATCCGCTCATGGGTTCGACCAAGCGAACAAAACCTCGGGAAGCACCGACACCTCTCATGGTCCGGTTTGAAACCGCGCGCGGGGACGGATTCTTCGGCGCGGCGGATGATTTCCTTGCCATGGTTGACGGAGACCGGCCCACGTTGCGTTCGAAAAGCGGCCGGCTTCAGGAGATCGAGCAGCTCACCAAGTGGATTTGCGATCACACGTCGCCTGTGCCGTCGGATGCATACCAAGACTCGCGAAGCCGACGCCCCTACACCTGGTTCAAGCCGACGGCGCGAGAGCACATTCGCAAGGCGACCCTGCTTTGCGCACTTCTGAATCGCGAGGGGCTAAACATCCGGCGGCTCGAGATGCCGGTGCCCGCTCGACCTCTGTGGGAGGATGACGTTCAGATCGTCATTCGTAGGCCGCGATCGCCGAAGCGACAGGCGATGCACTTCTTCACTTCGCGGATCAAAGATCGCGTCGCCCGACAGAAAAAACGGCGCGAACGCATCGGGCGAATTAAAGCCCGCGCGGCCAAATCGGGAATCTGATAGATTGCCCGGCCCGTTGGGCTTGCATCATCGACGCACACACCCGCCAAAGCCTTTTTCCACGCTCCGCGCGGGGATTCTCGCAGGCCACGGACGCATGAGACCGCTCCTCGGCCCATGAATTCGCGTTTCTCTCACTTCCACGGCAATTCTTCCTACTGGCACCGGAATTGCCTATCTGCTAACCGAGGGTGTGTCGCCCTGGAGAGCGATCCGGCTGTCATGAGCACACAGATTGATCGCGATCGATGCAAGGGATGCGGGCTGTGTGTCGTGTTCTGCCCGCGGCACATTCTGAAACTCGAAGACGGACTGAATCGGGCGGGGTATCACCCGGCCGTGAATCACGATCTCGACGCGTGTACCGCGTGCGGCCTGTGTGCCGAGATGTGCCCGGAGACGGGCATCCGCGTAACGCGTCGAAAGAAGAAGTCCAGGGGCTGATGGCAACAGGATGCGGTTCAACATGCCGGTGCAAGTTGACAACAGACTGTCGGGAGCCGCCGCGATCGACCACCTCACCCCCTCTTCCTCCTCCAGTTCGCGGCGGCTCGTCAAAGGCAACGAAGCCCTCGCCCTCGGCGCGATTGCCGGCGGCGTTGAGTGCTTCTTTGGATATCCGATCACTCCGCAGAACGAAGTGCCCGAGCTGCTGTCGGACCTGATGCCGCGGCTCGGGCGCGTCTTCCTTCAGGCCGAAAGCGAAGTTGCATCAATCAACATGGTTTACGGCGCGGCCGCCGCGGGTCATCGCGCCGTGACCAGCAGTTCAAGCCCGGGCATCAGCCTGATGATGGAGGGCTTGAGCTACATCGCGGGCGCGCGTCTGCCGTGCGTAGTGATCAACGTGATGCGCGGCGGGCCGGGCCTGGGCAACATTGCGCCGTCGCAGGCGGATTACTTTCAGGCGTGCAAGGGCGGGGGCCACGGCGATTATCGTTGCATCGTGCTGGCCCCGTGGAACGTGCAGGAGATGTTCGAGTTCCCGCGCAGGGCTTTTGAGATCGCCGAGCGCCATCGCATGCCGGTCATGATTCTGGCCGACGCCGTGCTCGGCTCGATGCTCGAACCGGCAACCGTCCCCGATGACTTTCCTCCGGCGGTGCATCGTCCGGCAGACTGGGCCTGCACCGGTCGCGGCGCGCGCAGCCACAAGAATGTGGTCAACTCGCTTTTTTTGAGTGCAGACGAACTGGAGCGGCACAACCAACTGCTCCAGCGAACCTACCTCGATGCGCGGGCGGAGATTCGCTTCGACACGCGATTCACCGACGACGCCGAGCTGGTCATCGTCGCGTTCGGTGCGGCGGCGCGCGTCGCGCTCTCCGCGATTCGCCAACTTCGCGCGGCGGGCCAGCGCGTAGGCCTCTTCCGCCCGCAGACGCTCTACCCGTTCCCAGTCGAGGCGCTGCGACAGGCGACGGCCGGCGCGAAGCGAATCGTCGTGTTTGAGCTGAACGCGGGCCAGATGGTGGAAGACGTGCGGCTGACGATCAACGGCGCGAAGCCGGTGGAGTTCTTCGGACGCATGGGCGGCGTGATTCCGTCGCCCGAGGAAGTCGCGGAGTTTGTAACGCGCCAACTCGCGGGTGATTCATTGCCGAAGCGCGCGATGCCCGCAAGAACCGAGGAGGCTTGCCATGGGTGACATCTGCGGGCCAACTTGCGGCGAGACAGCGTGCACACCGGTCGCCGGCGCAGCGTCGAACAACGGCAACGGTGAAAGAGAAGTCGTGTTCGACCGCCCCGAGTGCATGACCGACAAAGTGATGCACTACTGCCCCGGCTGCACACATGGGATTATCCACCGGCTCGTCGGCGAGATGATCGACGAGTTCGGATTGTTTGAGCGCACCGTCGGCGTCTGCCCGGTCGGCTGTTCGGTCTTTGCATTCGAATACTTCCACTTTGATATGATCGAAGCCAGCCACGGGCGGGCGGCGGCGGTGGCGACGGCGGTGAAGCGAGCCGACCCGAATCGGTTCGTGTTTACGTATCAAGGCGACGGCGACCTCGCGGCGATCGGTCTCGCGGAGTCGGTCCATGCGGCAGCGCGCGGCGAGAACATCTGCGTGTTCTTTGTGAACAATGGCATCTACGGCATGACCGGCGGGCAGATGGCCCCGACATCGCTGGTCGGGCAGAAGACAACGACGTCGCCGCGCGGACGGGAACTGGGTATCGCCGGGCCGCCGATCGGCGTGTGTGAGATGCTCTCGTCATTGCCGGCCGTGGCGTACTTGGCGCGCGTGCCGATCACCAGCCCGAAGAACATCCACACGGCGCGAAAGTACATGCGGGCGGCGATTCGCGCGCAGCTTGAGCACAAGGGCTTCGCGCTGGTCGAATTCTTGAGCACCTGCCCGGTTCAGTGGGGGATGTCGCCCGTCAAGGCGATGGAATACATCGACAAGACGGTGGTGCAGACCTTCAAGCCGGGCGTCTTCATCGACCGCGTGACGCCTTCCAAGGAGCCGATTGCGCAGGCAATCGAAGGGATGGTGGCAACCCCATGATCCAGCGCGTCCTCATCGCGGGCTTCGGCGGACAGGGCATCCTGCTCATTGGGCAGATTCTCGCCGACGCCGCCATGAAACAGGGCTATCACACGACGTGGTTCCCGTCGTACGGGCCCGAGATGCGCGGCGGTACGGCCAACTGCACGACCATCTTCTCCGATGACGAAATCGGCTCGCCGATCTCCGCCATGTATGACATTCTCATCGCCATGAATCAGCCCTCGCTGGAAAAGTTTGCTCCGGTCGTGCGGTCCGGCGGCGCGGTCCTGGTCAATTCGTCGATGGTCCCGATCCGCTGCGATCGGGCCGATGTCACCGTGTTGCACGTGCCGGCCGCTGATCTCGCGCGGCAGGCGGGAAGCGAGCGTGTGGCGAACATGGTCATGCTCGGGACGCTGTTGGCCGTGCAGGATGACCTGAAGCAGGAATGGTTGGAGCGCGCCGTGGCGGCGGTCGTCGGCAAGAAGCACGCGGAGTTGATCGAGGCCAACCTCGCGGCCATCCGCGCCGGCGCGGAATTTGAGGAATCGATCGGCCAGCGGGCGCCGTCATGCGGCAGCACGGTTCTGACTGCGGATTGACGGCTCATGGCTAACAGCTTTCTTAATGGTGCCATCATGATGACAACCGAATCCCATCCGACGTCGCATCACACGCGCTACGACGACGCTCACGACTGGCTGCTGCACAACTGTCACGATATTCGCTACAAGAAGTTATTGGAGCGCGGTCTGGAATACGCCGCCGCGGTCGAGCGCGCGGGAATCTGCACCGACGCGAATACGGCCGATGATCTCTACGCGTTCCTGACCGACCCCGGCGCGTGGGATGCCCGCAACCGTGCGTTTGTCGCCTCGACGCTTTAGCCCGCTCCGCCGCGGTAGACCGGTGGGAATCACGCTCCGCGCACGCTCCCGGGATTTTCATCCTCTCAATCGCAAGCCGCCTGCGGTGTGCGTTTTCCACCAAAAACCGCCCTGAATGCCACGAATTCAGGCATTAGCGACGTCCGAATTGGTCTGCGGCCGCTGTTTTTTGCTGGTTTCCCACTCCCGCATTGCGATAAGATGTAGTTACTCCCGACGGTCACGACGTCATAAGGGTGGAAACAGGAGCGAGCGGATGAGCAAGCCACTTCCGGCCGTGGTGATCGTCTTTTCTTTTCTTGCCGTCATCTCAAGCGTTGCATTTGCGGAGACGCATCAACTTTCCGACGAGCCGGACGGTTACACCGTTTCGGGTGAGCGAATCGATCCGTCGATGATCGGACCTGGGATCATCGAATCCAACGAGGAAGTGATCGCGCGGGATCTGGCCATGCCGCCGTCCATGCGGAATCCCAAAGCGCGAAACGGCGCTCACGGGGCCTGGGTCGTGCCTTCGCCCCGTGCCATCAGCCCGACAGGGTCTGGCAATTACAACGTCATGAACAAGTGGGGCGACACGCGCATGGGAATCGGCTTCCCGCGACCGGTGCGCGTGCTCGGGGCACACCTCGGCGGCCAGACGAGTCTGTCCGTTACGACGCCCGGCCTGCGCGTCGTCGGCTATCTGCAGGGCAGGGAAGTCGGACGGACCGATGTCATTCGCGGTTTGACGCTCGCGCCGCAGTGGTTTGATTTGAATCTCGACAACGTGGACCGCATCGTGTTCGAGGCCGAAGCCGCGCAGCCGGATGCCGGCTGGTTTTCGCTGGATGATCTGACGTTTGTCGAGATGCCGGCGCCGGGCGGGGCTTTCGGCAATGCGACCATCATCGATTTTGAGGACCTGCGTTACAACGACAAACTCTCCGGCTCGGGCTATCGCGGTCTTTTGTGGGAGGAGGGCTTCGGCCCTATTCCGCAGGACACGCCGCAGGACGTGAACATCATTCCGGCTCCGGTGTCGCCGGTCGGCTCAAAGCCCGTCGCGGCCGAGTCCGGCGAGTCCGAAGACGATGGCAATGCTCTCCTTCGCGGCTCGGGCGGTCCTACGTTGATCGCCCAATACCAGGGCGTCTTTTTTGGCAGCGATCCCGGCGCCTCGTCGATCCCGCCCGACACGTGCGGCGCGATCGGCCCCAACCACTTTGTTGAAGTGATCAACTCCAGCTACGTTGTTTACAACAAGACGACCGGCGCGAAGATTCAAAGCATGAGTCTGGGCAACTTCTTCAATGGAAGCGGGCAATCCTTCACGGGAGGCGATCCGCGCGTCGTCTATGACACCCACTCGGGCCGCTGGATTGTGGTCGCAACCAATTTCGGTTCGACAATTCACGTCGCTGTTTCAACCTCCAACAGTGCGACGGGGAGCTATTTTAAGACCTTCTTCACCGCCGCGGCCGGCTCGGATGCCGCGTGCTGGGTTGATCATCCGACGTTGGGCGTGGATGCCAACGGAATTTACATCGGCGCCTACATGGTGGGCTGCAATCGAACGATCTTTGCGCTGGAGAAAGCGCCCATGATTGCCGTCTCACCCAGCATGGGAACGCTGACGGCCTTCCGCAACATCTCCGGCGCCGAGATTACGCTTCAGGCCGCGCAGGTCTACGGCACCCCGATCACGCCGGGCGGCTACATCGTGTCGGTGACGGGTTCCAGTGCGTCGAGCATTCGATTCCGCCGTGTGAACCCGCCGATGACCGCCCCCACGTTGACGACCGTCGCCACGGTGGGCGTGAACTCCTATTCCACTCCGCCCGATGCGCCCTCCATGGGCAGCGGCGTCGCCCTCGATACCATCGACGTGCGAATCATCAATGCCTTGTACCGAAACGGGTTTTTCTATGCGACGCATTGCATCAACGTCGGGGGTCGTGCAGCAGTGCGCTGGTACAAGTTCCAGGAAAACGCCTCGTCGCCCTTCATCACGTTGAGCCAGCAGGGCAACGTGACCGACGCCACACGTCACTACTTTATGCCTTCGCTCACGGTGAACAACAGCGGGCATATGGTGCTGGGCTTCTCCGGATCGCATGCCGGCGAGTTTGCCAGTTCCTATTACTGCGGTCGTCTCGTGAACGATCCGGCAGGTCAGACCACGACGCCGGCTCTGCTCAAGTCCGGCAATGCGTCTTACACCTTCACAGACGGCTCCGGCCGCAATCGTTGGGGTGATTACAGTTTGACGACGGTGGATCCCAGTGATGGCGAGACGATCTGGACAGTGCAGGAATACGTGCACGCGACGAACACCTGGGGCACGTGGCTGGGCAAGTTTACGTTTGCTCCGGTCGACCTGACGCCGCCCTCGCCCGATCCGATGTCGTTCTCCATCGCGCCGACCACGGTCAACACGTCATCGGTCTTCATGCAGGCAACCGAAGCGACCGACACGAGCTCGCCCCCGGTCAATTACTACTTCGACTATGTTTCAGGCGCCGGCGGCCATGACAGCATCCAGGCGTCACGTGATTACACCGACACAGGATTGCCGCTGGCCAACAGCAATTACACTTATCGCGTGGCCGCACGCGACAGCGCGACGCCCAACTTCAATCAGACGGGCTTCTCGGCCACGGCCTCCGTTTCCACGGCCATTGAGACACCCATGGGAGTGTCATTTGGAACGATCACCGATTCGTCCGTTGCCGTGAACGCGGCCGGAACTTTTACCAATCTCGGCTTCCTGCAAACAGGCCTTTTCTACGAGATGACGCCGGCGGCCGGCAGCGGGGCCAACGTCTGGGTCACCGGCGTTGGCGCCAACAGCATCACGGTTTCTGGCCTGACGCCTTGCACGCAATACGGCTTCCGCGTGAAGGCGCGCAACTTCCAGGGAATTGAGACCGGCTTCGACAATGCGGCTCCCACGCTTGTGTTCACCACAGGATGCACCGGCTGCACGCTTTTGGGCGACTTGAACAACAGCGGGGCTGTCGAGGGCGGCGACATCGCCGGATTCGTCGGCGCCAAGCTCGGCAACCCGGTCGGCGGTACCAATCCGCAATGTGCCGAATACGGTGGAACGTTGGAGCAGGATATTGACGCATTCGTGACCGATTTGTTGGCGACCCCTTGAGTCTTCTGGGGCAAGCGTAGCAACGTGAAAGGTGGAGCGGCATTCATGAGCAGGACATTTTGGTTTCTCGTTGTAGTGGGTCTCATGTCGGCGGGGGCGGTTCATGCCCAATCTTCCGACGGGGCCGAGGCTTTGAGCGCGGCGAAGGACGATCATTCAGGCCATCAACACCTTCAGTTCGTCGAACCGCAGGAACCGATTACGTTTGATGACGAGACCGGTCGCCCCGTCGAGTACACGACCGAGCGGCGCTGGCGATTCAGTTGCGGCTCGAATCTGGAAGGCAAGACGGCGGAAGACCTCGCGCGCATTGCGGCGGATTTCAAGCAGATGTTCGAACAGGGGCCTGTGATCCAGGTCAACCCGGCGGCGCTGCGCGGCCCCGGCGGCCTGAACATCGTCTTCAACGTCAGCGGCAGTCCGCCGGCGGGTGCAGTGGCAGCGCTGGATGCCGTCGCGCTGTACATCGAGAGCCAGTTCAGCGATCCGATCACCGTCACGCTCAATGTCGGGTTTCAGTCGATGGGGCCGGGCGTTCTCGCGGCGACCGGTTCGGATTACGTCAACAACATTTCATACACGACCATCCGGTCCAATCTCCAGACGCTGGATTTTGATGACACGATTCAGACGTTTCTCCCGCCGGCGCCCACCTGCCCGGTGCGCTACAACGGCGCGTCCGACACCGTGTCGAATCAGTCCACAATGGACATCACCGAGGCCAACTGGGCGGCCATGCGCAACATCACGACGGCCGGAACGAACGCCGGCATCACCTTTAATACAGATTTCTCGTTTGACTACGATCCGACCAACGGCGTGGGTGGGTTGACCTGCTTCCGCTCGGTCGCCGTTCACGAAGTCGGCCATGCCATGGGCTTTGTGTCGGCGACGGACTTCAACCCCGGCGACATGGAAGGTCTGGACCTGTTTCGGTTTCAGTTGACCGACGGCGCCTTCGATTACAACCCTGACAACACTGCCGAATTCACCCTTCGCCCGCGGCTGGTTTCCAACAACTCCCCGAACGACTCGCACATCTTCGACAACATTCAGGCCGAATACCGGATGGAAGACGGCAGCCCGAGTCAGGCCTCGCACTTCCGTGACAATTTCAACATCGGCATCATGGACCCGACCCTCGGCGGCGGCGAGACGTTCTTCCCGAACTACTATCGTGTTGCCGACCAGCGCGCGTTTGACGCCATCGGCTGGGACTTTCCGCCGCAGGACCCGGGCGACGTCGATCCGCCGACACCCAACCCGATGAGCTTCTCGATCAACCCGAATCCCGTCGACCACCAGTCGATCGCCATGCAGGCGACCGTGGCGACCGACATCGAAAGCCCCCCGGCCTTTTACAACTTTGACTACGTCTCCGGCGCGGGCGGACACGACAGCGGATGGCAGCCCAGCCGCGACTACACCGACGTCGCGCTTCCCTCGGCCAACAGCGCCTACACCTATCGCGTGGCTGCGCGGGACAGCTCGCCGAACATCAACCAGACCAGCTACTCGGCGAACTTCGGCGTCGGCTCGGGCATTCAAACGCCGACCGGCATCTCGTTCGGCACGATCACCGACACAACGATTCAGGTGACGGCCACCGGCACGTTCACCAACGTCGGTTTCCTCCAGACCGGCTTCTTCTACGAGATGACGCCCCCTGCGGGAACCGGTGCAAACGTTTGGGTCACCGGCGCCGGCGCGAACACGACCACCATCACCGGTCTGACGCCCTGCACGCAATACAGCTTCCGTGTTCGGGCGCGAAACTTCGAAGGATTTCAGACGCCCTTCAATAGCGTGTCGGGCACGGTCACGCTCACGACCGGTTGCGGGAGTTGTGTGCTGCTGGGCGACCTCAACTTGAGCGGTGCGGTCGAGGGCGGCGATATCGCCGGCTTCGTGGGCGCCAAGCTCGGCAACCCGGTCGGCGGAACGAATCCGATGTGCGCTGAGTACGGCGGCACGCTCGAACAGGACATCGACGACTTCGTGGCCGATCTGCTGGGACCGTAATTGCCCGCAGGCAGCCCGCTCCATCGGTAATTCACAGGCTCGCCGCGCGGCGCACGACGCCGCCCGGAGGGCCTGCGCGCTATGCGTTGGCTCGGATGCGACGGGCGCATAAAATACAGCCCGTTGGAATGCACCACAGCACGTTCACTCACGGGAGCAGCGCATGAAGTTCTTTCTCGATACGGCCAACCTCGATGAAATCCGCGCCGGGGCGGCGCTTGGCATCGTTGACGGCGTCACCACCAATCCCAGCCTCGTCGCCAAGGAGGGCAAGGATTTCAAGACGCTCGTCGGGCAGATTTGCGAGATCATCCCCGGCCCCGTCTCGGCCGAGGTGGTTTCGACCACCTGCGACGCCATGGTGAAGGAAGGCCGCGAGCTGGCGAAGATCGCCGAAAACGTAATCGTGAAGCTACCGACGATCCCCGAAGGCGTGAAGGCCCTGAAGATTCTCTCGGCCGAGGGCGTCAAGACGAATCTCACGCTGGTGTTTCAGCCGATCCAGGCGCTGATCGTGGCCAAGGCCGGCGCGACGTTCTGCTCGCCGTTTCTGGGCCGGCTGGACGACATCGGCCAGGACGGCATGGCGTTGATTGATGACATTCGTCTAATCTACGACAACTACGGCTTCCGCACCGAGATCCTCGCGGCCAGCCTGCGCCACCCGCTGCACGTCGTGCAGGCCGCCAAGGCCGGCGCCGACATCGGCACCATGCCGTACAGCGTTTTCAAGCAGTTGCTCAATCACCCGTTGACGGACATCGGCCTCGAGCGGTTTCTCAACGACTTCAAGAAGCTCCAGGCCAAGTAACGTTGGCCGCTGCCGCCGCGCCGCCCTAAGATCACGCCCATGTGCGGCATCGCCGGTTACTTACGCCCCAAAGGGTTGCTCGACGACGCCGTCCTCGCGCGCATGCTCAAGCACATCGCCCATCGCGGGCCCGATGGTGCGGGGACCTGGACGCGGCCCGAGATCGGCCTGGCCTTCGCGCACAGCCGGCTGAAGGTGCAGGACCTTTCGCCGGCGGCCGATCAGCCGATGCACAGCGCCGACGGCACGACGAGCCTTGTCTTCAACGGTGAAATATACAATTTTCACGAGCTGCGCGATGAACTGCGCGCGGCCGGGGCGCAGATCAAGTCATCCGGCGATACCGAGGTGCTGCTGGAACTGTGCCGGCGCGATCCGACCCTGGGGTTCCTGCCGCGGCTCAACGGCATGTTCGCCTTCGCCGTCTGGAACCACCCGACGCGCACATTCACGCTCGCGCGCGACCACGCGGGTGTGAAGCCGCTCCTGTACGCCGAGTTCGACGGGGGGCTTGCGTTCGCATCGGAACTGGCGGCGATCCGCCCGCCGCTGCGTGATCTGTCCATCGATCCGCGGGCGGTCTACGAACTGCTCTCGCTGGGCTTCATCGCCGCGCCGCGCACCATTTTTCAACAGGTCCACAAGCTGCGCCCCGGGCATCTTGCCCGCTGGCACGACGGCCGCATCACCGTCGAGCGATGGAGCCGCCCGTTGCGAAAGCCCGATGCGTCCCTTCCGTCGCGTCCCGAAGGTTCGTCGTACACGGCAGCCTGCGAGGAATTGCGCGAACTGGTGGAAGACGCGGTCGAGCATCGGCTGATTGCCGACGTGCCGGTGGGAGTGTTTCTCTCCGGCGGGATCGATTCGGCGATTGTGACAGCCGTCGCCGCGCGCGTGGCGGCGGGGCGGGTGAAGACGTTTTCGGTGACGTTTCCGGGTTTCGTGTATTTTGATGAAAGTCGCTATGCGCGGGCCGTGGCGGACCGGTACGGCACCGATCACACCGAGATCCCGCTGCGCATCGACGACGTGCGCGAGATCATCCCGACGGTGCAGTCGCACCTCGGCGAGCCGTTCGCCGACAGCAGCGCGCTGCCGACCTATCTGCTTAGTCGCATGACGCGGCAGCACGTGACGGTGGCGTTGTCGGGCGACGGGGCCGATGAGCAATTCGCAGGTTACGCGCGCTACGCCGCGGCCACGCTGATCGAGCGATTCGGCTGGTTCGCGCGCACCCCGCTGTACGGCCCGGCCCGGCGAATGGTCGAATGCCTGCCTGCCAAGCGCGAAACGTTTCTCGGCAAGGTCGCCAGCCAGCTCAAGCGCGCGATCCGAGGCATGGACCCACGCGGACCGCACCGCTACGCGAACTGGATGCGAACGTCCGACGCGGGCGCGTTCTCGCGCCTCTTGCACCGGCCGGACGATTCTCCCGCGATCATCGACGACATCGCCCAAATGCTCTGGGGCTTTCGCGGCGAGCCGAAAGACTCGCCCGACTTGAATCATCATCTGCGCGTCGAGTGGCAGACGTCACTGCCGGACGACATGCTCACGAAGATCGACCTGATGTCGATGGCCCACGGGCTGGAGGTGCGCTCGCCCTTCATGGATCACCGCGTGGCCGACTTCGTCGCCGGGCTGCCGTGGCGATGGAAGCTCAACGGCTGGCGGAAGAAGTTCATGCTCATCGACTCGTATCGTGACCTGCTGCCGCCGATCCTGCACAACCGGCCCAAGCGCGGGTTTGAGGTGCCGGTCGGCCCGTGGATGCGCGGCCCGCTGAACGGCATGGTGCGCGATCTTATTGCTGCCGATCGCTGCTTCTTCGGCACGATTCTCAATCGCGAGGGCGCGCTGGCCATGCTGGATGAACACACCCGCGGCCGAGCCGATCACAACTATTGCCTCTGGGCGCTCGTGTCGCTGCTGGCGTGGCAGCAGGAGCACGCGCGAGAGGTGGCTGTCGCATAGGCTTGTTACTTTCGATCCCTGGTCGGATTACTTGCACCATTGGCGCTGATCAACTTTGTAACCCATTCCCGTCCACGTTGCGCAAACCTGATAGGACTTTCCAGTTTCCAAGCATGATTGGGTGGGGCTGTGGACCGCGAACTGAAAATACTCTTCTGTATATTCACCCGCAATCGTCCGGTCCACGCGCATGGTCACGACCCAGCGGTTTATTCGGTCGTCCCAATTTGTTGGAGCAAGGCTCGTAACGGTGCCCATGAATACAAGTTCGTGGCGATCGCTACGATCCTGCCAGCGATTATCTAAAGCCACCTGCGAAGATGGGGGACCGCCGCCTGAAGACGGTTTTTCCTTCGAAGCGCAGCGCGGGCCGACCAGCAGAGCCAGAAACAGCACCAACATTGCACACTTCATCAGACGCCCAGTTTATTGCCGGTCCATGCGGGCAATCCGTACCCACTGTCTGCGCAAACAACGCTCGGCGCAAACTAATCGCCAGCACTTCAAAGCAAGAGAACGATCAAATCACTTGCTAGTCGTCGTCTTCCTCGCCATCGTCGTCTTCCGCCTCGTTGCCTGCTGCGCGGCCGTCGGGCGTGTACGTCACTTCGTGGCGTTTGCCATTCTTCGTGAACTTCACTTCGTAGTGGATGGTTGTCAGCTTTTCGGCATGAAGCTTCGCGTCGCTGCCGCCGGTCTTGCGCACCGCTTCCAGAACGGCCTTCGGCAGCACCTCGGGCGAGATGTGCTCTTCCATCTCGACAAGGTCTCCTTGCGCCGTCACTTCGGCCTCGACTTCGCCGTGCGGACTCTTCCACGATCCCTCATACAGCGTGACGCCGTTCTCGACTTCCATTTCGAATTCGGTGATCTCCGCACCCGCCGCGAGCTTCTTGAGCGCTTCCAGCGCGGCCTTGGGCAGATCACCCGCCTTGACCTTTTGTTCCTTCTCATCGCCCGGGCCTTGGGCGAACGCCAGAAAGCTGACGCCCAGCAGAAGCGAACCACCGACCAATGACACCGTTCTCAATCGCGCGGTCATGGAACACCTGCCTTTCTGAATTGTCCGACGCCTCGTTACGATCGAAAACATCGGACGACTCAACTCGCCCCCCCCGCTGGGCGCATCATACCGCGCAGCAACCCCGGGCAATCAACAAAAAAAGACCCGCCGCCGGTCATGCCGGAAGCGGGTCGAAACGAATCCAGAATTCGCAGGATGGGCTGGAAATCCGCTTAGCAGCGGCGGCGGAGCAGGCCCAATCCACAGAGAGAAAGCAGCGCCAGCGTGCTCGGCTCGGGGACAAACGTGCCGGGGTTGCCTTGATCTAGTCCGGTCGAGAAATACGAACCGTATTCGTCACCGTCCAGCGCCAGTTTCCACTGGTAGGGGTCGTTCGCGCCGAGGGCCGCGAGCGTAAGCGGGTTGCCGCTGCGATTCTGCGTCCGGATCGAACCAATGAAATCCTGATCGCCGTATCGGAGGCGGTCTGACAACGCGCAGCCCGGTGTAAAGATATTGATCGCGTCGTTGCGGCTAAGGTTGTCGGTCACGCCGCCCAGGACCGCCACCGACGGATCCAAATTCCACGCCGTGCGGAAGTCGCCCTCCAGCGCCTCGGTGAATACGGCCGACTCACCCGGCTGCAGAACACCGAGCGAGCCAAGATCGACCGTGCCGCACGTGTCGGTGTTGTCGTCGTAGCTCCAGCCGGTCATGTCGATCGGTGCGCCGCTCATGTTCGTGATCTCCACGAACTCGCCGTTCGCGCCTTGGTACATCCACTCGGTGATCATGATCGATGCCTGCGCTCCGGCCGACATCAATCCCACGAGCAACCCTGCGATGACGATTTGCTTCCTCATGTCTCGTCCCTTCCTTCCGTAAAGTGTGACCAAGCCAATCCTTTGATTTCCCATCCGAAAAGCGCCTGCTGGTGGAATCCTCCGCGACCCGGTCTGATGCGACTCGGGCCTTGTCCACCCAGGTTCTTACTCGGGAACGATACCGCGTCGGAATTAAGCCCATACGAGGTCACGGTTAAGAATCTGTTAATGTCGGGCTTGGTTTTTCCGCATTGGGCTGCGGCGGTGTGCTTGTTACACTCTTTGCTGACATGGCTTTACGCACTCGAACCCAGCGCACACTTCTCCTCGGCCTGATCGGTTCGGTTTCGCTTTGCGGGCTGGTGGGGATCTATTGCCTCGTGATTGGGCAGATCGGTCCGTTTGAGGAAAAAATCCTCGCCACCACGGGAATCGTCAGCGCATGTTCGATCCTCGGGCTGACAGCAGCAGTCCCGTGGGAGCGGCGGCGCTGGCACCCGATCGGTCCCATGGCGGCGATCGGCGTCACCGCGGCGCTGATCATGAGCCTGACGATGGTGTGGCTGATTCACGGTTTCACTGAGGAGTTTGGCCGCGCGCTGCTGGTGACGTGGATCGTTGCGGTCACGCTATGCCACATCGGCCTTATGTCGCTGGCGCGGCTGCGAACGCAGTGGGCAATCATTCAAACGGTGACGGTTGTCTGCGCGATCCTGCTGGCCGGCGAGTTGATCACGATGATCGTCTGGGACGTCTCCGATGACATGCTGGCTCGCATCGCCGGCGTGCTGGCGATTCTGACCGCCTGCGGCACGGTCTCGCTGCCGATCCTCCACCGCATCTCGGCGATGCAGGCGCGTGAGGCGGTCCGGACCGTCGAGCTGCAAATCGCCCTGACCTGCCCCCGGTGCAGCACGGCGCAATCGCTTCCTGCGGGCCGGTCGCGCTGCGGCCGGTGCGGCCTCAAGTTCGCCATCGAGATCGAGGAAGACAACTGCCGTAAATGCGGCTATCCGCTCTATCAAATCCAATCGGCCGTTTGCCCGGATTGCGGCACGCCGATCGAGTCCCCGGCTAACGAGGCGAATCAGGCCATCGGCCGGTAGTGATAGTCGCGCTTTAAGATGTAACGGGCTAGTGCAATGATGCGCCAATCCGGTCAATAATCGTATCGCCTAATGCGGTTGCATGGATCCCCATTAGACCAAGCTCGCGTAGCAAGTCCCGCTTAATTGCCGCGGGGAAGGTCACTCGACCGCAACACCCCTTTGAAAGCGAATGGATCATCGTCTGCTGGTTGACTTGAAGTTCACCGGCCACCGTCAGGAACGCCTTCTGTTTTGTCATCCTGTCAAGGACGGGTGGGTAATAGACTTTCGTTACAAATCGGCGATCGGGCAAGCCGTCCTTTTCGAAAAGCCGGGAAAGATCGACTTCTCCGGAGATGTTGCGCTTGAATTGGTGAGTAATCCAATGATCCTTAAGCGATAATTCGAACGCTCCTTCTCGATCATGGTGCCTGCCATCGAACCACCAGACGACGCCGTCGGCATTTATTTCATTTTCTTCGCTAGCACAGGCAAAGTAGGCGGCGATCAACGGGTCTCGCGTCCAATCGAGTGCCCTGGTCGGCACGCTGTAATGCCGAGCCAACGGCAAGGCGAGCAGAAGATTCCTCCTGTCTGCGTACAGGCGCTCCGGGCCATAAAAATAGATTCTCGCTTTATCGCAAAAGGACGACAGGAGTTCGACTTCGCGTTTTTCAGGGGCTTCAATCTTCGGCTTACCACACTCGTCTTTGCGAAGCAGCGTCGGACATAGATCGTATTCGTTGTTCGCCTGCCCTCGAAACGCACCGTATGCCGAAAGCGAATTCAGTCTCGCAATCACAGCATCGACCGGCCCAAGATTCTCGTCTTTCCACTGCCCAGTACGCATTTCTCGCGGCCCCATCGTCCGTACGGCATGAAGCAATTAAATAGTAGATTAAGACGTGGTCCAAAATTTGGCTACAACATCTCGCGAAGTTGCTCGACGGTTAACGCAGCGTCGCGAAGGATCGCGTGGAGCGTGCCGGGTTTCAATTCACGATGGTCGGGCACGGTTGTCGGTTTTCGGGACGGATCAGTCGGGTGGCGTAGCCGCATGTGACTACCGCGCTGTCGCACAACAGCGTATCCAAGGCGCTGCAAAATCGAAACCAGTTCCCTCCCGGAAAGCGTGGGAAGGCGGCTCATGTCGTGACTTGGACCTCGGCGAGCATGGGCTGATTTGCGGTCACCGGAACCGGTTCGCCCTTTTCTGCCATGTCTTCAAGGACCAGGACGATGGCCTCGCGGATGTTCTCGAGCGCTTCATCACGCGTGTCGCCCTGGCTATGGCAACCGGGCAATGAGGGGCAATCGACGAAGTAGCCTCCGTCAGGCTGGGGAATCAGAATAACCGGGAATGTGTGCGACATGACTCTATTTTATCGTACGGATCACGACGCGGCAAACCGTTTCCTCTGCAATCCCGTCGCCGATAAGGTCCGCCGCAATGCCTCACCCAATCGGCCGGTAGTGGTAATCCCGCTTCACGGCGCGCCAGCCGGCGTCTTCGATCAACCGGCGGATCATGGCTTCGTCGAGGCGATAGGTCGTGCCCGCGGCGCTGACGACGTTCTCCTCCATCATCACGCTGCCCATGTCGTTCGCCCCGAAGAACAGGGCAAGCTGCCCGATCTTCGGGCCCATCGTCACCCAGCTCGACTGGATGTTCGGTATATTGTCTAAATAAATGCGCGACAGCGCCAGCATCGTGAGGTATTCGTTCGCATCGGCCAGCAGCAGGTGCTTTCCGTCGTTGAGCGGCTTGGGCGTCTTGGCGTCTTGGCGTTCTTGCGTTTCAGGCAGCGGCCGCATCCGCCCCAGCGGCGTGTTGTCCGGTTGGAACGTCCAGCAAATGAACGCTCCGAACCCGCCGCCGTTGCCCCGCGCCAGCGACTCGTCCTGCAAATCGCGCAGAAGCCGCAGATGCTCCAGTCGCTCGTCGAGCGTTTCGATGTGGCCGAACATCATCGTGCAGCTCGTGCGCATGCCGAGAATGTGGCACTGTCGCATCACCTCCAGCCACTCGCCGGTCATGGTCTTGCCGATCCCGATCTTCCCGCGCACCCGGTCGGAGAGGATCTCCCCGCCGCCGCCCGGCACGCTGTCCAGCCCCGCCTCCATCAGCCGCGCCAGCACGTCATGGATGCTCATGCCGAAAATTTGCGAGAACGCGAAAATCTCCGGCGGGCTGAACGCGTGAATGTGGATCGCCGGAAAGTTCCGCCGGATGAACCGCATCAAGTCGAGATACCACTCGAACGGCAGCCCCGCCTCGCCCTCGCCCGGCACGAGGCCGCCCTGCATCAGAATCTGCGTGCCGCCGATGGCGACCAGTTCCTCGATCTTTCGGCCGATCTCGTCGTAGCTCAACGTGTACCCCGCGGGCAGGTCGGTGCGGCCGCTGGGCTGCCCCGGCACGTCGGCCTTGAAATTGCAAAAGATGCACTTGGCCGTGCACCAGTTCGCGTAGTTGATGTTGCGATCGACGACGTAGGTGCGGTAATCCTCGGGATGCAGTCGTTGTGTCACGTCGAAGGCACGCCGGCCCAGCTCGTGGATTGACGCGTCGAAGTACATCGCGCGAAGATCGTCGGTCGAGATTCGCGACGACGCATGATCCGCGCCGCGACCGTGAGAAGGCGTTGGCGGCGTGGCGGAGATGGCACTCACAGCAGCCCCTCCCGCCATGCGAGCGTCTCAAACCGCTCCATCGCCTCGCGCATCGCCGGCGTCAGCGTGTACTTCAGCGTGCGACACAGGTACTCCACGGCGATCGCCTTCGGCCAGCCGTGCTCCGCTGCCGCTGCCTCCGCGATCTGCGAGGCCGAAGCGACCCCCGCGTCCCGTGCCTCGCCCAGCAACCGCGCCAGCGCTGCATCGTCGCGCCCGCGCGGGCCGAACCACGCCGCGAACACAAACGGCAGCCCGGTCAGGTGCTTCCACGCCGCGCCCAGATCAACCTCGAACCCGTACCCGCGCGGCGCCTGCCGGATCACCTTGTCGCCGATCAGCAGGATCGAATCCGGCGCATCGGCCGCGCTCCCGCTCTCCGCGACCGGTCGAATTGTGTCGCTTGGCGATTGGTCGCCGCGTTGCAGCGGAACCAATTCCAGCGCTCGGCCATACAGCTCCCGCCAGATCACCTGCGCCAGAATCACCGAAGTATGCGATTCGCCATCGACGCACAGCCGCGTCACTTTGTCAGGCGGCACGCGCGAAAACACGCGCACCGTCAGCGTTTCGCCGTCGCTGGCGATGCACCCGTCGCCGACCGGCTCCAGTTCCGCCTTCCGCCGAAAGTAGTCCACCACCGGCAGCATTGCGCAGTCGCACTCGCCGGCCGCCAGCAGCGCCGCCAGCTTCGCCGGCACCGCCGCGCGAATCGCCACGCGCTCGCGGCCGATCAAGGTGCTGTAAAGCGGCAGGGCGTTGAGATACGACACGACGCCGAGCGTGACGGTGGGCTTCGAAAGGTCGCGCGATCGCTCGGTCGAAACCGGGTCGCTGTGTTTTGCCTGCGTGCCGGGGGCCATGTCGGTATGCGGATTATAGAGGCGACCGGCCCGCGCGGGAAAACCGCCCGGCGGCCCGGGTTTGCCGATAAACTGGTGGCGGGAATTGCATCCGCACGGCGACGAGCGGGTAGAAAAGCGGCGAAGGCCCCGCCTCGGCGATTCGATCATCCGGAGATTTCAATGGACCCCAGCGTAGGAATGGAAAACGGCGTGCAACTCGCCGTGCTCGACATCGGCTTTCAGGCGCTTTCGATTTTTCTCAATCTGATCCTGCTCTTGTTCCGCGACGTGTTGGGCAGTTTCTTCGGGTCGATCCTCGGCCTCTTCACCGGCACGACACCGTGAGACCGGTCGTGCGGATTGCGGCTTGTTGCTCCTGGCTCAAGGCGCTGTCCGTCTTGTCCAATGACAACTGCCTACCAGCCCCTGCCCCCTGACCAACCGACCACTGCCCGCTGGCCACTAGCAACTGACCACCGGCCCCTGACCACTGCCTTCCGGCAAATGGCTAATGGCTTAAGGCTTATGGCTTATGGCTAAAAGCTTCTTCTAATTCGCTTGACACGCCGGTGGCATTTGTGTTATACTCACGTCATCTCGCGGGGCCGGAAGGGCCGCTCACCGGGCAAGCGGACGGCGAGAAGTGAGCCGTTGGCGCGTCGTTTGACGCAGGAGGCCAAACCAATGGACCGTCGTAGTTCGCTTCGACCCGTAGCCGTTCTCTCTCTCTCTCTCTCTCTCTCTCTCTCTCTCTCTCTCTCTCTCATGCTTTGCGCGCTGACCATTCGATCAACGGTCGCTGAAGATCCGCCGGAACCACAGGAGTATCCATGCGGTTCAGTGCCGGTCGAGGGCACGCCGGTCTTCACCGGTGCCATGGGCTGGGCCAAGTTCGCGTTCCACAACCCGCCGCAGAACTACAACCCGAACTCTTGGGTCGAGGTCACCCACCCAGCGGATTATATTCCGGGCGTTGAGACACCCATTCAGCACACGCTGCGCTACGCTATCGAACAGACGACCGGCCCGCGCAACATCAAGGTGCTCGTCAACGGTGAGATTACTCTGAGGACCGGGCTGACGATCTCAAATCAGTCTTACGTCAAGATCACGGGTGAGTTTGCGACCGGTAGCGGCCCCACCATTACCGGCAGCGAGTTCAGGATCCACGACAGCAACAACATCGTCCTGCGGTACATGCGCTTTCGCTCCAGCATCAACGCGCCCAACCATTGCGCACGATCGTTGTTGGTCTGGGGCGAGGACGAGGGCTGCAACGATATCATCATCGACCACTGCTCCATCGGAGCCAGCCGGGATGACAACATCGCGGTCTCCGGCAAGATATGCCGCGTCACGGTTCAGAACTGCATCATCGGCGGGGCGGTTAAGGGCACTTCCTTCGCCGGCATCGGCTCCGAACCCACGCTTGGTTTTCTTCCCAATGAAAACATCACTTTCTGCCGCAATCTGATCACCAACACCTTTGCGCGGCAGCTCATCTTCGGCAGCGGCGGCCGAGTAGACTTCTTCAATAACGTTGTGGCCGTCGGCGCGACACACCTGGAGCTCTGCGCCCTCGACGGCGTCAACGGCCCGAAGATGAACATCATCAATAACTTCTTTCGGACTACGAATGTCCCCTATTGGGGCGACCGGAACGGCCTCTACTATGAGGACCCCATCCGGGCGAAAGTCGTGGAAGATACCAGCTCGTTCGGTTCCGACGAACTTCCGTGGAGCACCAACGAGGACTCGATCCATATCAGCGGCAACATCTTTATGCGGCGCGACTGGAAGAACGACTTGTGGGAGGAACCGCACACCAGCGATCAATGGGACTTCACCTGCGACGCCAACGTCCAAAACCCTGACCCATCCGGCGAGCCGAATTTCCCGACTCATTTGAAGCGCGACACGGCCTGGACCATGCCCAGCGGTGACACGATCGAAGACGCCGAGGATATTGAGAATATTGTCTTGAATGGTGCAACCAATGTCATTGGCGCCGGCTGCCGATTGCCGCTTTCTGATCCTGAACTCGATGATTACGATCAGGACCTCGTCGATGCGGCGGAAGTCGGCGATCGATTGTATCCATTCCTCGCCCCGGACAATAACGGCTTCCCCGGAATACCGACGCTGCTTCTTCCCGTTAACGGAGCGACCGGGGTATCAACCAACGTCACGCTTACGTGGCAAGCCAGCGATGAGACGGACTGCTATCTTGTAGGCATTGGGACATCGAATCCGCCAACACTTAGTTCGCAATGCCTTGAAGCCCCCTGTTGTACTGGTCCAAGCCAATGCTGTACGCCTTACAATAGCCATGACGTTTCCAGCCTACAAGGCGACACCACCTATTACTGGCAAATCGTATCGCGAGATAGTTGCGGGCAGTTCGCCTACAGCGAAGTACGATCATTTACGACAGCGCCTTAAACAATAGAAGGAACCGAACCATGTACAGGTATGTGTGCACTTGCGCCATTTTAGTCGGCTGTAGCATAGCAACTTCAGTCGAGAGTAGCGCGGGTGTTGTTGCCTGGCAACTCGGCGAGCCTTTGACCGCTAACTCGTCTATCGAATCGCAGGGGAATCTCGGTTCTTCCCTCTTTCTTCGCTGCGACGCGACGGCTGAACAATGTAAGTGGCGTATTACGACTCGAGTCCGAATCGACACCGGCACGCTGAACGCCTACGACGTCCATCTCCGCGACCCGGCCGGGGCGGGTACGTACTTGAGCATCTCCGACACGACTTTCACTAACACACCGTGGTCGGATGTCACGTTTGCGTATGAAAACAGCGGACCGTTTCTCTCCCGCATTGACGCAAACGTTCCCATCGGCCAGCCGCAGGTTCCCGCCGGGCCGACGATCTATGACATGTACAGCTATGTGCTGACTTCGCAGGCCGGTGTCGCCCCCGGCACGCTTACGCAACTCCGCGCCGGGTCCAACGGTTTCATTGGCACGAACCCGGGCCCGCCGCCGCAAGGCTTCTTCCGACCGACCGCCTTTGGCGCCAATCCCGGATTCTTTATTTCCGGCGGCATGGAATGGCCCAATCCGGTCATTCACATCAATTACGTCCCCGAACCCGCCACCGCCGCGCTGCTCCTCACCCCGGCGATGCTGCTGATGCGCCGTCGGCGGCCGCGCGATCGCTCCCACCGGCGCGATCAACGTCGCTGCGATTGAACCGAGCCGCGACCGTCAGGGAGCGGTCAGGGCTCAAATTGCGGGCCATCACATTCACAGGCTGACCGCTCCCTGACGGTCGCGGCTCTGACAGGCGCGCGCGGCGCTCCTCGCCATGGTGAGTTTGCATGGTGCGTCGAGGACGCACCCTACGAATCTGCTGACCCGACCTACGCGATGGGAGTTCGATCATCGTGCCCCCACCCTCGCTGCGCGAGGATGGGGCACCCGCGCTCAATTCAAAGCACGGGTTGATGTTTGCAGCTCGACGTAAACCGGATGCCCCCTCGGCGCTCCCTGACGGTTGCGGCTCTGACAGACGCGCGCCATTCGGATTGAGGAATCCCTTCTCGGATGGCGGTTGCCCGCGTCGCACGCTTACTCCGTCTGCACCCACGCCTCATCCCGGCCGGTGCCCGACCAGAGTGAATTGTTCCCGTCGAAGAGATACTCGCCGTGCGGCCCGAGCTGATAGCCCAACTGACTCGGCGTCATCGACTCCACGTGCGTATCGACAAACATGACGCTGCTTTTCTTCAGATGGCGCGGGTCGGCGGCTGTGCGCTCCGATGGGTAGCCGGCCGACTCGCCGTTGACGGGCGCGATCTTCGGCGGGTCGAGGTTGAAGCCCTCATTGCCGAACCGCTCCGGCTCGTTCGCATTGTTGGCGTACGCCATCCGATGATCCACGCCTTCGGTGGCGGCCGTGCCCATGCTGTCCGCGACGGCCACCGTGCGCGACGGGTCCTTGATCCGCGTGGCGGAGACGGGCCAGTTCTTGAACGACGTGATATCGCTCGTTGTCTTTAATCTGGAGTTGCCGAGGAACGAGTAGTTGTAGCCGTAGGAGCCGTTGCGCTCGTCGGTCCATTCGGGCGTGGCGGGGCAGACATAGACGCGGCTGCTGTAGTTCTGCCGGTCGCCCTTCTCGCCGAACATGTCGAGCATCGTCGCGCTGGGCATCGGGTCGGCGAATGCCTGAATGCCGACGTTCGTCCCCATCATCGCCAGAAAGGTCGGCCGATATTTGAACCCGCCCAGGACCAGCGTGCGCCAATTGTCATTGTCGATTTTCGGCAGCCGACCCGGGACAAGCTGGTCGGCGTGATCGGTGGTGTACATCACGAGGCCCTGCCCGAGCGTGCGAAGATTCCCCAGGCACTGTGCAGCTGTGCCGGTCTGGCGCGCCGCGGACATGGCGGGGAGCAATAGCGAGACCATCAGCGCGATGATGGAGATGGCGACGAGCAGTTCGATCAGCGTGAAAGCTCGCAGGCGCGAGGAGGATTCCACCACCGGCTGCTTTCGAACTTGCAATGACGTCATGAATCGGCTCCGAGCGGGAGTTGAAGCCTCCTGAAGAATCGTACCGCGCCGCATTGGCTTTCACCAAATCCGCGGGCTTCTTATCGCCCCCTATAATTCATCATCACGATGTGTTCCGGGCGAGGGGCGAGGAGCGGTAACTCATTTCGCCGTCGGCGTATGCCGAAGAAAAGTGAGTCGTTCGCGGCCATCGCGGGCGACCCCATGATGGAGCGAGATGCCATGGACCCCGCACACGCGACTTTCACCGCTCGGTTCAATCACACGCCCAGCCGATTCCCCGCCATGCGCAAGGACCTTCGGATCGAGTCGCACGACATCATCCGCTGGAAGCGCCCCGGCATGATCGAGGATCACAAGGCCTGGGCCGTCGACAAGTCGGCGACCAGCATGGGATTTCTGACCGACGTGCAGTCCGCTCCACAGGTCGGCGACACCCTCAACATCCGTTTCCGAATCCATGGCGACTGGCAGTCGGCGGAGCAGACGGTTCGCATCGCGCGCACGCAGCTCACGCCCAGCCGCGATCTCGTGATGGTCGGCTGCACGATCGAGCCGTAAACGCCTTGCGCGGCCGATCGCACGCTCTTCGCGCGGTCCCCCTACAATCCGCGGCTCGATGACGCCGCGAAATCTTCGATTCCATGCACCCTGCTTTCGGCACCTGGCCTGCGTCGCGGCGCTGATTGGGATCGCGATGCCTTCAGTGGGCTGCAATCCGCAGCGCGAAATCCACCTCAACCTCGGGCCGACCGTCCAGCGACCGTCGGCGGCCGTCATCCTCTTCTTCGTCGACGGCCTCGATCGCGACACGATGGAGCTGCTTCGCACGACCGGGCAGTTGCCCAACATCGACCATCTGTTTGAGGACAGCGGCGTCGAAGTCGAGCACGCCGTCACGTCGATTCCGGCGGTTACGTATGCTAACACGGTGTCACTCTTCACCGGGTGCCTTCCCGGTACGCACGGCATCGTCGGCAACACCTGGTTCGACCCGCGCGAGCTGCGTGCCGTCGATTACATCACGCTGCGCGACTACCTGACCGTGAACCAGGACTTTTCGCGCAAGACGATCTATGAAATGCTCGACGACCGGCTCACCTTCAACGTCCATTGCCCCACGCGCCGCGGCGCCGCCGTTACGCTTGATAATCCCGTGCTCAAAGGCGCCGCCTTCGCCGTGCAGCGCTTCGCCAACGTCGACGAACTCGTCGGCGGCACGATTGAGGAAGTGGGCTGGGTCGCCTGGTACGAAAAGCGCTGGCCCGAACTGCTCGTGCATTACTTCCCCGGCGTCGATGAGATCGGCCACACCTACGGCGCCAGCAGCCACGAATACCGCGAAGCATTGCGAAACATCGATCGACAGGTCGGTCGCGTCGTCCGCGCCGTGCAGCGCGAGAAAGTCGCCGACCGCGTGTATTACATTCTCACGAGCGACCACGGCCACGTACCGGCCGACCCCGACCATGTCATCGACATGACGGCGTTCTTGAGAGATCGCTGCAAGCTTCGCGTCGCCACGACGGCCGACGTGCCTGCGGTCATCACCGCCGCGTCACGGGAGGCGCGCCTCGCTGCGCTGGAGCCGTTCGATGCTTTCCTGGTAGACGCATCGCACCGGCACGGGGTCATCCACCTGCGCGATGACGACGGCTGGGGGAGACGACCCTCGCTGGATCGAATCCAGCACGTGCTCTTTCCCGGTGGCGAGTTCTCCGGGCCGCCGGACTTGTGCCGGATTCGAGGCATCGCGCTGGTGTGCCATGCCGACGGCCCGGACCGTGTGCGCATTTACTCCCGCCGCGAGTCCGCCGTCATCGAGCGACGCCTTCCCGCATCGGACCCCAACCACCCCGAGCGCTCGACGCTCGCCGAGTACCGCATCGCCCCCGACGCCGCCGGCCGCTTGCCTGATCCCCTGCGCTACCGCCGCAACGGTCTGGCCGATTTTCTCGCCGCCGGGTGGCACGGCTCGCGCGAATGGCTCGCCGCGACGGCCGACACCGAGTTCCCTGATTTCGTCCCGCAGATCGTCGAGTATTTTGATTCGCCGCGCGCGGGCGATGTCGTCGTTTTCACTTCGGGCGATTTCGCCTTCACCGGCCACCACGCAGGCAATCACGGTTCGGCCGTCCGGCGCGACATGCGCATTCCGATGTTCTTCGCCGGACCGGGGCTGAAGGGCGATGCGGAGATTCCCTGCGCCCGGATTGTCGATATCGTACCGACGATCCTGCAAATGCTCGGCCGCGACGGCCGGCTGGAAGACCTGCCGCCGATTGACGGCGTCGGCCTGTTGCCGCAGCTTCAAAGCGCTGTGGATCGCTGATGGAACTGGAAACCATCAAACGGGTGCTGCTTCGCGCGTTCGTTCGCGTTGGCTAC
Source organism: Phycisphaerae bacterium RAS2 (assembly GCA_007753915.1). Lineage (NCBI taxonomy): Bacteria > Pseudomonadati > Planctomycetota > Phycisphaerae > Phycisphaerae bacterium RAS2. The sequence goes on from CP036352.1 coordinate 1,033,390, forward strand.
TGGCCGTCGCTGCTGGCGGGGCGGCTCATGTACAAGCTGGGTGTTTGGCAACAGTGGGATGCCATCGACGAGCACGTGATCCTCGGCGCGATCCCCGTCTGGGGCGATCTGAAGCGTCTCCGCGCGCTCGGCGTCATCGCGGTCATCAACCTCTGCGAGGAGTTCCCCGGTGAGCCGGTGAAACTGGCCGCCCTCGGCATGACACAGCTTCATTTACCGACGCTCGATTATCACTGCCCGTCGTTGGAGAATATCTACAAGGCGCTGGATTTCATCCGGTCGCGGTCCACCGCCGAATCTGCTCCATGCGAATCGCCCGCTGCTGCGGCTGCGCCCCGGCTCCGCGGAAAGGTCTACATCCACTGCAAGGCCGGCCGCGGCCGCAGCGCCGCCGTCGCGTTGTGCTACCTGATGGTCTCGCGCGGTCTGACTGCCGCCGACGCCGCGCGACGGCTCAAGCAGCTCCGCCCGGCCGTGCGGCGGGGAATTAACGAGCAGGGGCCTATTCGAGCGTTCGAGGCGGGCTGGCGGGAAAAGCGGGCGAAATAGCGACACGAAAAGTAGAAAATAGGCAATACGGTGAGTACGAATCCGATGAGTGACAGAATCTGTCATCACCAAGATGAAATTCAATTCGAGGAACAAGGAGAATGTCTTGACTTCTGGGAGAGCGGCACTGTAAGCTGAACTCCGGGCGTGGGGGTGTCATTGGAATTGGAGGATTTCCCGTGAAGTCGTCGCTTTCCCATCAGGCCGTGGGCACCAAGTTCGCACTGTTTGTCGCCGTTACCGTGGTGTGGTGCTGCACCGGGGCGGAGGTGAGCATTGGTACTTGTGACAGCGAAGAGGAATACACCCAGGAGCCAACCCCGCTGCCTCCCGATGATGCGCTTTGCCAGGGTCCACAATCCGACACACTATGTACCGTCGTATGTAGGAACAAAGAGGCCTGTAATGGCTGTTGCAATGCGAAAGAACAAGCTGGGCACTGGGGTTCTGATGGTGGCGCGGGAGAGCAATCTTGTCTCAATGGCTGCAAGAACAAGTGGCCGATGCAGATTGTCATAGATGTCGATTTCGACCCGATTGGCGCGAAACTGGAGCCCAACGCTCCATGGGAGCGTGGCGCCTATGTCGAGCTTCCGTCCGGGGTTTATGAATCAGCCTCATGTGAATGCGCAAGTGCGCTAGTTGCCAAGGAGTCTGACGAAGCGATACTTTCAGACCAGATATTTTCGCAAATTCCTTCTTTCATGGATAGCGTTGACACAAGAGCTTTTGTTGAAGCCCTGACGCCGTGCGAGCGCGCGGCGCTCTACTCTGACGTTGTGCGATGGCAAACCGAGATACATGCGATCGATTCGGCGGAATTTGCAGCGCTGAAGCAACTCATTGAAGCTGAAGTTGTGTCTCGTCTGGCCCTAAGCAGCCGACAGGGCGGTGAGGCGTTCCGAGAAGAGTTCAACCGCATGCTGGGTGAGATATGGTATGATCAAGTAGTTCAGACCGGTTCGGGTTATGAGTTGGTCGAAATTGAACAGTTAGAAGAATAGTCGGTGAATCTCGTGCCCAATACAGTGCGGAATCGACGAGTCGTTTCCGGCATGGCGGCTGCAGCCGTGATCGTACTTGCATGCTCGAATCGGCTTACCGGAGAGGATGGGCCGGTTGTTTCGGCGGATACGTCTCGTCGCATTCAATCGCTCGGCTCAGCCGTTCCCGATTTAACTGGAACCGGCTGGTTCAACGTCGACAAACCGCTGACGTGGGAAATCTTGCGCGGCCGGCCGGTGCTCGTCGAGTTCTGGGCGACGTGGTGCGCGCCGTGCCGCGCGCACATTCCCAATCTCCGCGAAGCAAAGTCACTCTACGCGGACAAAGGGCTGGTCGTTATCGGCGTGACGCGCGAAGAGCCGATCCGCGTTCGCGCATTCCTCAAGAGACTGAATATCGACTACGCGGTTTGTTCCGGCCAGCCACTGGAGAGTAACTCAGAAGTCCAGGCCATTCCCCATTCGGTGCTGATTGATCCATCGGGCAACGTCGCATGGACTGGGCACCCAGAGCACGGTCTGGCCCAGGCTTTGGATGCGTTGATGAGGCCGTTGCCGAGTATGCCCATGTTCAACTATGTGCCGGGTAAATCCACGGCCGCGTTTCCCGCTCGCCCGTCGCGGGCCGCGCCGTTCGATGAAGGAGAACTGGCGGCTGAACTGGACCGAGTCCTGATGCGCGGCGCGGACCTGCGTCCAAGCGAGTGCAGTCGGCTGTTTGAATTCTACTGGCGCAATCTGCCCGCTGACGACTGGGAAGGCGACGCGGCGGCGCGGTTGTCCGCAAATCGCGCGCTAATCAATCTCAATTTGGCCATCGGTCGGCAAAGTCCCGCGATCCGCAAGTCAATCGGCGCGGAGGTCTTGAAACGCCTTGAGGGGAGTGAGACAGAATTCGAAAATCGGTCGTGGCTGTGTCATGCACCCAGATTCTATTTCGAGCGCGGCGACCAACCGGTCATCTCGATACTCAAGCAGCGACTCAAGAATGAGCAAAACCCCCTCGTCATCGCAGCGATCGAGGGGTCGCTTGAAAAGCTGGACCCCGCTTGGCCCGCCGTCCAGCCAAGCCGTGTGATGCTGGCGAATCAGGCGAACAGCGCCGATGAGAAGAGCCTCAAGACGAAACTCCTGGGCCGAGACTCCGAGTATGCTCGCTTTGACGCGTATTGCCGGGCCATGTATCGACGTATCACCGGCGACGAGGTTACGACCAGCATGATTCGCGACTTGAGCGCGGATTACCACCGCCACGATTCGAACAGCGACGGCGATTTGTTGATCCGCAGCCAGATTCTCCACGTCCTGACTGATGACGACGACTTGCAATCCCGAATCCAGGCTTCCGCGGAGCTTAAACGAACCGTGCAGGATGCTGTTTGGGGCATCGTTCGCCAACCCGACGCAGACGCCTCGCTTCGTGCCGGTGCCTTGGCCGGCCTGCGGCGCATCGGCTTCGATCACCTCAACCGCAAGGAAATGATTGACTTTTTCGACAGCCGGTTGAGTCTTGAATCAGATCGACTCGTGCAATTGAATCTTCAATGGTGGAAGTTGAAGCTGACCAATCCGGGAAAGCTCAACTGACGTCCGCATGCCGTGAAAGCCCCAGTGGGCCTGGTTTCGGCATGCTGATTCAATCCCAGCGAGCGACGCAATCAACGTCCGACTCGGACCGCAGGCGCGGACGTGGGCGGATCAGCCATCGTGCCGCTCACCAGCCCGAGATCCCCCAGAATCTCAAACACCCGATCGCGCACATCCAGCCCCATGACGCCTTCCCCGCGCGCGTTCGCCGCGAACACAAACTGCCGCCCGCCGCTCGCCACATGTCCCACAAACCAGCCCAGCATCGGCTTGTCCGTCCCCTGCGTGCCCGTGCCGGTCTTACCGCTGAACGTCCAAGACGCCGCTGCCTGGTCGCCCTCCCCGCGCTTCAGCACGATCATCTCGCGCACCGTCTTCATCGTCGCCGGCTTGAACGGAAGCTTGTCCTGATACAGCCGCTCCATGAACCGAACCTGCTCAATCGCAGAGATCGCCAGCGACGACACGAGCCAGAACTTATCGATCCCCCCGGAGATGTCCCGGTTGCCATATTCACAACCATCAAGATACTTCTGCATCCGCTCCGGCCCGATCTTTCGCGCCAGCACCTGGAAATACCACACGACCGAGTCGCGGATCGCCGTCGCCAGCGTGTGATCCTGCTCGCAGGCCTTGCGGCTTTGGGGCGTGCCGTCCCAGGTCAGCAGCGTGTCGGGCCCGCTGACGACGCCGCAGTCCAGCGCCGCCAGCGAACTGAAAATCTTGAACGTTGAGCAGGGCGTGCGGCGAACTTTGCAGCCCGCCTCGTTGAAAAACAGCATCTCGCCCGTACCGACTTCCTTGATGACGAAGCACCCTTCGTACTTCCCGAACCGCGCCGCGAAATCAACCTTGCGCAGATCGAGTGTCGCGTCCGGCGGCCCGGCAAAAACTGCGTGCGTCAGGATAAACGTCAGAAGCGGAACCATGCTTGAAGACTCCTTTCTTCAATGAGGGCTGCGGCGACAGGGCATACGCCGCGCAGCGTCACGCGGTTCGCGCGATGTTCACGGCACTTCGTCGCTGCGCCCGTCGCGCCGGTGACCGTTCTCGTCATACAGGCTCACGTCCATGTCCAGCATCGCCTTCGTCATCGTCACGACCTGCCCCGTGTGAAACGCGAAATGCTCCACGACATGCATCACCGCCGCCGCCCCGCTGACGCGATACGACTGAATCGAAAACTCCCACGCAAGATGCTCCTCCGCCATCCCGCGGATCACCCCGCATGCCTCGCGCAGCGTCTCCTGCAAGTCCGCCAGCAGCCCCTCGCAATCCGCCCCTCCCCGCGCGTCGAACTCCGCCTGCCGATCGCGCTCGATCTCACGGCCCGCGAGGCCGCCCAGCACCCATTGGCGGATGTTCCCGTTCAAGTGCAATAGCAAATTCGCCACGCTGTTGCTGTGAGAATTGAGCCGGTGCCAAAGTTGCTCGCGGGTCAGCATCCGGGAGCATCGGCCAATCTGCGCGAAATGATCTTCCAGCTTCGTCGCCGCATATTCCGTCACCAACTCTGCAGACAGCCGCTTTTCGTTCATGTCGCACCCGCTTTCCAAACGCGCTCGCCCCGTCGCGAATCCTACCGCCTTCCGCCCGCTCACTCCTCAAGCCTCAAGCCTCAAGCCTCAAGCCTCAAGCCCCAACCCTCTTTATACTCCCCCCATGCGCATCCTCATCGACGAAGACATTGCCCACGACGGCCTGTTTCACTCGCTCGGCGAGGTTCGCACATTCCCCGGCCGCGCACTCAATGACCCCGCCCCGACCCAACTCTCCGACCTCGTCACAGCCGACGCGCTCATTATCCGCTCGGTCACACGCATTGACCGCGCCCTGCTCGACCGCTGCCCCCGTCTGGCCTTCCTCGGCACCGTCACCACCGGCACCGACCACATCGACTCCGCCGCTGTACGAAATCGCGGCATCACCTTCACCGACGCCGCCGGCTGCAACGCCCTCCCCGTCGCCGAATACGTCCTCGCTGCGATCACGTCTCTGCTCAATGGACCCCGCCCCGGCTTGCCGATAGGCGGATTCACTCTCGGCATCCTCGGCCGCGGCCGCATCGGCTCAATCGTCGCCGACTGGGCCGCCCGGCTTGGCATGACCGTCCTCGCTTGCGATCCACCGCTGGCCCGAGCCGGTGCCGCCGGCCTTGTGACATTTGACGAACTCGCCGCCCGCGCCGACTTCATCACGCTGCACGTCCCCCTCACACGCGAAGGCCCCGACGCCACGGCCGGAATGGTCAACGCCGCCTGGCTGGCACGGCTTCGCCCCGGCGCACGGCTCATCAACGCGTCGCGCGGCGAAGTCGTGGACGAACTCGCGCTGCTTGCCGCCCTGCGAAACGGCCGACTCGCCGCCGCCGTGCTCGATGTCTGGCACGGCGAGCCGAACGTGCGAGCGGAGCTGGTCGCGGCCGCCGCGCTGGCGACCCCGCACTTCGCGGGCTACAGCGTGCAGGCGCGTCGCCGCGCGGTGCTGCGCACGCGAGACGCCCTGGCCGAATGGTTGAAATCCCCAGCGAAATCAGGGGTCTTCTCACCTTTGGAGCCGGGCCGTGCCGGACCGGATTCGCGCCGTCCGCCCGCGCCGGATCAAATCGCGACGCTTGTAAAAAAGCTCTCCGATTGGAGCGACCGCTTCAAAGTCGCCGCCGCGAGCGGGCAACAGGCCGCGGCGTTCGACGCCCTCCGCCGCGAGGCCCACGCCCGCGAAGAACTCACTCCCTAGTGCGGGCAGCGCTCACCAGGCAGGGCGGGCACGGCCCACCAACGCTTCAAGAAATAGGGCGCAGCCTGCAATCGCAACATCCCCGCAATTTCCACGGATCGTCATTCCCGCGAAAGCGGGAATCCAGACAACAGGCGAATTATCCAACGCGCCGTGCGGCCGTCGATCCATCCTGCAACCAACGGGGCGCCATTCCGCCGAATATCGCGCCGTGTTTGTGCCTCCTCGCACAAACCGGGACCGCTCCCACGGACGACTCGCCTTCTTTCCCCCGCGACCCCCGGATTTGACCCTATTTTTTGCCAATCCCGTATTAACGCCGTGTAAAACCCCTGAAATCCCCTCCGCGGACCGCCCCGAATCAGCATTAACCTATTGACAATGAAGGACTTAGCACAGAACGAAAATTCATCTTTTCCCACCCCCCAAACCATTGAAATCCCAGCCCCCTTTGCGGTACTATGGCCGTATGTAGCAGCCGGAGCGCAAAGCGCGCCCGTCTCTACATCGTGCGTGCATCCTTCGTGATGCCGCGTGGTTGGCTCGGTTCGTTCGATGTTTGCTGCGTTTTTGCAAGAGACGCGGCGATGCGAACGCGGGCGATGAAACGGTTCACCGGCAAGAGTGGTGATCCGAATGTCGCCTTGAAGTTGACCGGCCGCAACCGCGCGGAATAACATCGGATGGGTCGCACGACGCAGGCAAAGTCGAACGCCCGGTAAGTGTTCGGCGGAACCTGTCATCAGCGGCTTGGCTCGAACGGTGGAGCGGGTCGGCTGACTTCGGCGTCCGGGTGGCCCGGGCGAAGAAGTAAAACGGGACAACGGTCTGATTGACCCGTAGCCCCGGTAGGCTTTGGGTCCCCCCGGCAGACGCCGGGTTGTGGATCCTCCGCTCAAGAGAGTGGAGTGAGGAGCAAAGAAATGAATCGCAGTTTCTGCACAGTAGTGGCCTTGTGCGTCGTGTCGGCCTTCGCGGCCGCCGCCGTCGCCCAGGACTCCGTGATCTTCATGGACGTTCGCAACAACTCGATCACCGCGAACACCGCAAGCAACTACAACAACATGTCGCACGGCACCATGAACGGCCCCTTCGGCGTTACGCCGACGGGCGATGTTGGACGCCGTGGCGGCGGCCAGTCATTGATCGTTCACCCGCGACAGAACAACGGCGGCCATGCCACTTTCGGCACGGCCTTCCCTAACCTTGATGGCGACGGAAACCGCGCCACGGGCAACCTGTGGGTGTACATGGACGTGCTCAATGACGGCAGCGGCACCAACGGCGTCATCAGCTCGGTCGGTCTGGACATCGACATCGTCCCGCCGGTCGGCACGGTTCGCAATCGGCTTGATAGCCTTTCTTTCACGATGATGAACGACCAGACGGTCGCGGACAGCACGCTCGCTCCGGGCGGCTCGGGTCCGTGGAACTCGGTCGCGCACGGTGCTCAGGTCGGCGCGACGCCGAACCTGGACTGGAACGATGCCCGCGCGGTCGCCGTCCCGGTGATCGCCGGCCCGGCCTATAGCTCGGCCGGCCGCTTGGTCCCCCGCACGCCGGATAACACGGCGGCTGGACGCCCGTACCGCATCGGTCGCCTCACCGCGACGGCTGCACTCCGTGTTTGCACGGGTGCGACGATCCCGCCGTTCGACGGTGCCGCTTTCAGCACTCGCTCGACCTACAACGTCTTCATGCAGGTGGACAGCCTGCTGATCACCCGCGTCTTCGAGACCGGCGGCGACACGGTTGAAAACGTGGCCTTCGGTTACGTTGGTGCGCTTCCCGATGCGGCCCAGAGCGGCAACGTCGCTAACGTCTCGTCGGCCGTGGCTGATGCCACGATCCAAGTGCGCATGAAGGGCGACATCGACGGCAACGGCGTGCTCAACACGCTCGACACGACGCCGTACTTGGCATTGGTCGCTCCGACGGATAACCCGACGTCGGCCTACTTGGGTGACTTCACGGCGCCCCCGGGCGTGGTCGCTCTCGCCAACAACCTCGTGACGACGTTGGATACGACGCCGTTCTTGGCGAACTTCCCGACGAACACGCCGTGCCCGTAAGATGAGTAACCGCCTGACCGGGTGCCCCGGCGACGGGGCACCCGCAAAGGCTTGCATGTGTAAGACAGTCCTGCTAAGATAAAACTTGCTTTGTGAGGAACGATTGGATTTCTTCCCCAAAGGGTCGAAAGGGGAGGGGCCAAGAGGCGAAGTGAGGGCGGGAACAAGAATTCTCGGAGGTCCTTTTAGGAAGAAGGAGATGATGATGAAGCGAACTCTTCTGTCTATGGGTGTTGTCGCGCTGCTCGCAGCGAACACCTACGGTGCCGGCGAAGGCTGGTACTCCGCGACCCCAGGTGGTCCGGGTGCGAGCGTTATCTCGCAGGGCCAGGGCGCAGCTCTGGTTCTGGAGTGCGACAAGGGCATTTCGCCCGCGGGTTGCACTTGGGACGTGACGTTCAACTACCAAGCGTTGGATGGTGGTGGTCAGGGTTGGGCCGTTGACCTCAACAGCCCGGCCTTCTCGAAGCTGAGCATCACGAACCAGAACTCGACGAACAATGCTCTGTCGGGTGCGGGCGCGATCCATGGCGCTCCTGGTTCGGTGTTCGGTGGCGGCATTGTCGGCCCGGACTGGCTGCTTGGTGACGCCGGTGGCGTCGCTGCGGCACCGTTGCCCGGCGCTGCATTGCTGGTTCTCCAGACGTTCACCCTGAATGCGAACGGGACCGCCTCACTGGGCGCTCACCCGATCTTCGCTCAGATCGGTGGCAACGCTTGGGGTGGCAACGACACTGCGGAGTTTTCCGAGCTGGTCAAGTTGGGTGCCAACGACCCGGTGTCGGGTTCGCCGACCGGCGAGTTGCTCCCGCTGCCGGTGATTATTGTCAACAACGTTCCGGAGCCGGCGACGCTGTCGCTGTTGGCTTTCGGTGCGATCGCCTTGATCCGCCGCCGCGCCTAATCGGCACTGGCATTGGACTAAGGAATTAACGGCGGCCGCTTGTCTCGTTCAATCGAGTCAGGCGGCCGTCTTCTTTTTTGCTCGGAAGTACTGTTACCAATGCGCTGTCGGGTGCATACAATATGTGAGCCAACATAGGAATTGAGTTTTCGCGTGCAAGCGCTGCCTCCCAGAGCGCAGGATGGTGCATAAATGAAAATGAACTGTTCGTTCCTAACCTGTGGACTCGTAGCTTTTGTTTGCGCTTTACCTGGTATGGCGCAAGACCCGGTGCTCTTGCAAGCAGACCCTGCAATGGTGGCTGCGCTACAGGATGAAGCCGACATACAGGCGCAGGCTTTGATTTCCGCATATGGCCTTGACGGGGGGCTTGCGGCCTCGCTGCGTGATGAACTCCAAAAACGAATCGCGGCCCAGATCGTGTTTGAGCAAACTGAAATGGCTGCATTGATCGATCAGGCAAAGTCTCAAGTGACACCGGAAGGAGATGTCAAAGGGGAAGTCGACCTGCTTCCAAAACTCCAAGAGCTCAATTCTCGCATGCCATTGAACGAAGTGCAGGTCGCAGCATGGCTAGAGACGGTCATTCCTGAACAAGCGATTCCCGAAGGGAGACAGCGCTGGGAAGAAGTTCGTACCTTGCGACACCAGAAGCAATTGATTGTGGAAGAAGCAATAGGGCAGGATGCGGCATTGAAGAGCGATCTGTCCAATAGTGTGGTCCAATCATCCAAGTCGATCACCCCTCACGACGACATGCCTTTGCCGAACGATCCCGTGAACGATCGTTTCTATCCCGAGATACGGGTCCGCGATGCCGGCGGCGAGGTGATTGTCGCGCCGAATCGCAAGACGGGAGCGGGGAACGACATGCCCGCGCCGGGTGAATTGACCAAGCCCGAGCGAGCCCGATTGGCCGAGATCGAGGCCGCCGAGCGCGAGGGTCGGCGCAAGCCCGGTCCTGCGGGCCTGGGCACGCCTCCGCCGTCGATGTCCGAGACGCCGCGCGAGTCGATTGTCATTGAGCAGCCGCCGGCCCCGCAGGTGACAGTGCAGGTCGCGCCGACGTCGCCGGCCGGTCAGCCGACGGGTCGCGCCGCCCCGGCCGTGCCCGCTGCGAAGGAAGTGGTGTACGCGAAAGCGCCGCCGCTGGACGACTGGGATAAGTACGTTCAGGAACACGCGAAGAAGGTCGGTTTCGACGAGGCGCAGTTGACCCGTGCCCAGGCCGTATTGAAGGATCTGAAGCGCCGGGCGAATCAGTACCGCATGAGCCGGTCGGACATGTTCGCGGCGGCCGCGTTGAAGACGGACGCGAAGGAGCGCGACGCGATGTCGAAGGAATTGAACAAGCCGATCGACGCGATGTTCGATGAGTTGAAGCAGCGGATCGACAGCCTGATGACGCTGGAACAGCGTCAGAAATCCGCCGCCGGCAAGAAGTAGGGTGCGTCCTCGACGCACCTGGGTAGGCGGGGCATGGCTCACCTATCAGCGTGCCGGTGATCTCGGTGGGCGGTGCCCACCCTACAAATCCAATCTGGTCGATACTTACTGGTGAACCCGGGTAACAGCGGCGGTGCGGGCTTGCGGTCCGTGTCGGCCTGCGCGCTTATAATCCCCCCGGGCGGGGCCGTGCGATTCGATCGCGGGAGACGCGCCATGCGTTCAGCTACATTGCTCCTTGTCGGGCTGATGCCGGTGGCAGCGGCGTACGGTCAGATCGACAAGCGCGTCAACACCGGCAGCGTGAACGCGGGCTACGCGCGGGACGCGAACCCGATGGTCGGCTCGGGCGGTTTGAATCTTTCCCGTCCAGGCATGAACGACCCCGGCTATTTCTCGAACGCCATCATCACCGGCAACGTCACCGGGTTGGCCGGGTTCCGTGGCGATTCGCCGATCACCAATGCCAACCAGTTTCGCGATGCGCTTCCTTCGTCGAGCTTGAGCGGATTCTTCGCTCGCTCCGTGTCGGCGAAAGATGCCGCGCCGGGTTATGTCCCCACGCCGACCATTTTCCTTGGTCGCCAGGAGACCGTGACCGACGGCGGATTCGTGCGCAGTGGCTTCAACGTGGCATCATCGGTAGGCTCGCTCTCGCAGAATCTCGCATCGCCCACGACGGCCGTTCCGACCTACGGCGCACGGCCCGTCACGCTGCCGGATGAGTCCGACCGGCGTATTCAAGGCCCCGCCGAAATCGATTCGATCGGCTTGCGGCAGAAACCGATTGGCGGACGGACGTTCGACCCCAATAAGGCAGGACAGGCATCGGCGACGGCGATTCGCAACCCGTTCGATCTTGCGGCGACGTCTTCGATTTTTGGTTCACCGGGTCGTGGAGCGGTGGGCGGCAGCATGCTGATGGAGAATCCGCTTGCACCGCCGAAGCCGCGGGACGTTCTCGCCGAGCTTGGCTACACGGGGATCGACCTGTCCGCCGAGGCCGCATCAAGAGTGGGCAAGGGGCTGAACAAGCCGCTTTCAAAGGACGTGCTGGCGGCGGGCATGACCGGCAAGGAGGAAGAATCGGCTGATTTCGTCGGCGGCACGAAGCAGCGTGATTTCACGGGCGGGCAAAGCCTGGCGGAGCGGCTGAGAATTCCGACAGCGGCGAAGTATGGCGCCGACGCCCCGCCGAATCTCGGAGCCGACCGGTTCGCCGACTTGTACAACGCGTATCGCACAGCCTCGCAGGTCGGCGTGTCGCAGTTTGGGTTTGATGCCGAGGGGTCGCAATCCGCGACGGGCGACTGGGTGACATCCGACGGCGAGTTCACCCGGGAAGCCGATCGGAAAAAGGACGCGACCGGCCCGCAGCAGACGGAAGACGAAGGAGCGGTTGCGCGGGACGCCGAGGGTCGTCGGACGCTGGGGCTTCGCCGCCGTGCGGAAGAGTCGATTGCGCTGCTGACGAGCAAAGCGAAGTGGGCCGGCGACGTGATGGAGGACCCGATCACGACATTCGCCGGGCATTATGAGAATGATTTGAATCGGCTGATCGTCGAGGCCGAAACGCTGATGCACAAAGGGGAGTATTACCGCGCGGCGAGCAAGTTTGATCTGGCGTGCCTGATTGATCCGCGCAATCCGCTTCCGCATCTGGGTCGGGGCCACGCGAGGATCGCCGCGGGCGACTACTCATCGGGGTTGTCGTCCGTTCTGGCGGGGATTGAGCGGTTCCCGCAGATCGCGGCGTTCCGGCTCGATCTGCCGGCCCTGGTCGGCGGACGCGATGTGTTTGACCGCCGCCGTGCGGACCTGACGAAGAAGCTGACTCAACGAGAGGACTACGAGCTGCGATTCCTCCTGGGTTATCTGGAGCTTTACTCCGGCCTGTCCGTCGAAGGGCTGGCGGATCTGGCGAAGGCGGCTGGCGATGCTCCGGCCGACAGTGTGATCACCCGGTTTCACGACCTGTTGACGGATCGCGGTCAGGCCCCGGCGCTCCCGGAGTGAGTTGAGACCGGCGGGTTGGTCTAATCAGAATTCACAAGCCAGACGGCCGAGATCGGTTAAACGAAAAATCTTACCGAAATTCCCATTTTTCTCTTGACAGCCCCTGCGCAAAAAGAAAGCACCGAGTGCCTCAAGGGCATGCCCGGTGCTTTCCGGAGGGGAAAGAAGCCTTCAGAAATCGCCGCTTTTTCACGCTTCCAGCGGCCATCAGCCTCCGGTGATGAATCCGTTCTTCAACGGCTCCGAATCATTATATCCGCGGTTTTCGGAGCTTACTGCTTGTATCGGCCTTTTCCGGCCGAATCCAAGAGGGTTTTGATGGCCGATAATGTCGGCCAATCCCCCGGTCCATGGCATGAGGCAGGCCCTTTCAGGCCCGCCAATATTGTATACGCCCGGAAAAAGGGGAGTTCCACTGGTTGTGCCGAGAATTTCGTTTCTGTCATAAAAGGGAACGCGGCAAGGGAGCCTTCTGCCCGCAAGACGAATCTGGCGGAGTCGTGAAGCACATCTCCTGCGGGGTGGGATGAGGCTCGCCGGGCTGCTGATGGGGCTCGGCGGTTGACAGGGCGCGCGGGTGACGTAGACTCCATGAAGCCGAACGCACATTCACGGCCCAGTCGACCTCGCGGGAGGGGGCGGGACAGGAAGGCCGGCTCGAAACTGACTCCGTAGCTCAGCTGGATAGAGCGCAGCCCTGCGAAGGCTGAGGTCGGTGGTTCGAATCCACTCGGAGTCGTTCTCTCTTGCGCCGCGTGCCGGCAACGGCGACCGGCTAAGATCACGCGATGCTGCTGAAGGAATCCAACCCGGGACTCGGAGACATCGCGCGCAAGGTGGAAGCGGGCGAGCGATTGACGCACGAAGACGGAGTGCGGCTGTTCGCCACGCGCGACCTTCACGAGTTGGGCCGGCTGGCGGATCTCGTTCGGCGTCGGCTGCACGGTGACGCGGCGTATTACAACGTCAACCGGCATATCAATTATACAAATTACTGCGTCCTGCGGTGCAAGTTCTGTTCATTTTACCGGCCGTATCCGGTGGGGGGGGAGCCGCCGCGGACGGTCTCGCTTCCGGTGACCGGCGATTCGGCGGGCGCGGTGGGCGGCGCGTGGGGCGAGGGGGATTCGTACGAGCTTTCGGTCGAGCAGGTCGTGGAACGGGCGCGTGTGGCACAGGCGCACGGGGCGACGGAAGTGCACATCGTCGGCGGACTGCATCCGAAGCTGCCGTTTGAATATTATGTTGACATGTGTCGCGCGATTCGCAATACCTGCCCCGGGCTGTTCATCAAGGCCTTCACGGCGATCGAGATCATTCACTTCACGCGCATCACGCGGCCCCGGTTGAGCATTCGCGAGGTGCTGGAGCGGCTGCGCGACGCAGGGCTGGACACGCTTCCCGGCGGTGGCGCGGAGATTTTTGACGATCGCGTCCATGGAGAGGCCTATCGCGCCAAGGTCGGCGAGGCCGGCTGGTTTGACGTGCATCGTACGGCTCACGAGCTGGGCATCCCCACTAATGCGACGATGTTGTACGGGCACATTGAGCGGCCGGAGGAGCGCGTGACGCACATGGTGAAGCTGCGCGCGTTGCAGGATGAATCGATTCAGGCACGACGCGTGGGATTCAATTGTTTCATTCCCCTGTCATTCATTCCCGACGGCAGCGAGTTCGCGCACCTTCCCGGTCCGACGGGTCTGGACGATCTGCGCACGCTGGCGGTGTCGCGGTTGATGCTGGACAACATCCCGCATCTCAAGGCGTTCTGGATCATGCAATCGGCGAAATTGAGCCAGGTGTCGCTGAACTGGGGCGTGGATGATCTGGACGGCACGGTGGTTCACTATGACATCACGAAGCGCGAAGGGGGCGCGGGGAATCGTCATCAGGAGTTGACCGTCGCGCAGATTCGCCGGCTGATTCGCGAGGCGGGCTTCGAGCCGGTGGAGCGTGATTCGTTGTATCGGCCGGTGGCGCGACCGGCTGTGTGACGTTGGCGCGGCGGACGGCAGGGCGGTAGGCTGGCGCACACCATGACAGACACTTGCACGATTTCACGAGCCGAACCGCGAACGCTGCGGGCATGGCTGCGCTACTTGCTGGCAGCGCCGCAACAGTCTCCCGGTGAGTGTGAGCAGCAGGTCAGCGCGTTTCTGGATTACTCGCAGGCGATGAATCTGGACCTTTCGCGGCTCTGGGTGGAGTGTTCGGGATCATCCGACGTCGCCCGGCCCGGTGATCGACCGGCGGTGCTGTGCATTCCAACAGCGGGGCGCGCCGCGATGCTGGTGCTGCCGGACGGCCGAATGCACCCCCCTCGGGGCGGGGCGTGGGCGGCGTTGATTCGGCATTCGCTGGCGGATGAAACGATTTGCGACGTGCGTCTGTTTCAGGGCTTGCTGGCGGCGGGCGATGAGCCGGGTCGGCGCGAGATGGAGCGAGTGGGGTTCGGCGAGATTGCGACGCTGATCTACATGGAGCGCGAGGTGGGCGGTGCGCCGATCGCGCGGCGACTGCAACACGCGGCGCGTTGGGTGACGTACGATGAATCCGTGCGGGAATTGTTCGGCAGGACGATTCTTGCGACGTATGAGGGCAGCCTGGATTGCCCCGGTTTGTCGGGATTGCGGGCGATGGAGGACATTCTGGCGAGCCATCGCGGCGCAGGGCGCTTCGCGGCACATCGCTGGCTGCTGCTGATGATCGACGAACAACCGGCTGGTTGTATCTTGTTGGCGGAGCATCCTTTACAGCCGGTGCTGGAGATCGCGTACATGGGCGTGACGCCGCGATTTCGCGGTCGCGGGTTGGGGAGTGTGTTGCTGGACGAGGCAATTGAGCTGGCGCATCGCGAGCAATTTCAACGGGTTACGCTCGCGGCGGACGCGCGCAACACGCCGGCGCTGCGGATGTACGAGCGAGCGGGGTTTGCGGAGTTCCTCCGACGGCGCGCGATGCTGCTTCACCGCGCTTCAAACTCAATCGCGCAGCAGAGATACGATTCATAAGGGTCGTTGTTCCACCGGCTATTCAGAGTTCGCGGCAACGTGTGGGTAAGCTGTGGAGCCAAATAAATTTTTCAGCCGTAAGTTTCGTGCGCGTCGTTGTGAATCGCGCGTGCGAAAGATTGCTTCACGAATTCTTCATTGACGAGCCGACAGCCGATCCGTAATATGCCGAACCGAAGTTGACAACAACTGTGTCGCGGCGAGCGAGCCAGCGACGCGTGGCCATAGATGTTCCGGGCCTCTTAAAGTTTCGCTTTGTCTAAATTGATCTGATTCATCCGCAAGCCCCCGCGGCAAGGGAAAAGGAGCGCGCCGTGCTCGTCGACCTTCAACAGGAAAACTCGCGCAAAATTCGAACCCGGCTTGAGCAGATCGTCGGCCCGCAGCGTTTCAAGGTCTGGTTTCGCAACTCAACGCAGTTCACCTGCTGCGACGGATTCGTGAAGGTCGGCGTGCCCAACCTGTTCCTCGGCGGCTGGATTGAGGATCACTTCTCCGAGGCCATTGCCCAGGCGGCCCGCGACGTGCTGAACAAAGACGTGCAGATCACCTTTGCCATCGACCCGGTCCTGTTTCGCAATCTGCGGCAGAGCCAGCTCAATTCGCAGGCGGCGTTCATCGAGAAGAACGCCGAGCGCGCCCTGCGAGACGGGAAAGTGCTTCCGGCCGGCGAATCCGTTCCGCTTCGCCGATTGAAATACCGCATCGACGATTACGTCGTCGGGCCGAGCAATCGAATCGCCCACGGCGTGGCCAGCGCCCTGATTGAGGATCCCCGGCGCGACGGGGGCGCGGTGTTTGTGTACAGCGGTTGCGGCCTGGGCAAGACGCACCTGCTCCAGGGCATCGCCAATGCGCTGGCGGAGCGGCAGCCGCAGGTTCGCTGGGCCTATGTGTCGGGCGAGGAGTTCACGAATCAGTTCCTGTTCGCCCTGCGCGAGAAGAAGCTGGACGCGTTTCGCCATCGCTATCGGGATATTGACGTTTTGCTTATTGACGACATGCAGTTCATCGCCAACAAGCGTGCGACGCAGGAGGAGTTCTTCCACACGTTCAACGCGATTGACGGCAGCGGCAAGCGCGTCGTGCTGGCGTCGGACGCCCATCCGAAGCTGATCGGGGACCTGTCCGAGCCGCTGGTGAGCCGGTTGATCGCGGGCATGGTCGTGCGGATCGACAAGCCGGACTTCGAGATGCGCTGCGAGATTCTTCGCCGCCGCGCCCGGCAGACATCGCAGCCGGTGCCCGAGCCGGTGATCCAGTACATCGCCGAGAAGATCACCGCGAACATCCGCGAGCTGGAGGGTTGCCTGCTCAAGCTGCTGGCCTTTGCCACGCTCGCCAAGGCGCCGATCACGCTGGATCTGGCGCGGCAGACGCTGGACGACCATCTGCGGCAAACGGGGAAGATCATCACGGTCAGCGACATCGAGCGACTGGTGTCGACGTACTTCGGGTTGACGCCGGCTGACCTGCACACGTCGCGGAAGAATCGCACGATCGCCCTGGCGCGAAACGTGGCGATGCATCTTGCACGGCAGCACACCGATCTCTCTTTCCCGGAGATCGCGCGACTGATGGGCAACAAGAATCACACGACGGTGCTGCTGGCGTGCCGGCGGATCGGCGTCCTGTTGCGGGATGACGGCGAAGGTTATTGGATCGGAGCCGCGGGTCCGCAAACGCGCAAGCTCCGGGAAATCGTGCAGTCGCTGGAAGAGCAGTTGCTGCGATAGCG
This sequence comes from Phycisphaerae bacterium RAS2, assembly GCA_007753915.1. Classification (NCBI taxonomy): domain Bacteria; kingdom Pseudomonadati; phylum Planctomycetota; class Phycisphaerae; species Phycisphaerae bacterium RAS2. Next base: position 1,050,453 of record CP036352.1, read on the forward strand.
TGCCGCCCCGGGCCGTGCGAGTTGGTCGCCAAAGGCCGCAGCCTTGCCGCCCACGTCGCGGCCGAGCATTCCTTTCCAATTCATCAACCCCCCGTGCCGTGAGCGGCGGGATGAGCGTCCGTTAACGCGATAGACGCGTTGGCGGCTGCGAAGTTGCTCCTCGTGGGCGTCATCTCCCGGGATATTCAAGATGGCGCGCGTCGTCCAGCCGCCCGATAGGAGAGGCGAGAAGCGGCCTAGAATGGGGAGAGGCGGCGGCCTCGCGCTGGTTGGCGGGGCGTGGAGCGGGCTTGTCGCGGCGACGCGGGGCGGGCAAAATTCAGCCTCTCTTCGCCGTCAACTCACAGAGGCAATTCACTATGCGCATCACAAGTTGCCGGAAGTGTGGTACCCCCATGGCCCGCGCGGGTTGGGTGTTCGTGTTGGCGGTTGGCGGCGCGTGGCCGACGGCCGCATGGTCGCAGGATCGCAGCGGGCCCGCCGGCGGTCCGGACGCCCAGGCGGTGGCGCGGCTGGAGCAGCTCTCCGATGCGTTCGCGTCGATCGCGGCGGCGGTCAAGCCGACGGTTGTCAATATTTCGTCGGTCGCGACGAATCGCCGGCTCAATCGCGAGCTGCGCGAGGCGTTTCCCGACGGCACGTTTCAATTCTCTCCGGTGACCGGCACCGGCAGCGGGGTGATCTTCGACGCCGACGGTTACATCGTGACGAACAACCATGTCGTGGCCGGGGCTGACGCGGTGCGCGTGACGCTGGCCGATGGGCGGAAGCTGCGGGCGGAAGTGGTGGCGACCGATCCAAAGACGGATCTCGCGGTGATTCGGATCAACGCGAAGGGACTGAAGGCGGCGCGATTCGGCGACAGCGACGCCGTGCGGGTCGGTCACATCGTGCTGGCGATCGGCAGCCCGTTTCGGCTGGGGCACAGCGTGTCGCACGGAATCGTGTCGGCGATTGGCCGGAACGACGACATTGACGTGGACATTGATTACAAGAATTGGATTCAGACGGATGCGCCGATCAATCCGGGGAATTCCGGCGGCCCGTTGATCAGCGCGCGGGGTGAGATCGTCGGCATCAACGTCGCGATCGCGACCGACAGCGGCGGGCATCAGGGCGTGGGCTTCGCGATTCCGTCCAACACGGTGCGTCGCATCGCGAACATGTTGAAGACGGGTGAGAAAGTCGTCCGCGGCTACCTCGGCGTAGAGATCGATCCCGTGGACGAACAGACGGCGTCGGGATACGGCCTGTCGGAAGTGGCGGGGGTGATGATCCGGGGGGTCGGGGAGGATTCTCCGGCGGCGCGAGGCGGGTTGAAGTCCGAGGACATCGTATTGGCGATCGACGGGACGCCGGTGCGCACCCGCGAGCAGTTGCAGCAGATCATCGCGGAGACTTCGCCGGGATCGAGTGTTTCGCTGAAGGTGTGGCGCAAGAGCCGCGAGCAGACGGTGCGGGTCACCGTGGAAGAGCAGCCGCGAAATTTCCGAACGACGATCAGCCTGCGTGAACTGACTCGCCAGCGCGAGCCCGATTCGGCGGTGGAAGCCGCGCCGTCAGAGGGCAATTCGGATGACGGGGAATCGGCTGAAGACGAAGGCGCGACGAGCGAGAAGGGCGACGATTCGGTTGGATCGGTCGACGACGGCGCCGCAGAGGATGGCAGCGGAGACAGAGATGGGTCGCGCGAGCGGGAAGGAACGGAATCGGCGTGGGGGTTTGAGGGCGCGACGCTGACGCCGGAATTGGGGCGGAAGTATCGACTGCCGTCGTCATTGGAGGACGGCGTGCTGATCACGTCAGTCGATCCGGCGTCGGAAGCGTGGGCCTGCCGGTTGCGCCGCGGCATGGTGATTGTGCGGGCGAACGACAAGCCGGTGCGGCTGCTGGACGATCTCACGTCGGCGCTGAATCCCGAGGCGCTGGCCCGCGGCGTGCGGTTGAAGCTGCGCGATCGGTCGGATGAGTATTATCTGGTGCTGCGGGTTCGGTAGCAGAGCCGGCGGGGCCGTTTTCCAAGTTTCGAAGTGTTTCCCAAACAGACAAACCATGGGTTCTTGGTTCGAAGCACATCAAGCGAACTTGCGCGTCGCGCGCTTGCGATCACGACGACTGTCGGCCTATGATGGCGGCCATGTCCGGCCCAGATGAGCTTCGAAAGGCTCACGGACGGATGGGGACGTCGTGACGCGTCGAGAGGGCAAACAATGCTGCGTGACTCCAAGCCTTGCGGTGCCTGTCAGGGAGCGTTGATTTCGATTCTTGCGTTGGGCGCGCTGTCGGCCGGGACGGGATGTCAGCCGCTGCCCAGTTTCCTGTTGGGCGTCGGCAACCTGCTGGGGACGCTGACGCACAATGGCGTGAGCTATCAAATTTTGACCGATGGCAGCGGCGCAGTAACGCAAGTTATTAGTTCAAACGGGAACACGTTCGACATCGGTGCGGACGGCAATCTCTCCGGCGTGACGACACCCGACGGGACAACGTTTGGGTTTGTGAACAACCCGGACGGCACGATCACGATCACATTCAGTAATTCACCTCAATTTGGCGCCGGCCAGTTCACGGTCAACCCCAACGGTGGCGGGGGGAGCCCAAAGCGGTTTGATTCAATGCCTCTGGTCGAGTTGGCTTCGTTGACCAAGTTGTCGACTTCGCAGACCGACTCCAGCAGTGTCTTGTGTAACCGACTTGTCCCCCTGTGCGAGAATTTGGAGTTCTTCCTGGAAGTCATCTTTCCGGTCATCCGCGATGACGTCGTAGCCCGTCTGGCCGCTCGGCATCCCGAATTGCCCTTCGCCGATCTTGCCGCGGGTGCATTGGTAGACAACTTCGTCAATGATGCTTTGAACAACTGTGCAGGGATCGGGTTGCTGGCGCTGGCGGAGTGCGAGTAACCGGGTCGCGCATTGACGGATGATTGGGATCAGTCGTTGTTCTTCAGCCCCTTGATTTTTCTTTCGATCAGATCTCCCGTCAGTTTCGGGTCGGCCTTGCCCCCGGAGAGTTTCATGACTTGGCCGCGGAGGAAGCCGGGGGCGGCCTTGGCTTTTCGCTCGTTGTCGCCGAGGGCGTCGGCGACGGCCTGGGGATTCTTCGCGAAGGCTTCGTCGACCCATGCTTGCGTGGCGGATTCGTCGCGGACCTGCAAGAGGCCAAGGTCGCGCGCGAGGTCGAGGACGGATGATCCGGTGTCAAGTATTTGGCCCTCACCCCGGCCCTCTCCCTTGGAGGGAGAGGGGGTGGAACTCGCTCCCTCGCGGTCGCGGCTCGGATCGACAGCGCGGCGCGGATGGGCGGCGAGTTTTTCGGCGATGTTTGCGGCGGCGGAAGCACTGATGGCGCCCTCCTGCACGGCGCGGGCCAGGTCGGCGACGTGCTTCGGAGGCACGCCGAGATCGGCAATGGTGCATCCGGCGGCTGACGCGAGGTTGTTCCAGATACCGACAAATTGCTTGATAACGGTCCGCGCGTCCACGCCGGCCGTCACGACGTTGTCGAACAGTTCGGCCGTTTTGCGGTCGGCAAGCAGCACTTCGCAGTCTTTCTCTGTCACGCCGAGGTCGCGGATCAAACGCGCCTGGCGCGCCAGCGGCAGTTCGCCGATTTCCCCGCGCACCTGCTCCACCCACGCTGCGTCGGGTGTGACCGGCACGAGATCGGGATCGGGGAAGTAGCGATAGTCGTGCGACTCCTCCTTGCCGCGCTGAAACTCCGTCACCTCGCGCTCGTCGTCCCAGCCGAAGTTCATCTTGCCGAGCTTGTCGAGCGTGTAATCGTGGTCGGCCTCCCACGCAGCTGTCTGCCGCTTGATCTCGTATTCCACGGCCAGCCGCACCGAGCGGAAGCTGTTGAGATTCTTGATTTCGCTAATCGGCGTGCGGTATTCGCGGCCGTCGTGCGTGATGGCGAGGTTCACGTTCGGCTCAAAACGCATCTGTCCCTTCTGCATGTTGGCTTCGCTGACGCCGAGAAACTTGACGAGTCGCTGCAGCTCGACGGCGAAGGCGTAGCACTCGTCGGCGGATGCGAGGTCGGGCTGGGTGACGATTTCGAGCAGCGGCGTGCCGGCGCGATTGAGATCGACGCGTGAGTGGTCGACGCCTTCGTGCAGGTTCTTGCCGGCGTCTTCTTCGAGATGCGCGCGGATGATGCCGATGCGGCGCATGGGAGCTTTGCCGCCGCCGTCGAGGCCATCAGCGGGCGTTGGAACTTCAAAGACGCCGTTAAACGAGAGCGGCAGGTCGTACTGGCTGATCTGATAATTCTTCGGCAAGTCGGGGTAAAAGTAGCTCTTGCGATCCCACTTCGTGAACGGCGCGATCTTGCACCCCAGTGCCAGCGCCGCGCGCACGGCCAACTCGTACGCGCGGCGGTTCATCACCGGCAGCGAGCCGGGCAGGCCGAGGCAGACCGGGCACACGCGCGAGTTCGGCTCGGCGGCGAACTCCAGCGGGCAGGCGCAAAACAGCTTCGTGCGCGTCGCAAGCTGGACGTGGATCTCCATGCCGATGATGGGGCGGATTTGCATGGCGGGATTCTAAGGGCTATTGGCCCTGAATTGGATGCTTCGACGGCACCGGTGTTCCGCACTCGGGGCAGATGCCGCTTTGGTTGCCGGTGAGGTTGTAACCGCATTGGGAGCAATGCGAGGAACTGGGATGGATGATGAGAATCTCTCGCATGATAGGCAAGAGCAAAAACAGAACGGCGGCAGCAATATGCGGCACATCCCAAGTGGATGCCAGTTTCAAGAGTGAGTTGCAATGACTGCATCGCCAAGCTCCACCGAAGCGAAACCAGACGCGAGTTCTGTGATGGCAGAAGGGGCATGATGCCATGACGCTTTATCTCGCCAACGTCAAACGCAGCAGATTGATTGCCGCCTTGGCGGTGCGGTCGCGGATTTCGTCCCGGGTGAACGACTCGCCGATGCGGAGTTCTTTAACGGTGACACGGTAATCGGAACCAGGCGTTCGCTCATGTTCGAACGGCCGCGCGGGCTGAAGCCCGCGGTTCGTTGTGGCCCCGTGGCTCGTTGGTTCCTGTCGCTCTGCCATCGCGATGTAAACCAGTCCGACGGGTTTGTCGGGCGTGCCGCCGGTGGGGCCGGCGATGCCGGTGGCGGAGAGGGCGAAGTCGGTGCCGGCGAGCCGGCGGCAGTTGGCGGCCATGGCCTCGGCGACTTCGGCGCTGACGGCCCCGTGCGCGGCGAGGAGGTCGGCGGGGATTTCGAGCAGCCGCTGCTTGGCGTCATTCGAGTAGGTCACGAACGATTGAATGAAGTAGGCGCTGCTGCCGGGCACGTCGGTGAGGCGCTTGGCGATGAGGCCGCCGGTGCAGGACTCGGCCGTGGCGATGGTTTTTCTCTGCGCGATGAGCAGGCGGGCGACGGCGTCGGAGAGGGTATCGTCGCCTTCGCCGAAGACGGCAATGCCGAGTCGGCGGCGGATGTCGTCGGCGTCGGCGTCGAGCAGGGCGCGGGCGTCGGCTTCGGAGTCGGCGCGGGCATTGATGCGGATGGAGATGATCATGTCGGCGGCGCTGGTGCCGACGGTGGGGTTGCGGCCGCGGGCCATGAGATCGGCGATTTTCTCGCCGACTTCGGCTTCGGGCATGCCGAAGGTGCGGAGGGTTCGCTGGAGGATGACGGCGGCATGTCGCGCAGGCGTTGGACCCTCACCCCGGCCCTCTCCTCGCCACGGCGAGTCACTTGGCGCGACCTGGGAGGGAGAGGGTGTGGAACCCGGTCCCTTACGGTCGCGGCTCGGATCAATGGGGCGGCTCGGAACGGCGGCGATGCGGTGAATTGCGGCGCGGATCGCGGGGAGGACGTCGCGAGCGAACATGGTCTTCATCTCGCGCGGGACGCCGGGCATGACGAAGACGATTGACTTTTTCAGGCGGCCGGTCATGCCGGGTGCGGTGCCGCAGGTGTTGTCGATGGGGCTGAAGCCGGCGGGGATCATGGCCTGCACGCGATTCTGCGGGTGCATGGGGCGGTTCCGGCTGGCGAAGAAGGCCTCGACGGCGGCGAAGCAATCGGGACGGAATTCGAGCGGCACTTCGGCTGCGTCGGCGAGGGCCTGGCGCGTGAGATCGTCGACGGTGGGGCCGAGGCCGCCGGTGATGATCAGCAATTCGGCCTCGTCGGCGGCTTCGCGGATGGCGCGGACGATCGGGGCGAGGTCGTCGGGCACGGTGACGTGGCGATCGCACTCGATGCCGACGGCGGCGAGCTGCTGCGCGAGCCACGCGGCGTTGGTGTCGACGGTTTGGCCCATCGTGAGCTCGGTGCCGATGCTGAGGAGGTGGGCGTTCATGGAAATTGTTGGGGCTGAACATCTCCGTTCATCGGATTTGCTGCCCCAAGTCCCCTTAGATTCTTGACAGCAATACTGTTGGCGAGCGTTTCCTGGAATTCTCTGTCAAATGCATGTTGTTGGCGGTACGCCGCAAATGTCAAACACGCTCCGACGAGCCAGGCCCTCGCGGCAACTGCGAACGTAACACGACGTGTCGCCGTCGTAAGCACGGTGCATGTAATTACGACCAGTAGTAAGAGCGAGCCGACGACTGGAGCGACTCCAAACCCGAAGTCCAGTGTGCGCAACACCGGCCATAATCGTCTATCCGGTTCGAGGCTCAGCACGAATAGAATGCTGGATATGATAGCAGTGTAGGTAGCGATCGATAATCCAGAGCGCGCACCCGACAGCCATGAAGCGGCGGCAACCACGAAAACCGCGGAGAAGGCGACTTCGAATCCCAACCGAACGACGAAACCCTCGCTCGATCCAATTTGTTTTAGTAGAAATGGCGATTGGGGAATGCAGTAGTAGATTATGAATGGCACAAGAATCAATATCCACCACTGAATGGCGTCCGGTCCTCCATGAACCTCGGTGCGTGATAGTCCCGCGGATGATGGAAAAGGGCGAATCCTGAACATTGCCATGAGACATCGACAAAGAATCACAGCGAGGAACCCTGCGGCGACGGCGGCAAGTTCGATGCAGGTTACAAACCAGTATAGGCGATTGCTTGTAGCCGCGTTCGACCCTATGGGCGCCTTGTAGAGATCCACGAGGTCGATCACGGTTGCGCGGGCGTGAAATTCGTCGCGGAGTTTGCTCGGCCTGTGGTGGTGGGGCGCGGCGGTGTAGAAGTCGGCCGCGCGGACATCGGTGAGCAGTTCGGCAGCGAGGAGGCGGGTGGCGTAGTCGCGTTCGTTGTCGATCAGGCCCATGTACGCGCGGTCGAGCCATTGGCGGATGGTTTCGGCTTGTGCGAGGTGGCCGGCGGTATGCAGCTCGCGGGCCAGCGCGGTGAACGTGGCGTGAATCGTCGGCAGGGCGGCGTAGTGCTCGCGGATGTCAAAGTGGCGGTAGTTTCGCACGCACGAGGCGATGACATCCTGCCGGCGGATCGCGGTTTTCAACACATCGCGCCAGGCATCGTGCAGCGTATCGTTGTAAAGCGTCGCCGTCGTCGCTGGCGGTTGCACGTCGAGGATGCGCGAAATTGAATCGTAACGGGCGAGTGGCGTTGATGATGGTGGCGATGCCGACGACGTGGACGGTGGCGGCGGCGAGTTGCCCGATGGCGATGCTGTGGGCGACGGTGATGGATCTGCGTTCGCTTCGGCGCGATCGCGGAGCCAGGCGTAGGCCAGCCGCGCGACAAGATTGAACGTCGCGGCGTCCTCGGCGGGCGCGAGTCGCGCGACGGCGTCGGTGGCTGAAAGCTTTCCGCGCTGCACGGCATCGACGGCGTAGATGAGCTGCGCGGTGCCGGCGCGCGGCCGGGCGTCGGGCAGCGAGGGCATCTTGCGTTCGAGCTGCGCGAAGAGTCCGGCCCACGTGATCGAGCCGGGAGGGGCGGCAGCGCCCTCGCGCGAGGCGTCGTCGATGCGCTCGAGTTCCCACCCGAGCATGCCGCCGAGCAGGCTTTCGGGCCGTGTCAATTGATAAATAAAAACGGCGCTGACGATTGCCGCCAGCGCCGCGTAGAAGATGTTTCGTTTCCAGCCGAGCCACGCGGGAACGGGAACGTTCGCCGCGTTTCGATCATTCCGGGTCATGACTGGCCCGGCTCGGACCGCATCGTGCCCGGCTCGGACATTCGAAGATTCTCCGGAATCAGCCCGCTTTTCGCTTCGTTCGGCTTTGCGGTGCTTTCTTCTGCTTGACATCCGGGTGATGCTCGGGCGGCGTGTAGTGGAACGGTGAGAGGGCCGACCTGCGGCACTGCCGGACGATACGTTGGACCAATCTGGGCGCGTTGTCAATCGTTTCGTGGGTCACGCCCTGGCTGGTGACTTCCTCGCGCAGGGTCTGTCCTGTGACTTCGCGGCGATCCCAGTAATCGTCGTACCAGTAGTAGGGATGCTCTTCGGCGATGTTTGAGCCGCGCGTCGACACCATGTCGCTGCCCCAGCGCTTCGAGTCGGGATTGGTCTGGTTGTAGTTGCGGACGCGCAGCGCGTTGTGGCCGATGGGCGTTTGCATGGGCTTGCAATGATCGTCCGCATCGCCGCGCTCCTGGGCGTTGTGCGGCCAATCCTTGTTGAAGGCGTCGAGCGTGTAAACCGCCTCGATGTGTTTCATCTTGTGCTGCTGCGCGTAGTGGCGAACCACCTGCGTAGCGAGAAACGCGCCGTGGCCGTGGCCGACGAGAATGACTTCTTCGTCGGGCTTGGCATCGATGTCGACGACGATGCGGAGCCAGTCGTCGGGCGTGTACATTTTCGCGTTGATTTCCTGTGCGACGAGTTGATTGCGGACGTATTCAAGCCCGTCGGACTCCTCGTCGGCCGTGCCCTCGATGAGATAGACGCGCGGGCCGGTGTACGACCACTTCTCGGGCTTGTGGCAGCCGACGGCGGCGGTCACGCCGAGCGCGAGAACCGCCAAACAAGCGTAGCGATGAGTGCGATGAATCCCCAGCATGTGTCTCCCCCCTTTGGAAACGCGGAAACGTCAAGAAATCGAAATGCCGAAACGACGCGACTTCAAGACGCCCGTGTCGATTGTATGCCGCCGGCGCAGGGCGAATCAATGATTTGATATCGCAACGGTGCGATAATCCGCGTCACCGCCGGCTCGAAGCAACAAGCGTCCGAGTCAGCTCTGCTGATTGGCGGGGTCTGGTTCGCGCGGATGAGTTATCGGTTCGCGTCCAGTTTGAGTGTCTTTCCACGCGCGGCCAGTGATCGATACACAGCGAGGTGCTGTTGAACCATTTGGCTGACCTGATGCTCGGCCCGGCAGACGTTCTGCGCCTCGGTCCCGAGCCGGCGAGCGGTGGCGCGATCCTGCGTCATTCGCTCGAGGTACTCTGCCAGTCGAAACTCATCGCTCTCGGGAAACAGCAGCGCTGATTGGCCGTGGCGGAGCGATTCGATCGGGCCGTTCTCGGGGGCGACAATCGCCAGGCCCGCCGCCATGGCCTCGATGACTTCTTCGCACCAGCGACCGTCCCAGTGCGGGACGCAGAACACATCGGCGGATTGCAGGACGGATCGAATCGGATCGACGCGCCCGACAAAAATGACATTTGAGGCAATTCCCAATGCGCCCGCGAGCTGCCGCAGAGCCGGCTCGGCCGGACCCTTGCCCGCAAGAAAGAGCATCGCCCGCGGCTGGGTGGCTAGCAAACGCTTCAGTGCGCGCAGCAGCAATTCAACGCGCGCCCCGGGGGTCAGCCGACCTGCGAAGACCAGGGCGACCTCGGCCGACTCGTCATCGAACGCGGCAACCCGATCCGCCGCTGGAACGCCAAGCGGCGCGATCTCGATGCGCGGCGCGACGTGAACCGTGGACAACCTCCGAGCGATCGGCGGCGTCGGTGCGAGAATGGTGGGTGGGTGTTCGAGTTTGACTCCCAGGTGCGGCAGGGCGTGAGATTCGGCGCCGTCGAGCGTCAGGACCACCGCGCCGTCTCGTCCGGCGATGACCTCGGCCGCGATCAGCAGCGACCGCGGGCCGAAACCGTGCGCGATGACCGGCCCGGGGGACTTTGAGGCGGCGAGCCGCTCGCGGATGCGGGCGACGGTTCGACGTGTCTGCGCGCGGCGGGTGAGCCAGTTGCCCTGCTCGTGGGTCAGGAGTGTTCCGGAGCCGGCGGGCGGGATAGGGAGTTTGCGGCCCGCGGGCAAGACGAGGAGCGTTTCGACCGCGGCATCGACCAGCCCCAATTGCAGGTAGCGCAGGCTGTGGGGGCAGGCATACGCCCACTCGTCATCGAAGATGTGGCAGACGCAGAGGCGCGGCTCGGATGTCGTTGATTCCGGCATGACGAATCCTGCTTGTGTCGCGTCGCGGGCCGGCGAGGGACGTGACTTGGGCCGCCCGACTATCAAGTATAAGATGGGTCGCGCGGGATGCGCCGGGGAAATCGGTTTGAATTTCGGGCGGCATCACCCGCCGATCGCACGTCGCGGCCCGGTGGAACACGCATGCGGATTGCCCTCGGATCGGATCACGGCGGTTATGAGCTAAAGACCCATCTGGCTAAATGGCTGGCGGGTCGCGGGGTCGCGGTGCATGACTGCGGCACATTTGACGGGGCGACGGCGGATTATCCGGTGATCGCGGCGGAGGTGGCGAGGCAGGTCGCGGGCGGCGGGTGTGAGCGCGGAATCATGATCGACGGCGCGGGGATCGGCTCGTCAATGGCGGCGAACAAGATTCCCGGCGTCCGGGCGGCGCTGTGCTACGATGTCTCGAGTGCGCGAAACAGCCGTGAACACAACGATGCAAATGTCTTGACGCTGGGCGCAAGGCTGATCGGAACGGGCCTGGCCGAGCAGATTGTGGAGGTGTTTCTCGGCACAGACTGCACCGAGGATCGTCACAAAAAGCGCGTGGCGATGATCGGCGATTTGGAGCGTGGTGCAGCGGGCCGTGAGGCGGTCAATTCGTGTGGGTGTGGATGCGGCGGCGGCGCGACTTGTACCTGCGGCGGGCACACGGCGGGAAAGAGTGCAGGAGAGGCCAAGGGGTCGGATGGGGGCGGGAGCGGCAACGTGAGCGGTGAAACCGGCGGCATGAACCTTTCGGATGATGACCTGGACCGCATCGCCCGGCGAATCGCGGAGATGGCCGGTCGTGGGCATTGGCCGGCCGGCGCGCCGTGCGCGTGCTGCGGCGCGGATTGTCACGGTCACTGCGCGGAGAAAAACCCTTCGGCGGTGCGGAACCTGATCGACATGGGAGCGGGGCGGATCGCGTTCGGGTTAGGCGGCGGACCGATCGCACAGGACGTGGCGAAGTTCATCGATCACACGTTGCTCAAGCCCGAAGCGACACGAAGCCAGGTGGAGCAGCTCTGCCGCGAGGCGGCGGCGCATCACTTCGCATCGGTGTGCATCAACCCGACGTGGGTGGGCTTGTGCGCGTCGTTGCTGCGCGGGACGGACGTCAAGGTGTGCACCGTGGTCGGCTTCCCGCTGGGGACCCACACGCCGGATGTGAAGGCATTCGAGACGCGGCGGGCGGTTCGCGACGGGGCGCGCGAGATTGACATGGTGATCAACATCGGCGCGCTCAAGAGCGGCGACGACGAGCTTGTCTTTCGTGATATCAAGGCGGTCGTCGATGCATGCGTCGATGGCCGGGCGATCTGCAAAGTGATCATTGAGTGCGCGCTGCTGACGGACGAGGAGAAGGTGCGAGCCTGCGTCGCGGCGCGCCGGGCGCGGGCGGACTTCGTGAAGACGAGTACCGGTTTTTCCAGCGGCGGGGCGACGGCGGCCGATGTGGCGCTGATGGCCGAGTCAGTGCGCGGAACGCGCATGGGCGTGAAGGCGGCCGGGGGAATCCGCAGTTATGACGACATGCGCGCGATGGTGCAGGCCGGGGCGACGCGGATCGGTGCGAGCGCGGGTATTGCGATTCTCAAGGAAGCGCGCGGCGAAACATCGGCGCGCGGCGAATCCAAGAGCGAAGCCAAGGCCGAGGGGAAATATTAGAGCGGTTTCCGATTGAGCGGATGATGATGTGTGCCGCTGCTTGAAACAGTGGCACGCAGCATGAATCAATTGATCTTCAGAGCCGACGTAGCCAGTCATTGCACGAAAAAGGGCCTGACCAGTCGATCGGCGATCAGAAACGCGGCGGCGGCGATCAATCCCGAGCAGGGAATGGTCAAGATCCAAGCCCAGACGATTTTCTCCCCCCAATCCCATCGAACGGCGCGAACGCCTCGGATCGTACCGACCCCCAGAATTGCTCCGGTGATCGCGTGGGTGGTGGAAATCGGGACGTGGCCAAGGGTCGCACCGATGATGGTCGTCGCGGCGGCTGTCTCGGCGCAGAAGCCGCCGATCGGTTGCAACTGCGTGATCTTCTGGCCCATCGTTTTGACGATGCGCCATCCGCCGAAGACGGTTCCCAATGCAATGGCAAAGTGGCATACCAGAATGATCCAGAGGGCGATTTCGTGATGCCGACCGAACAGGTGGTACTTGCCTTCGGTCCAGTCCTTGTAGCCGCCGGCCACCAGCAGCATGACGATGATGCCCATGGTTTTCTGGGCATCGTTGCCGCCGTGTCCGAGGCTGTAGATCGCGGCGGACAGCAGCTGCAACCGTCGAAAGGTCCGCTCGGCGGTTCGTCGTCGCACCTTAAAAAATACATTCGTAACGATCAACATGAACAGGGCGCCGAGGATCATCCCGATGAGCGGCGAGAGAATGATGAACAGGAGCAGCGGCGTCCAGCCGCTGAACAGAATGACCTGCCAGCCTGCTTTGGTGATCGCCGCTCCGGCGATGCCTCCGACCAGCGCGTGCGAAGAACTGGAGGGTATGCCGTAGAACCAGGTGAGGATGTTCCAGGCGATTGCCCCGGATAGCCCCCCGAAGACGACGTAGACGTCCACGTACTCGGTCTTAACCAGTCCCGCGCCGATGGTCTTGGCGACGCCGGTCCCGAACACGAATGCCGCGACGAAGTTGAAGAACGCGGCCCAAAGCACGGCTTGAGTCGGCGTCAGCACGCGCGTCGATACGACTGTGGCAATGGAATTGGCGGCGTCGTGAAACCCGTTGAGAAAGTCAAAGATCAGGGCCACGACGATGATGCCGAGAATCAGCGCCAGCATTGAATCCTCACCACGAACCAACCCCTTGCCCGTCGCTTCAGGCGATCACGAGCCATCGGTCACGATATCAGGCTTGGCGGCGGACGCCAACTGCCTTGAGCGAGCAGAAGTCGGGTTGCGGGCGGCGCACACCCCCGTCGGGCGACCACAGACCGTTGAATGACGCGGGAATTCGCAGCGAATGTGAGCGACGCCGGTTTCACCAAACATTAATGAGCGGGCCGATGGGGTCCTTCTTGGGCGAAATTCCAACGCTTGCATGCACTGCGTAAACGCCCGTAAGCTTCCGTCCTCCATGCGAGCCTCCTTCGGTTCGCTTCAAGCCCATCCAGCGTTGCGGAGAGCACGACGCATGAGCAAGCCAAAGGAACAATGGGGCAGCCGCCTGGGGATCATCCTCGCGGTCGCGGGGTCGGCGGTTGGACTGGGAAACTTCCTCCGTTTCCCCGGGAATGCCGCGGCCAACGGCGGCGGCGCGTTCATGATTCCCTACTTCTGCGCGCTGATCTTCCTCGGCATCCCGATCTGCTGGGCCGAATGGACCATGGGCAAGTATGGTGGGCAGTTCGGGTTCAATTCCGCGCCGGCGATCTTCGGCGTGCTGGGCAAACGGCCGATCTGGCGTTACCTCGGCGTGCTGGGGCTGCTGATCCCGGTCATCATCTACATGTACTACGTGCTGATCGAGTCGTGGTGTCTCGGCTATGCCATCAGCTACCTGTTCAACTGGATCGACCTAGGGGATGACAAAAGTCAACATGCCGCCCGAAGCGTCGAATACTTCAACAGCTTTGTCGGGGCGAACCAGGACGGCCTGATGCTGGATGGCAAGCTGCACATCAGCGTGATGGTGTGGCTGACCGTGTTCGCCGTGAACTTTCTCATCATCTTTCGCGGCGTGTCGAAAGGCATTGAGAAGTTTTGCACGTTTGCCATGCCGCTCATGGCGATCTGCGCGTTCATCGTGCTGGCGCGCGTGCTGACGCTGGGCACGCCCAATCCCGACCAGCCTGACCTGAATGTGGTGAATGGCCTGGGTTTCATGTGGAATCCCAAACCGGTGGACGGCGGCGGAAACTGGCTCTCCGCGTTGGCCGAACCGCGCGTCTGGATGAATGCCGCGGGACAGATTTTCTTCAGCCTGTCGGTCGGCTTCGGTGTGATTGTGAACTACGCCAGCTACTTGAAACGCAAGGATGACATTGTCTTGTCCGGGTTGACGGCCAGCGCGACCAATGAGTTTTTCGAGGTGTGCCTCGGCGGTTTGATCACGATTCCGGCGGCGTTTGTCTTCCTCGGAATCGCGGGCGCGCAGGCAACGGGCACGTTCAGCCTTGGGTTTCACACGCTCCCAATCGTGTTTGAGTACATGGCCGGCGGGCGATTCATCGGGTTCTTGTGGTTCTTCATGCTCTTCCTCGCGGCGATTACCAGTTCGCTCTCCATGTTGCAACCGGCGATTGCATTTCTGGAAGAAGCGCTGGGGATCGGCCGTCGCGGGTCGGTGGCGCTGCTGGGGCTGATCACCGGCATGGGGTCGTTGTTCGTGATTTTCTTCAGCAAAGACCTGAAGGCCCTGAACTTCCTCGATGAAACGGTTGGAACCATCACGATCGTCATGCTGGCGGCTGTTCAGACGGTCTTGTTCGGCTGGGTCTTCGGCGTGAAGCGTGCGATGAGCTTTGCGCACGAAGGCGCCGAGTTGAAGCTGCCGCGTTTCTTCCCGTTTGTAATCAAGTATGTGACCCCGCTCTACCTGTTCATCATGATCGGCATGTTCTGCAAGTCCGACCTGATGCGTTTCGTGCGGATGGTGCGGGAAGACAACGTCTACATGCTTAGCTTCATCCTCATTGCCGTCGTGACGGTGTTTCTGATGATCATGATCGGGATCGGCGGCAAACGGTGGAGGGCGGAGACCGCCGATCGCGGCGGCTTGCCGGTGCAGGCGGCTGGTCAGGAGGCACACCGATGACATCCCAGGGCTGGATCTTCATGGTTGGTTCGATCAGCTTTGTACTTGGACTGATTACGTTTTGCTTCTACCGAGTCTTGAGCAGGCCCAGCGCCGCAAACCACATGCACGCGCCGATCGAGATTGACACGAGGGACCGCGAAACCGATTAAGTCGGCGAGCCCGTCTCGGCGCGATTCGCGATGCTCACCCGTTGGGGGTCGAAGCGCGATGAAGCAGTTCTATTTTGAGTGTCAGCCTTGGCACCTCGAGCGCGAAGGTGCGGACGAGGCGCTGGCGCGGATGGCCGGCGAGATCGGCGTCGATGGCGTGCAACTGTGCGTCAGCGGGAGCGGATCCGCGGCGCTCTACCCGCGCGGGCCGCAGGGGCCGCGCATCGACTCTTGCGACGCGGGCCTTCAATTCCAACTCGATCCATCGAAGTATTCGAGCGTGCGCGTGCGGCCGCGGATCGCTTCGTGGATGAAATCGCGCAATCCGCTGGAGGCCGTGTGCAAGCTGGCGGAGCGTCATCGGTTGAAGGTGCGCGTCGCGCTGCCGCGTTCGATCGATATGCCGGAGCGATCGACCTACGCGACCATCATCAACGCGCTGGGCGACGTCAGTCCGTGGGCGCATTGCTTCGCGCACCCCGACACACACGAGTTGCTTGCGGCACTGGTCGAAGACTTGTCGACCCATTATCCGATTGAGGTGGTGGAATTGGAGGCCCCGCGTCGCCCGATTGCGCAGGCGGCGTTTTATGTTACTTGGTTTCCAGTTTCGACGCTTCACGGGGGGCCGTTCAACGAATGTCTCGCGTGGTGTTTCTGCCCTGCTTGTCGGCAACAGGCGCAGGCCGCGGGCGTCGACGCGGGTCAGGTTCAGACAACGATTGTTGCCTTGGTGACGGCGCTTCTTGCGGGCAAGACTCCTGCCCGCGAATGGAATGAATTCGTGGCGGAGGACGCCGTTCTGGCTGGTTATGCAAGTTGGCAGGAAGCGGCGAGGGGATTATTGGTTCGCCAATTGCGCGAGCGATGCAAGAAGTCCCTATCGGTGCGACCGCACGATTCAGGTGACGCGGTGGATACGGCGAAGCCTGAACTTCGAAAATGGGGAGATGCTTGCGATCGCTTGTCGTTTCGAGCGGTGAATGGTGTATGCCCTGATGATCCGGAAGATGTTCGCAGGTTGGGATCGGAAATAGCCGCTGCACGCAGCGAATCGCCACCCTTGCCGGCGGACATGAAGGTCGATCTTCTATTGCCGTGTCGCCCGCCGGAGGTTCGCGACGGTCCGCACCTGGTGAGCCTGACGCACGAGGCGGCGCAAACGGGCTGCGAAGCGATCATCTTTCAGGACTACGCGACCTCGCCGGATGTCTGTTTGGATTGGGTTCGCCAGGCCATTCGGTACGCACGGCGCGAGTCCAAATAAGCGCTCAAGTAAAAAGAACGGCGGGATGGAGGATTGCCTCCACCCCGCCGGTTGGGACCCACCAGACCTGGAGCTGCCTCAGCTTACCGAAGCAGCGACAGGATTTGACCCGACTGCTGATTGGCGACGCCCAACAGCGAGAGCGCCGACTGCAGCAGCACGTTCTGTCGGCTCAACTCGGCCGTCTCGACCGCGAAATCGATGTCGCGGACAGTGCTTCGGGCGGCCGTGAGCCCTTCCTTCGTGGCGTTAAGGCTGTTGACGGACGATTCCACTTGGAACTTGGTGAAACCGCCGATGCGGCCCTGCGCCGTGGCGACCTGGCTGATCGCCTTCTTAGCGATTTCCAGTGCCTTGTTGGCGTCGGTGGACAGGTCGTTGGCACCACCGCTCTTGATCGTGTTCAGGTAACCGCTGATGCTGTCACCCAGATCGTGCGAGTAGAGCGAGTTCAGGCCGACCGTCGACCGCGTGTTGCTGCTCGTTCCGAGCTGGAACGTCGCGCCACCGCCATCGATGTTCACATTGCCCGCGCTGCCGGCCACGTTGCCCGTCGTGGTAAGCGTGAAGTCACCGCTGGTGCCGTTGCTGTTGTAGGAAACCTTCAGGCCGTCGACGAAGGCCTGCTGGCCGTTGACCGTCACAACGGCATTGGTGCCGTTGGTGCGTGAGACGTTCGCGAAGTCCGTGTCGCCGCTGATGAGCGACGCGCTGACGAACTTGCTCGAACCGTAGTCGCGGCTCTGGAGGTGCAGCTCGCTGCCCGAGATCGACGCCGAGACGCCGGTCTCCGAAGCCGCCGCGATGATCTTGTCGCGGATTTCCGCGAACGTGTCGGCATCGGCGACGGTGATGGTGGCGGTGCCGAGCGAGCCGGTCACGGTGAACTGCGCGTCGCCGAGTGAAGCGGCGCTGACCGTTGTCAGTGTGGCCGAGGCGACGGTGCCCGCGGTCGTGACGTTGACGGCGAAGCTCTGGGTCGAGTCCTGCGACGGGCGAGAATAAACGCGCACGTCCGAGACCTTGGTCGGGTCGCTGGCGGTCGCGCGGATCGACTGCGCACCGTCGAGCAGGTTCTTGCCGTTAAACGACGATGTGCGAACGATTCGGTCGATGGCCGTGATCGCGTTGTCGATCTGGGCCTGGTTGGCGGCCAATTCAGCGCCTGACAGACCGCCCGAGCTGACGCTGGCGGCGGCCAGGGTCTGAACCTGCGTCAACAGACTGGAGATTTCCTTCAGCGAGCCGTCGGCCACGTCGAGCATCGACTTGGCGCGAGCGCTGTTGGACAGCGCGGCGTCGACCGAAACGAGTTCGGAGTTGAGGCTCTGAATGGCGATGAGCCCGGCGGGATCATCGGAGCCCTTGTTGACCCGGTAGCCCGTGGAGAGCTTGGCCAGGGTGTCGGATTGCGCCGACGACGTCTTGTTGAGGATGTTCAACAACGACAAGGTGTTTGAGTTCGTTACGGTGAGTCCCATACTTCTTTTCCCCTTCTCCGCGCGACATTCTTGGCGCGGACATTGTTTCCAGCATTGATCCGCGGCGTGTGCCCATTGCCGTCCTCGGTTTCAACGCTGTCAGCCCCACCTTCGTATTGAGGGACTCCCGACCTTAAAAATAAGAACTATCAGTATTGGGAGCGGGCGAGACGGGGCGAAGGCAGCCCCAAGATTCGATTTGACAAGGGGTTGTGATTTGCGAATCCGAGCGGAGTAAGGTCCGGATTGTAGCCGCTTTTCAATATTGCCAGGAGATCGGGCGAGTTTCAGGACCCGATGCGAAGCGGACGGTTTGTTACCGCTCCACCGCGATCGGCTGGTGTGGACGGGGCCTGTGCCGGCTGGCTCGTTAGAATGTTTACAGTTGTAGTATTGCTGGCCGGTGTGTCAGGATCGGGGCGCGCGGCACCCGACTGACCAGCCAGGTGCGCCTGATAGGCCTGAAGCTTGGCCAGCGCGTCGCCGGGGATGGGGCCGATCCGCAGCTCACCGTCTTCGCGGACGATGGCAACGCGCACCTGCTTGGTCGTAACGCCGTTCTTTGCGGCAAACTCTTCCAATTCATATTCCACGTTCAGAACCGCCAGCGGCACGTTCGCACCGGGCAGCGGGGGCAGTCGGTCCACGGACAATACGCGGACCTGCTTGACCGCGTTGAAGTTGGACTCAAATCGCGGCGGCAGAATCGGCGGATGTTTGCGGCTAAGCATCAACCGGAACTCGGAATACTTCCCGGTCGTGCAGACCCGTGCGAAGCGATCGACGAACCGATTGACGGTCAGGTCCGACGTTCGGGCGGCCTCGGGGAAAATAAAATTCGGATGCCGCTCGGGGTCGAGAATCACCGGCTCGGGGAAGACATCGTCCACCGCGAGGATCGGGTCCTCGGTCATGACCACGAACACCGCGGCGCTGGTCAGCAGCAGCGCCAGCATGATCAGGGCGTAAAGGCTAAGCCGGCGTAGGGCGGGTGTCGTTCTTACGGGCGTCGTCACAGCGGGGAATTGTAGTCGGAAATGGCCGGCCCGGCGACGCCTCCGGGATGCGGCAAACAGGCTCGACTCGTTGAGAATTGCGCTAAACGGGGGCCGCCGCCACGGCGATTTCGCGCAAGGCTGCAGTGATTCGATCCACGTCGGCAGGGGTGTTGAACGGTCCGAGGCTCAATCGCGTCGTTCCGCCGTAACGGTGGGTGCCGATTGTCTCATGGGCGAACGGGGCGCAGTGCAGCCCGCTCCGCGCGAGGATGCCGAACTCGGTCTCCAGCACCGCGGCGACTTCGGCGGGGTCCATGCCGTCGACGCGAAGGCTGAAAACCGGGACGCGCCGGGCGGGGTCGCGCGGCCCGAAAATCGACAATCCTCTTGTATCGCGTACCTGCTCGAGGAACCGCGCAGACAGCTCCGCGCCGTGCTGGTGCAGCGCCGCGACGGTGCGCTGCTCGATCCACGCCAACGCCGCACCGAGACCCGCGATGCCGATTGCGTTGTGGCTGCCGGCTTCGTATTTGTCGGGCAGGTGCTCGGGCTGACGCGGCAGCTCGCTGACCGAGCCGGTGCCGCCTTCTATGATCGGGCGAATGTGTGATTCCAAGCCGGGGCGAATGTAGAGCGCGCCCGTGCCGAGCGGGCCGAGCAGTCCCTTGTGCCCCGGCAACGCGAGCAGATCGATGCCGTCGCGTTGCACGTCGATCGGCACGTGCCCGGCGGTCTGCGCGGCATCGACCAGGAAGGGCACATTCTTCTTTCTCAAGGCCGGCCCGATTGCCGCGACGTCGTTCATTGCCCCGGTCACATTGCTGGCATGCACCACGCAAACCAACCGGGTTCGCGGCGTGACGGCTGCCAGCACGTCGGCCGGATCGACCAGCCCCGTTGTCGCGTCCGCCCGCACATAGTCCACGTTGACGGTTCCCGCATCGGCGAGGGCGTGCAGCGGTCGCAGCACGGAATTGTGCTCCATGCGCGTGGCGACGACGTGGTCGCCGGCGTTCAGCAGGCCTTTGATGGCGAGGTTCAGCGCGCCGGAGCAGTTGAATGTGAAGATCACCTGTTCGGGTGCGGTGGCGTGGATCAACCGCGCCAGCCGTCGGCGTGTCTCGGCGAGGATTTCGCCCGTTTCGAGCGCTTCGCGATAAGCTCCGCGGCCGGCCGACGCGCCGAGCTGTCCGGCATAGGCCTGTATCGCGCGCGCGACCTCGGGCGGCTTGGGGAAACTTGTCGCGGCGTTGTCGGCGTAAAGTCGGTCCATGTCAGGTTGGTTGTGCTCACGTCGCCGGGCGACGGTTCAAGCGGGATTGCCCTCGCCGTGGCGGGGCGGCTAAGTTACGCAGCAATGGAATTGTAATCCCAGGCGACAGGAAGGGCACGACGATGGCGAAGGTGAAACGGGCGGCTCGCCCGCGACCGACGGGCGCGGTCAACGTGGACGACGGCCGCCGGCGATGCAAGTGGGCGGCGACCGATTCGATGCTGGCGGCGTATCACGACCGCGAATGGGGCGCGCCGATCCGCACGGACTCGGGGCATCTGGAGCGGATGGCGCTGGAGGTGTTCCAATGCGGCTTGAGCTGGAAGATCGTGCTGGTGAAGCGCGATGCATTGCGCGATCGGTTCGACGGGTTCGATGTGCAGCGCGTGGCGCGGTTTGACAAGCGCCGCATCGAGCGGCTGTGCAACGACGCGGCGATCATCCGCAATCGCGCGAAGATCGAGGCGACCGTGTCGAACGCGCGGGTGTTTCTGGAGCTGGCGGAGCAGCACGGGTCGTATGTGAAATGGCTCAAGGGGCTGGATGCGTCAACCCCGCGGGCCATCGCGGCGCTGTACCCGCTGTTTCGCACAACCTTCAAGTTCATGGGGCCGGAGACGACGAAGTGCTATCTGATGGGCATGGGCAAGATCGCGGCGGCGCATGACAAGGGCTGCTGGCGGGCGTAGGCATGTATCCTCGAGGATAGAAGGGTCCGCGGTGCGGAGCTTTATCCTTGCTCATTTCACAGTTCGCGCATCGGGTCTTCATTGATCGCGGCTCGATTCGATTCCGCCGCATGGCTGCGGCGGCTCGGACCTGTGAAACGTCGTCGGGCGGGCCGCTCCGGAACGTACCACTGCATGGCCGCTCCGACAGAATGTCCTGAAGATGCCATGCGAAGAGCCTCCCGGCAAAATTTGCGGTGAGGGATTGCGTTCCGTGCCGATGTATGGGATAGTATCGGGAGCAGGGGAATTGGATTCCCCGGTTCTCGTGGGGCTTTGATACATCACACAAGCTGTTTCAAGGCGGTTTCGACCAGCGAGGGATCGTGTTAAGAGTCGACCAGGACGGTCAGGGACCAGCGCGCGGGCAAGCGTGACGGCTGCTTTGCGCCATGGGACCGTTCTCCCGATCATCCCCAAGGAAAGATGTATGTTTCAGGAAGAGAAGTCCCGTCACGAGATCATTCAGCGCGCCAAGATCAGTTACTTCGAGCAGAAGACGAACATGTCCATGCGCGCCTGGATCGATCTCGAATTACGGGAGATCGGCCTTCCGACGATGACCGACGCCGAGTGCGAGCAGTATGCACTGGCGGCGGCGCCGCGGATCTTCTAAGGCCCGATTCACGTTGCTGAATCCTCGCAATTGAATGATGCGGCGGACTTCGAGTCGCCGTGACGGGGAGCGTGCGCGCTGCGAATCAGGCCAGAAGCCGATTGCGCGAGCAATCGGAGAATCAATCCGCGCGCAGCGTGCCCAGCGCCGCGCGCGCTTCCTTGTGGTCGGGATTCAGCCGCAGGGCTTCGTTGAACTGCATCGCCGCCTCGTCGGTGCGTTTTGATCGCTGGCAATGTTCGCCCAGGCGAAAGAAGCATTCCGCCAGTGCCAGCCGAGCCTCCGTGTAATCCGGTCGAAGTGCCAGCGCCTCGCGGAAGTAGCCCACGGCGAGCGACGGCGATGCGCCCGTTGCCATCGCCTGTCGACCGTTCCAATAGTGCTGCTCCGCCGGCGGCAGGTTTTTCAGCCGATCCGGCGTCAGGTAGTGATAGCGAAACGATTTAATCCAGCGGCGATAGCGCGCGGCGAGTTCAGGCGTCGCGCCCGCGAGATCGCGCGTTTCGCCCGGGTCGTCGGCGACGTTGAACAACATCGTTCGCTCTGCCGCCAGCAGGTGAATCGCCTTGTAGGGCCAATCGACCGCGCCGAGCTTGAGTTCATTGTGCGCGGCCGAGAGGAAGATCATCGCGGGCCGCTCGGCGGCGAAGATCGAACGGCCGTCCATCCGCGCGGCCGCCGCGACACCGGCCAGTTGGAGCAGGGTGGGCGCGAAGTCAATGTGCGAGGCTGGTGTTTCGCAGGTCTGCGCGGTGATGGCGGGGTGCGCGATCAGCAGCGGCACACGCGTGTTCTCGTCGAAGAGGTGCGCGCCGTGGACGTAGTTGTTCGCGTGCTGGCCGAACGCTTCGCCGTGGTCACCGGTGATGACGAGCAGGCCGCGTTCGAAGAATCGGCGTTCGAACAGGTGCTCGTGAAGCCGGCCGATCAGGGCATCGACGTAGGCGAGCTGGTTCTCGTATCGCTGGAAGGCGGTGAGGCCCTCGCCGCGATGGATCGCATGGGGCGAGTCGGTGAGAAAGTCGTAAGGCATGTGCGGCAGGCCGGTGTAGAGCACCGTGAACGTCGGCGTGTTTTTTTCAAGACGTTCGTCGATGAAGTGCAATGCGTCCAGCAGCGAGACGGCGTCGTCCACGCAATGGCCGGAGGGGTCGCGCAGGGCGTTGGGAATGTCGTGCTCGCGCGCGAGCTCGTCTCCGTCGACGCAGACGGTCCAGCCCATGCCGCGATAGAGAGGTTCGTCGAAGAAATAGCGAAAACAGCCGCTCATGAAAAATGCGGATTCGTATCCGGCGGCGGCGAGCAGATGGGGCAGGGCGTTGGCGGCGCGATCGCGCGGCGTGTCCCACCATTCCTCGGCGGGGACGGCGTGACGACCGGTGAGCAGGTTGAACATCGAGGGATTGCTGGTTCCCGAAGGCGCGTAATAGCGGGGCAGTCGAATCGCGTGCTGGGCGATGCGCGCGAGGTTCGGGAATCGCGCCTGACCGCCGGGGAAGAGGTACTGGTCGGCCGTGGATTCGAGGACGACGAGGACGATGGAACGATGGGGCGGCGTGGTAAGGACTTGTGGCAACGTACAGGGCGGATGCGAGGCATGCCCGGCAACGGAGGCGAGCGAAGGGGGCTCGTCGGAGACATCGTGATCGCGTAACTCGGCCGGCGGCGACGACGATCGGAACAGTCGAAGGCTGGGATGCGCCGCCAAGGCGCGCGCCGGCGGGTCAACATCAACGAGCAGTGACGCGGCGGCGGCGATAAATACAAGTAAAGAAATAACCGTGGCGGTGCGAGGCATCCATCTCGCGGCCAAGGCGATCAACGATGGAAGGATTAGCACGAGTGCAAGCTCGCCGATTGTCGCAACGTCGGTGAAGGATCGCGCCGATTGCAGGAATGGGCTGCCCGGCCCGGCGAAGCGGCGCAGCGTTTCGAGATTGGGAAAGAACCCGACCTCACGCCAGACGCGATATTGAATCGCCGTCACCATGACGATGAACGTGAGCAGCACGCCGTTTGAAATGGCTGCGAACCATCGAACGCGGCGGTTTGGATGGGCGATGAACCTCCAGACCGGCCAAAGCAGAACCGTCACAGCGGCCGCGGCGAGCGCGTCGCAGAGCAGGTAGCTCGGCAGTGCGGGCCAGAGCATGTCGGGGCGGAGGCTCGTGTTGAATACCAGGGCGCGAGGAAGCGTGAGGCCGCGCAGAATCGCGAAGGGAACCAGCAATCCAAGGAAGGCGGCCGCGGCGCTGCCCGCGGTTCGGGCGAGCGGGCGGCGTGTCTCGGCTGGTTGGGCGGCGATAGTCACGTGGCGGCGGAACCAATCCAAGCGCGAAGCGCCGTATCGGACGCGTCGCCGGTTGACTCGTTTTATTGGCCCGGATACGATCAAGTACACCGTCGGACGACCCCGTCGCAAGGGCGGGGCGACCCGGTCCGGCGGCCCCACGCGACGGGCGACAGCCTACCTGACGTATCGACGAAATCGAGCAGCAAGACAGGATAGTCCAAGACCCGACGCGGGGCGAATCGGCGTTATCATGAAGCGTCCGGGCGGAATGCGCCCGGCGGGACATCGCTGAAAGTCGCAGGACGGAGCAAGTTTTCATGGCAGCGAAACAACCGGTCTGGGGCATCGACGTGGGCCAGTGCTCGCTGAAGGCGATCAAGCTTCAGGCGGCCGGCGACGGCGTGGAGATGATCACCAGCGACGTGGTGGAGCATCCGTCGATCCTGTCGGAGGCCGAGTCCGACGCGACGGCGATGGTGATTCAGGCAATTGAGACGTTTGCCTCGCGAAACGACCTGAAGGGGGCCAAGGTCGTCATTTCGGTGCCGGGTCAGCAGACGCTGACGCGCTTCACGAAACTGCCGCCGGTGGACGTGAAGAAGATTCCCGACATGGTGCAATACGAGGCGAGCCAGCAGATTCCATTCGACCTCGATGAAGTCGTGTGGGATTACCAGGTCTTTCAGGAGAAGGACTCGCCCGATGTGGAAGTGGGCATCTTCGCGATTCGCAAAGAGCTGATCCGCAATTACATTGGTTACTTCACCGATCACGGGATCGAGCCGTTCATCGTGCAGACCAGTCCGATGGCGTCGTACAACGCGGCGCGGTACGAGGACGTGGCCGAAACGGGCAAGGCGGCCGTGCTGCTGGACATGGGGGCGTTGGGCACGGACCTGATCGTGATGGAAGGCGAGCGGATCTGGTCTCGGCAGCTGCGTATCGGCGGCAATCAATTCACGAAGGCGCTGGTCACGGCATTCAAAACGAGTTTCCGCAAGGCGGAGAAACTGAAGCGCACCGCGGCGACGTCCAAATACGCGCGGCAGGTGTTTCAGGCGATGCGGCCGGCGTTTGCCGATCTGGTCTCGGAGATTCAGCGGTCGATCGGTTCGTATACCAGCACGCGGCGCGAGGCGCACGTGACGCGCGTCGTGGGCATGGGCAACGCGTTCCTGCTGCCGGGGTTGCAGAAGTTCCTCCAGCAGAATCTTCAGATCCAGGTGGACCGGCTGTCGACGCTCAAGAAGATGGCGATCGTTGAAAACGACCGCACGCCGCAGTTCAAAGAGCAGGTTATGAGTTTCAGCGTGGCCTACGGCCTGGCGCTGCAGGGGCTGGGGCTGGTGCCGGTCGGATCGAACCTGATTCCACTGGAAGTGAAAAAGAGTCTTTTGTGGAAAAAGAAGCAGCCGTGGTTTTATGCCTCGGCGGCGTCGCTGGCGCTGGCGGCCGGTTCGCTGTGGGTCAGCAACGTCATGGCGACCAACCAGATCACCGCGGCGATGGGCGGCCTGCCGGCGCCGTCGCCAAAACTTGCAACCAGCGTCGACGATGCGATGTCGCAGCTGAACAGCATCGGCAGCGAGCCGCCGCTGGAGAAGGCGGCGAAGGTCGCCGGGGCGGCGCAGAAGCTGCAATCGGAGTTTTCGGGGCTGGATCGAAAATTGACGGGCGACATGGGGTTCCTGAATACGGTCGCCAAGTTGCCGCAGAACAATATTCTCGTGCCGCGCATTCTGGAGACGGTGCACGAAGCGTTCGCCGAGGCATCTCCGTCGCTCAAGTCGATTCAGGATGTGCGCGCCATGGCCGAAGCGGCTCGCCAGATTCCCCGCGCCCAGCGGCAGGATGTCTGGATCGAGCGGATCGACATGATCTATGACCCGAAAGATCCGGCCCAGATATACGGCAGCGACAACAAGAGCAGCTCGTCACTGCGCAACCCCGGGTGGTACTTGCGGATTGTCGGTGGCACCACCGACCCCAGCCCGGCGAAGTGGCTGGAAGAGAGCCTGATCAAGTCGCTGAACGAAGTCGGCAAGCAGCCGGGCCGCGGGTTCTATTTCGACAACATCAAACTCGAAAAAGTGACCGACCGGCAGAAGACACAGCCGATTGCGGGCGTGACCAACCCGCAAGCCACTCCGACGGCCCCGGGCGGTCGCAGCATGCGCGGCGGCGGCGCGCGAATCGAAGACAGCCGAGGCACCGTGACGGGTTCATCGCGAGGTCGCGTTCCCGGCGCGCCGTCCGAACCGAGCCGGGTCATAGGTGGGACGAACATCAACGAAGAAGCGGCGCGCTGGCGGAACAAGTTCCTCAAGGCGGACCCGGTTACCGGCGAGATGGATTCCGGTGATAAGCGGTTCACCATTCTGATCTGCGCCCGCAAGAGCGACACGCCGGAGAAGATGATTCCTGATCGGTATAAGCCCAAGCCGGCCGAAGGCGAAAAGAAGGACAAACCGGATGGCGGATGAGTCAACGCCGAATCACCGGAACGGCTGGAATGCCGGAACGCGAAGAAGTGTACACGTTCGGTTGAAAAATGAGGTCCGATCCCGTTTGCAGGACCGCTGCATGAAGGTCATTTAGCCGGCGAGCTTGCTCGCCGTGAGAACTGCGCGGGTGACGTACAACTGGCATGAAGGGGCGAATGCAGGCAATCGCTTCGCCGGAGTAATCGATCGATGGACTTCGTGAAGAAACAATGGAAGATGCTGGTGGTGAGCGTCGTGGCGCTCGCCTCGCTGGGCATGGGCTACTTTGCCTACGCGGGCGGGGACGCCGTCATCGAGCAGTTGAACGGCGTCTCGTCGCTGGTCAGTGAGACCGAGAAGTACAAGCGAAGCGCCGCGAACAAGGAGACGATCAAGGCCAAGGCCGAGGACATCGAAGCACGCAACGCGGAGTTCGCCAAGTCGATGGACGCCGCGCTGGCGATGCAGAAATACAACGCGTATGAGGCAACGCTGGAGCGCGACGGTTCGGTCAAACCAAGGAAGCGCACCACGCTGATTGAGAAGGCCCTCCCCAAGCCCGAGAGCAACGCCGTCGCCATTCAGTTTAAGGATGCCTACATCCAGGCGCACGCCCAGCTCGCGGAGCGACTCCGAGCGCGTGACAAGGCCACCCCGGCGGAAGTGGGGGATCAGGAACGGCTCGTTGCCGCAATGAAGGTGAAGGCCCCGGCAGACAGCCTGGCCAATCCGTGGGGCGGCGCGGGGATTACCGACATCAAGGGCGACATCGGGCAGGCGCGCGAGCGGGAGTTGAGCGAGTTCTTGCGGGACTACCCCGCGGCGCGGGCGGCCGAGGACGTGGCGCGGCGGATTTACATGTACCTGTCTCCCAATGCGCTGGGGCGTCACTCATTGGCCCGCAGCGACGAAGCGCCGGACGCCGAAAGCATCTGGCACGCGCAAATGTCGCTGTGGATCCAGCAGGACATCGTGACCGCATTGGCCCGATGCAACGAGGCGCGCGCCGCCGAGCTGGCGGCCGCCAAGCGGGAAGAGGATGCATGGGTGGCATTCATGCCGGTCAAGCACCTGGTCGTGCTGCGCATCGCGAATCGGCTGGGAAAGGGCGGCGGGTCGAACAGTTCCAGCCGGGACCTGCCGTTGTCGTTCACCGGCGTGACGAACAATGAAAAGATGTTCGTGGTCCCGTTGCAGCTGGAAGTGATCGTGGAGACGGCTGCGTTGAACAGCGTGCTGGACAGCATCTGTCGCGTCGGGTTTTACACGCCGATTAGCGTATCGTATACATCCGTCGATCAAAGCCCGCTGCAGGATGATTACCTCTATGGCGATGCGCCGGTGGTCCGTGCGACGATCGCGATGGAAGGGTATTACATCCGTTCCGTGTTCGAGGAGTGGATTCCCGAGTCGCTCAAAGCGGTGCTCAAGGCCGGCACGGCCGGCGATCCATCTGATTTCAGCCGGGGAGGCGGGTAATCCGGAGGCAGCGCCGAACGTTGAAGGCGGACGCCAGCGTGTAGCCCGGGAGTAGTCATGGCGAAGAAAGACGTGAGTTTTGTCGACAAGCACCTGGAGAAGGTTGTGCTGGGTGTTTGCGCCGCCGGGTTTCTCGGGGCGGTCTATTTCGGCTTTGCCGGCGGGCGCTTCAGCGTCAACGAGCGCGGCCCGGCCGAGTTGATTCAGGCAGCCGCCGATGCCGCCGAGCAGTCGAGGCAGGCCGTGCAATCCGCGCGTTACAGCCCTCCGCGCAAGGAGACCGAGACCGACCCCAAGAACGATCCCGTGGCGCAGCTGGCGCAGTGGTTCGGTCCGGAAGCCAAGGGGCTGTTGGGCATGGCGGACCTGCCGAAGGAATTGCCGCGCGCGGGCGCGTTCGGCCCGCCGCTGGTTTCGATCATGCGGACGGCGCCGGAGGATCGTCGCAATCTGGCGAAATTCGTCGCGCCGGACCTGCCGGTGCTGATGTCCGGTCGTTCGACGTTTCGATTTCTGCGTTCCAAGCCCGAGCTGAACTCGTTTGACCCGCGAGCAACCGAAGACCAAACCACCGGCAAAGTCGTCACGACCAATTGGGTCTCCGTCGCCGCGCAGGTTGACCTGGTCGAGCAGCAGAGCAAGTTCCTTGCCGAGCGCTATCCCGACGGTGCGACGCTGCAGATTGTGAAAGTCCACCTCCAGCGGCGCGACGTCAGCACGCCGGCTTCGTCCTGGGAAGACATCGAGACCTATCAGCCATTTCAGGAACCGCAGCGGCCGACATTGACGGTCATGCCTGACGGACGGATTCGAGTGCAGGGGCTGGAGGCGTTTCGAAGTCTCGTGGACGACATGCGCGATCCAATCGTCATCACGCCCTTCGGGCAATACCAGTCGGCGGGAGACAAGGTCGAACTGCCGGCTGTTCCGTACCTGGATGAGCCTCCCGATCGCGAGCTGGGCAACGCGCCGACCGCCCCAAACCCGGGCCGGTTCAGCAAGCGGTGGCTGGATTGGGCGAACGCGGCGCTCAAGGGCCGCAAGCCGTTCAAAGAGGTCGACCCGTTCGCGGCGCTGGTCCTGGCGCGCGGCGTCGTGGGGTTGCCTGGCGTGCCGGAGAAGGACATTACGGCGGCGCAGACGATCCTGGATCGATTGCCCGAGAAGCTACCGCGCGAACTTCGGCCGTTCGCCAAATCGACCCCGCGCGATCCGCGGCGGCTGATGCCGATCCTCGCGCACGACATTTCACCCATTCCCGGCAGGACGTACGTTTACCGCATTCGATACGAAGTCATCAACATGTTCGCCGGCAATTCGGGCGAATTGCGAAACCCGCGCGACGCGCAGCGGCTCACCGTCTTCAGCGACTGGTCGCCTGAATCCCGCCCGGTGGAAATCAAGAGCGATACGTATTTCTATTTGACCAAGGCCGACAAGGCAAAGAAGGAAGTCACCGTTGCCGTGTTCAAGGTCACCCGCGCCGGCGCGACGCGGCAGGAGTTCAAGGTCAGCGCCGGTGAGGAAATCGGCAAGAAGGACAAGCGCCCCGGCCGGCCGGATTTCTCGACCGGGACCCTCTGCGTCGATATCGATTTCGATCGCGGTGGCGGCAAAAACGAAGCGACCCTCGTCTATGCCAGCGGAGCCGACGGCACCTTGTTTGAGCGGTCGCTCGCGCGGGACCTGAAAGACCCTGTTTACAAGCGCCTGTCGGATCTCGCCCGCAGTGCCCGGCCCTGATCGGTAAGGGGACGATCGGGCGAAAGCCGTCGCCATTCACCCCGGTGGCCGCCCATTCATCCGGGCCGATCCCCTTGGTCGATGTTAAAATCTGTTGACGGAATCCGGCGCCCGGCATCGACCGGGCATGGTTTCGTCGGACGGAGCCAATTCATGAAAATCGTGGTCGCCATCGGCGGCAACGCGCTGGTCACCCCCGGGGGCACGGGCGATATCGCAGATCAATTTCGACACAGCCGCGAGATGGCGGTCCCGCTGGCGGATCTGGTCGAGCACGGCTGGCAGGTTACGGTCACCCACGGCAACGGCCCGCAGGTTGGGTCGATCATGCGACGCGTGGAGATCGCTTCGACCAGCGTCTATCCCATCGACTTGGGCTTGGCTGTCGCGGACACCCAGGCCGGCATGGGCTACATGATCGCGCAGACATGGGGCAACGAGTTGATCACGCGCGGCCTCGCACGGCTGCCGGCGGCCATGGTGACAAGCGTGCTGGTGGATCGCGCCGACCCGGCCTTTGCGAACCCGACCAAGCCGATCGGTCCGTTCCTCGATGAAGCGGCCGCGAAATTGCACGAACAGCGCGACGGGTGGCACATCGTCGAAGACAGTGGTCGAGGTTATCGCCGCGTGGTTCCCAGCCCGCGCCCGGTTCGCATCGTGGAGATCGAAATTCTGAAGGACCTCGTCGCGCAGGGGCGGCTGCTCATCGCCGGCGGCGGGGGCGGGATCCCGGTTGTGCAAACCGACAACGGTCGCTACGAAGGCGTCGAAGCCGTGATCGACAAAGACCTCACGAGCGCGATCATCGCAGCCGAGGTCGATGCCGACGTGCTCGCGATTCTGACGGGCGTGGATGCCGTGTACGTGAACTATCGCAAGCCCGATCAGCAGCCGGTGCGGCGGATCGGGCTCGCGCGACTTCAGCAACTGGAGTCGGATGGGCATTTTGCCGCCGGGTCGATGCTGCCGAAGATTCGCGCGGCGGTTGATTTTCTTCGCCGGTCGGCCAACCCCAGCGCCCGCGCGGTCATTACCGACTGGTCGGACCTGCCCGCGGCGCTGGAAGGCCGCTGCGGCACGACGATCACGCGCGAGGAGGATTCGGCGCTTCCCACGAAGAACCGGATGGTGACAACTATGTGACACTCTCCTGATCCGGGGCGAAGCAGCCCGGCGCCGAGATCATGCACCTGATCGCTCGCGCCATCATCCCTTTTCGGGCGACGCGGGCTATCAGAGCGATCTACTCCCCGACCGCGATCGCGCTGGCGGCCGCGTAGTGCTCGGTGTGTGTGATGCTAAGCAGGATGCGCGACACGCCCAGCGCTCGCGCGACGGCTTCGGTGTGCCCGCTCAATGCGACATTCGGCTTGCCTGCGTCGTCGTTGAGAATCTCCATGTCGGTCCAGGCGATCTGCCCCCGCCAGCCCGTGCCCAGCGCCTTGAGAATCGCCTCCTTCGCGGCGAACCGCCCGGCGATGTGCGGCAGTGGAAACTTCCGCCGCTCGCAATAGGCCCGCTCGCCCGGCGTCAGGATGCGCTCAAGGAACCGATCCGGGTGCTCCTGCCGGATGCGGTCGATCCGTTGCGTTTCAATCAGGTCCATCCCCTGGCCGATGATTCTCATAGCCCAACAGTATCCGGACGCGGCGGGCGGCGTCAAAGCGGACGCGGCGAATGGTTGAAGGAGCCTGCCCCGCGGGCTATGATTGGGACGAACGTCGTATTCCGGCGAAGCTGCCATGCACCTTGATCTGATCGCCATTTCGGAAGGCCGCATCGAGGGCTCGCGCTACTGGTTCCTCGAACATCGCGGCCTGCGCTGCCGCCGGCCCACGACCGGCGTTTCGGTGTTCATGTCCACCGTCTTCAACGAGTGACGCCGTCGATCGGCTGCGTCGCCCCTTCCCCTGCAACCGATGAATCATCGTACGGTCCTGCGCGGTGCCCGCGCGGAGACCGCGTCGAACCCTGTTGACTCAACCCGGCTCGCCGGCCGGGTTTTCCGGACGCCTCCGTCCGGTCATGATCGAATCGAGACACACCATGAACACGAGCACGCCCGTATCGCGCAACGAAATCGCCGCCCGCGATGTCCTGACGGATCTGAAGAAGCATATCCTCGTCGATGGGTTCGAAATGGTATTCGACCTCTCGCGCAGTCGAGGCAGCTACTTTTTCGATGCCTCCACGAACCGAACGATGATCGACATGTACGGCTTCTATGCCTCGCTGCCGATCGGGTTCAACCATCCGCACTTCGACCGGCCAGATGTGCGCGAGGAGCTGCTCGACGCGGCCATGGTGAAAGTCGCCAACAGCGATGTGTACACTGCGGCCTACGCGCGATTTGTGAACACCTTCTCCCGCGTGATCGGCGTCGAGGACATGGAGCGGTATTTCTTCATCGAAGGCGGCGCGCTGGGCGTGGAAAACGCGCTCAAGGCCGCCATGGACTGGAAGGTGCAGAAGAACATCGCCGCCGGGCGCGGGGAGTTCGGCACCGACGTGCTGCATTTCAAGAATTGCTTCCACGGGCGCACGGGCTACACCATGTCGCTCACGAACACCGATCCGAACAAGGTGCGCTACTTCGCGAAGTTTGACTGGCCGCGGGTGAGCGCGCCGCCGATTGATTATTCGCTCGCGGAACCGCAGCGCAGCCAGCGCGTCGCCGCAGATGAGAAGCAGGCCGAGTCGGAGATTCTCGCCGCCATCGCGGCGCGGCCGCACAAGATCTGCTGCATCATCATCGAGCCGATCCAGGGTGAGGGGGGCGATCGGCATTTCCGCGCCGAGTTCTTCCGGACCCTGCGACGCCTCTGCGATGAGCATGAAATGCTGCTCATCTTCGACGAAGTGCAGTGCGGCATGGGCGTCACCGGGCGCAACTGGTGCTTCGAGCATTTCGGCGTGCGGCCGGACGTCTTCGCGTTTGCGAAGAAAGTGCAGCTGGCGGGGATCATGGCCGGGCCGCGGCTGGATGAAATTCCCGAAAACGTTTTCCGCAAGAGCAGCCGCATCAACAGCACCTGGGGCGGCAACCTCGTGGACATGGTGCGCTCGACGCACCTGCTGACGATCTACGAGCGCGAGAATCTGGCGGACAACGCCCGGCGCATGGGCGACCGGTTCCTGCAGCAGTTGCAGAATCTTGCCGCCGAGGAGCCGAGCATCACCGCCGTGCGCGGCCGCGGGCTGATGCTGGCCTTTGATTTGTGCGACGCCGACACGCGAAACCGCTTCTGGAAGGCCTGCTGGCAGGCGGGGCTGATCGTGATTCGCAGCGGCGAGCGGTCGATCCGCCTGCGGCCGGTGCTGGACGTAAAGGCCGAACTGGTGGACGAAGTCATCGGCAAGATGCGCGAGGCCCTGCGCACGATGCGCTAAGCGCGTTCAAAGAGCCGATCGCGCAAGTGATCGAATTGACCGCGGCGTGCAGTTGCGATTGTGAGAAAACTCCCTCGCAGCGATCCGAGCCGGGCCGTGTCGGCTCTGTATCGCTGCGCGCCGGTCCGAGCCGGGTCAGTCATGGCCCGGAATGCGCCGTCGCCGTTTCGAATCGTGCCTGCTCCGAATGGTTGTTCCGCCGCATGACTGCGGCGGCTCGGAAATGGACGCCATTCGGATCGATTGAGCCCCGAACTCGGTGTGTGTCGTTTGGGAGATTGTTCCCACTAATGGGTTGATGATGGAATTAGATTATGGCAATGGGCGGCCTTCGATTCTGCCAGTTTAAACGGTTGGGCTGGCGATACAAACTTACTGCGACTTTTTTCTTGTTAATTTTTACTATTAGTGTTGTGCCATCGAGGCCTCGAATTATCGCGGCGTGGGGTTTTGCTCACTCAAATTATATCATGCAACCGCTGCATCAGCCCGAGGTGGGCTTCTTCAGGCGCTTGCTCAGTAATCCGGGCAAGTTGAAATGGGATGGCCATTGGATTTATATAGACGGTTTGTGTGGGGGATGCGGCAAGCCCCTCGCACCTCCAGGGGGTGTTGTCCTCGCAAGGTTGCCGAGTGGATTGGCGATTGCATTCGCTGATAAGGGAAGCCCAGGGCATCTATCGATGCCAGTGGTAGCATCACCGAAGTACATTGCTGCTTCTGGAATCTCCTCGCTCTTTGCCATTTCCTTTTTCGGCCGGGTGCTTTCCTCCTACAGGAAAAGGCTTCGCCTGAAGCGAGGGAAATGTGCCTCATGCAATTATTGGCTATTTGGCAACGAAAGTGGTATTTGTCCCGAGTGCGGTGCACAGATTCCCGATGTCCAGCGCGGTATGCTGCGAGTTGCTCCGCATAGCGATGTCAATAACTCCTCGCCCCGACTCGATTGATGGAGCAAATAGTTTATGGCATCGTGCGAAAAGCGAAGCAGCCGAGTTGGTTATTCCGTCGTCATGCTCTTTTTCCTGTCCGTTGCCGCTTGGCTTGCGGCGACAAGTTGCTTGCTTCATTTGAGTGTCGAAACGGAATGTGGAATTGTCTGGGTGGGCTTGGGGCGAGGAGTCGTCTCTGTCAATTCATGGCAATGTGACGCTGACCCGGCAGTTCGACCGGAACTATGGAGCGAAATCAGTTTTGTTCGACAGAGTTCGCGAAGAGCGAAGCTTCTCATGTTCAACAGGCTTCCCCAGAGCACGAATGATTGGGGGTTTGTCTTGCCTTCGTGGCGATGGCGCGAAGGAGTTCAGGGCTTGGATCCCGGGGATGAGAAGCTTTTGTATACAACCAGCTTTGCATTGCCATTATGGCTGCCTGCAGTTTGCCTCTTGGCGATGAGCGTGCTAGTCATCTTTCGACAGCAACGATGGAGACGCGAAACTCAATGCAGCCAATGCCGGTATGACTTGACGGGAAATGAATCTGGTGTCTGCCCCGAATGTGGCAATGCGATCCCTGATTTGCAGCGAGCTTGGTTGGAACAAATTGTGATTGTTACGAGGAGCGAAACAAGACGGCAAACCAGTCCTGCCGACGAGAGATGAGCTGATCCGAGCCGGGCCAGTCATGGCCCGGAATGCGCCGTCGCAGTTGCCGTTTCGAAACGTGCCGGGTCTGGATGGTCGTTCCGCCGCATGACTTCGGCGGCTCGGACTGCGCGCCGTCAATCTCTCAATCGATGCGCCGCGGCGTCGCTTCGACCAGGTGCTTACGGAAGTACCGCACAATTCGCTCATACAACCGCACGTTCACATTCGGATCGGGCACCATGTGCGTGAAGCCCGTGAGCGCCAGCAGGTCGTAATCTCGTCCCGCGAGAAAAAGCGCCTCGGCCATTTTCAACGTGTGCGTGAAGTAGACGTTGTCATCCGTCGTGCCGTGAATCAGCAGCAGCGGGCGTTGCAGATCGGCTGCGAACGTCAGCGCGCTGCACGCTTCGTACCCGGCTGCGTTGTCCTTCGGCGTGCCCATGTACCGCTCGGTGTAGTGCGTGTCGTAGTCAACCCAGTCGATCACCGGCGCACCGGCCACCGCCGCATGAAACACATCCGGCCGCTTCAGCACCGCCATCGTGGAGAAATACCCCCCGAACGACCAGCCGTAGATGCCGACGCGCGACAGATCCATCTCGCGGTATTTTTCGCCGAGTGCGAGCATTGCGTCGGCCTGGTCGGCGAGCGGCCCGTCGATCACGTTGCGCGCGATGGCGCGCTCCCATTCGCGGCCGCGCCGTTCGGTGCCGCGCCCGTCGATGGACACAATGATGAAGCCCTGATCAGCGATCCATTGCTGGCGGAGGTAGCCCCGGGCCGAGGCATGAACCATGTTGCTGTGCGGCCCGCCGTAGACGTAGTTGATAACGGGGTATTTGCGACTCTTGTCGAAATCTCGCGGCCGCAGGATCGATGCGTGATACGTTCGCCCGCCTGTTTCCACGGTTGCCATCTCGGGCTTGGGCGTGAAGGGCGGCTGCTCGGCGCCGCTCGGTAGTTCGCCGCGCAGCGTCGCATCGCGCCCGCGCACGCAATGGCTGATCGTGCCGTCGGCCAGTGAGGCAGTATGCACCCAGACATTGCCGTCGCGCGAGAACTTGCCCGAGTGGCTGCCCGGCTCGCGCGTCAGCGCGACAACTTCGCCGCCGTCCAGCGCGACGCGATACAGGTGCGTCTGCGTCGGGTCAACGCTTCCGCTCACCACGACCTCGCGCCGCGCGCCGTCCACCGTCACGACGCCGTACAGCTTCGCCGAGCCGGGGCGGTAAGTCTTCACGACTGAACCGTCGCGCCGCCGAAGCTCCAGCTCCCACTCGCCGCTGCGCTCGCTCGTCCACAGGAATTGCTCGCCGCCCGGCAGCCACCGCGGCATGTCCGAGTCAATGTTGATCCACGCGTCGTCCGTCTCGGTCAATAGCGTCGTCGTTCGACCGGTGGCCTCATCCACCATCAGAAGCTGCGACGTCCGCTGGTCGCGCGTCTGGACGTAAATCGTCAGCGGCGAATCCTTGCCCCAGTGAACGGTCGCGAGGTACGGATACGTGCTCCAGTCGCACGCGACCCAGCGCGGCTCCCCGCCGGTCACGGAAACAATCCCCAGCCGCACCTTCGCGTTGGCTGTCCCGACGCGCGGATAGCGCCAGCCCTGGGGCGATTGCTCCGGGTTGCGCGCGTCGGCGATGAAGAGCGTCTCCACCTCGCGCACATCCGCTTCTTCAAATGCGATCCATTGCGAATCGCCGCTCCACCAGTACCCGCTTGGGCGACCCATTTCTTCCTGCGCCACAAACTCCGCCAGGCCGTGCGAAACATCGGCCGTGCCGCCTTCGGTGAGTCGCCGTTGGGTCATCGTCGCAAGTTCGATCACATACAGATCGTGCCCGCGCACGCACGACACAAACCGGCCGTCGGGCGAGAACTTCGGGTCGATCGGTACGCCGGCCGGATCGTCGGGGAGTGTCAGGATCTTGCCATCGTTGCGCTGGATGACGTACAGCTTGCCGCTCAAGCTCGTGAGAATCAGCTTGCCGTCTTCGGACAGCGAAAACGACGCCAGCCCGCGCGCGGTCACGCGCTGCCGCTCGCGCCGCGCCTTTTCCTCGACCGTCAGCACCTCTTCCTTGCCGCCCAGCAGATCGTCCGCCGTCGCGCGAATCTTCATCAACCCGTCGGCCGTGCTGATCTCAAACAGGTTGCGCACCACGTCGCGCGGGCCGCTCCGAAGAAAAAGCATCGCGTCGCCGGTGGGCGTCAGCGCGAAGCCGGTGGGCTGCCCGCAGGAGTAGCCGCGCGTCTCGGCGAAGTCGCGCAGGAACTGGGTGTCGATCCCGGCCGGCTCGGTCGGTTTCGGCCCCGCGCAGCCGGCAAGCGACAAGACGGCAACACCGAACCATCCGAACAAACACCCGTTTCGCATCACGCGATTTCCTCCGAACGAATTGGCCGGCGGCCTGTGGGCGCGAAGCGCGCGGATGGACCACCCGTGCGATTGACGGCCTGTGCCGGTCTTGAATTGTGATAGGGGGAACGTGCCCGCCGCACAAGGTCAGGCGGCGGCGGACCCTCGATCAGGGCAACGACACTTGCGGGTCGCGTCGTCACCCGCCGGTTGACCGATGCTCGATCGGCAGGGCGGGCAATGAGACAACCGGACCAAGCTGCTCGGTGCTCTGGATGGCCGTCGAAGCCAGGCCAATTGCCCCGACGGTTGCCAGTCCCGGCATGCCGATCTCGTCCATCGAGCGCACGCAGGTCAGCGGCCCGAAGGCGACGCCAAACCCCAGTGCAACCGATACCAGTTTCAACCGTTGAATCATCCGGCGAGACATGATTCAAACTCCCTTGCGTGGTGCCGGTACACTCCTGCCACGTCGCGCACGAGTCCATTCACACCCTTTGACCACGCCGGGGTAAGGTTTATCGCCGCCGGATGGGCCTGTCAACGATAATCTTAACCGTCTGTTAATACGCTCCTTACGGCCGGAATCAAATTCGGGGGGAATCGATCCGAACGACGGGCAGCGGCTGCGCCAAGGCCTTTTTCAATCGAGGCAGCCAACGGGTAAAGAACTCCACGGCCCGGTCATCCTGCCTTTGGACGGAAAAAACGTACCGCCCCGCTCCGCGCTCCGCACAAACGTAGATTCCCGCGCCTCCACCTCCTAGCGAGACCAATCCTACGGCTCCGCCGCCAACCGCGATCAGCCCGATCGCTCCGCCGCCAAATGCAAACACCCCCAGCGAGCCGCCGCCGAACGCAAAGACGCCGACCGCCATGCCGCCGAATGCAATCAGACCTATGGCCAATCCGCCTACCGACACGATTCCGATTCCGATACCGGGCATGATTCCGCTTTGCAATCCGCCGAAATCGAACAGGGGAATGGGTCCGAAACTGGGCAGCCCCTTGGGCACACCGCCGCGGAGCCAAAGCATGATCGCGGCCAGTTGCACCGGAATCAGGAAAAGGAGGCTGATGCGAACGTAGAAATTGAGCGCTTTGCGAAACTCCATGGCGTTGAACGCCGGGTTGGTGGGCTCGCTTGCAAAAGGCGTGTTTCGCAATCGCGCTCGCAGTTGGGCGTTTTCGCGCTCCAGCGTCGCCAGGTCCTGCTTCATGCGTTCGGCATCTTCCATGGGAGGGTTCCTGCTTACGAATGGCGCGGGCTGCCAGTATATGAATGGCTTTGATGGGGCCGAATTGACGCCACAACACCCGCTTTCCTATCATTAACGTCGGGTTTTACGTTCTCTATCGCAGGAAATGCTCACACCGCATCGCTGCCGCCGGGCGGGGCGATTTTCAGGGGACCCTTCACATGGCACGGCTGTACCAGAACATCACGGAAACCATCGGGCGTACGCCGCTCGTGCGGATCAATCGGATCATTCAGTCCAAGGCCGACGTGTATGCGAAGCTGGAGTTTTTCAATCCGTTGTCGAGCGTGAAGGATCGCATCGGTGTTTCGATGATTCGTGCGGCCGAGGCGGCGGGAAAGATCACGGCCCGGACGCACATCATTGAGCCGACCAGCGGGAACACGGGCATCGCGCTGGCGTTTGTGTGCGCCGCAAAGGGCTACAAACTGACGCTGGTGATGCCCGAGTCGATGAGCATGGAGCGGCGGCAGTTGCTTCGGGCGTTGGGGGCGGACCTCGTGCTGACGCCGCCGGCCGAGGGGATGCCCGGGGCGATCGCGAAGGCGCAGGAGCTGGCGGCCCAAACGCCCGGCAGCTTCATGCCGCAGCAGTTCGACAACCCGGCCAACCCGGAGGTTCATCGCAAGACTACAGCGGTAGAAATATGGGAAGACACCGACGGCCGCGCCGACGTGCTCATCTCCGGCATCGGCACGGGTGGGACGATCACGGGCACCGGCGAGGTGCTGAAGCAGAAGAAGCCGGGGTTCAAGTGCATCGCCGTCGAACCGGAGGAAAGCCCGATCCTGACGCAGCACCGCGCAGGCCAGCCGCTGCAGCGCGGCAAGCACGCGATTCAGGGGATCGGCGCGGGATTCGTGCCGGGGATATTGAATACAGATATTTACGATGAGATCGTGCGCGTGAACTCGGCCGATTCGATGGCCTGGGCGCGGCGCGCGGCGAAGGAAGAAGGTATCCTTTGCGGCATCTCATCCGGCTCGGCGTTGTGCGCGGCCGACCAGGTGGCGCGGCGTCCGGACATGGCCGGCAAGCTGATCGTGGTGATCCTGCCCAGCAGCGGCGAGCGGTACTTGAGCACGGCGCTGTTTCAGCAGGAGTGACGTGCGCGAGTCACCGCGGATCATCGGCTCGAATGCGGATACCCGTCCGTGATTTCCCAGAAGTTGGCCAGTTGTCGGATGAGGGGGCGGCCGTTCTCTGCGCCGGGGTCCTTGTTGTCGCGCAGCAGGAGGATGAGGTCGGAGCTGACGGCGGGGTTGGAGTGAAAGTAGTCGTGGCCGAGGAAGGTGGTCGCGACCTTTGCCTGAATGATGTTGAAATGCAGGCCGGTTTCGAGATTGGCCCTCTGCTCGGTGGTTAGAATCTCGGGTCGAATCTGGCCCACGCGATCACCCGCCCGAAACAGAATGCCTGCCGCGCCGAGGGCGAGGTCCTTCTCGGAGGAATAAATCGTCATCCGCTCGGCCATGAGCGGGACGCGCTCGGCAATGATCCGCTGCTGGGCGACGCGCAGGTCGAGATCGGCCGCCGCGAGGATGACGTTGCCGAGCTTCAGTTCCGCGCCGGGCGATTTGCCGGCGGACTTGTATTCGATGTTCAATTCGCGCAGAGCGGTCATCAGGACATCGGTCCCGCGGCTGTGCGCGATCACATGGATTTTCGTCAACTCGCCGCACGAGGCGAGGCTGCGAAAGAACTGCTTGAGGTGATAAATCGTGAACTCGCCGGACTCGCGATCGTAGGCGTATCCGACGCCGGCGGGCCACGTGTAAATGATCGGCACGCCCTGCCGCCCGAGGAAGTGCCATAGTCCCGTCATCACGAACGCAGCGTCTTCCATGGAATTGTTGAAGCCGTGGATGAGGACATATGCCTCTTTCTTCGCATTGTCGCTCGGTAGTCGCTGGGCCATGAGGCCGCAGAGGTCCTTTGTTGCGGCGGAGATTTTTTCAGCCGCCGTGGGCTCGTCCTCCAATTGGCCGTTCACGCGCACGATCGGCGCGGGCGAATCGGGAAAGCGACCTGCTTCGCGGGCGCCCTGAAAAGTGAGCGAAAGGTCCCGAACGTGGCTCTGGGTGCGGCTCTCCTTCAATAAGTCCTGCCATGAGAGATTGCGGCCGATCTCGACGGTGCAGACACCGAAGGCAAGGGAATTGGATCGGGCCGTTCCGTAAAGCGGTGAATCGCCGCTTTCGCTCATCGGCACGCGATCGGTCGCATAGACGATTTCAACCCTGCTGCTTTGGTGCTGCGCAGGAACCGAGTCCAGGCAGTCGGCGGTTGAGCCTGCGTAGAGATTCGGGGTCGGCATCAATTTCTGTCCGCAGCCGACGGAGGCGAGCGCCAGGCAAAGCGGCAGCACGTGAAGCAGGCGTGATCGGTGTCGGGTCGGTCGGTTCATCGTCGAGATCATGGTCGGCTCCCAGGGTTCAATTTAATCGGCAGGTGGGGGATCCATCGGCGGCGGCATCGGGACACCCTCGCGAATGCGCGCGGAAAAGTTTGCGTCATCCATGGCGGCCTTCGCGCGATCGGTGACGCGCCCGCGCGCCTGTAATTCGTCAAACGTGAGCGACGGGTCAAGCGCGCCGCTTTCATACGCGAACTGTGATGAATAGCCGCTGATCAGCACCTTCATGCTGAACGGCGGATAGGGCGGAACGCGGCGCAGGTGCGTGAGAATGCTCGTCGTGCAGTTGGCGGTCAGCGCGTTGTAGAACTGCGGCCGCTCGTTGAGGGAGTTGACGGTGTGGACGTAGTCGAGGAAGACCGCGCGGACTTTGCTGATCGGCGTACGAAGGCGAAAGAGGTAAACGTCCTCGCCGCGATGAGCTGCGCGCAGGCCGATCAAATCGCGCTCGTCGGCGACGACGTAAATCAGCTCGTATTGCCGGAAGAATCCCTCAACGGCGGAATAGGATTCGGACTTTTCCTTGCGTGTCTCGATCGATACCGCGACGTATGAACCGTCCTCAAAGCCGAAGCTGACGAATGCATGGGCGATGGCCCGGCCCGACCAATAGGAGAGCACGTAGTCGAGGGAGCGCAGTTTCGACAGGTCATAGGTGCGGTCTTCATAGACGGGCGTAAAATCCGTCTCGCTGCGATACTGGAAGTTACGCACATTGCGAATCCGTACGAGATTCCCATCGACGGTCGCGGTGGGCATTCGCGCGACGTCCGCCGCCCAATCGAGGCTGGATGAGGGTCGCAATGTGAGGAACCACGCGATCGTGCCACTGAAAGCGAGCAGGAAGACGACCACGCCGCGCCGCCGCGGTTTGATCAGAATCGCGGCAGCAAGTGATCCCGCCGTGACGAGCAAAGCGGTCCACAAGCGCGGCGGTGCGCTGTGGCGATCCGAGTAATACACGGCCAGCCCCATCCAGCCGGTCGCGCCGACGATGCCGAGCCAGCCGAAGCAGATCGCAAGGAAGCGAGCCGT
This sequence comes from Phycisphaerae bacterium RAS2, assembly GCA_007753915.1. Classification (NCBI taxonomy): domain Bacteria; kingdom Pseudomonadati; phylum Planctomycetota; class Phycisphaerae; species Phycisphaerae bacterium RAS2. The sequence goes on from CP036352.1 coordinate 1,092,102, forward strand.
TCGTCGCACCGGGCCGGTGCGCCGCGTTCTCGCGTCGTCCGGCGGCGTCGCGGCCGGATCGATTCGGGATGTGTCGGTAGACGGTGTCATGCGACGAAGGAATCTCTCGTGCGTTCGGCGCGGCGCGCGAATCAGGGGGCGATCACCGGGGCGGGCGTATCGAAGCGGTCCGCGTCGAGCATGCCGTCCCAGTTCGTGCGGTTCTTCATCTGGTCTTTGATGCGAGGGGGCACGAGGTCCTTGCCTTCGCGCAGCTCCCATCCGCCGCCCAGCGCGCGATAAAGCGTGACGAGATTCTGGGCCGCGGCACCGCGGGTGCCGACCAGCCGCGACTGCTCGGAGATAAGGAACTGCTGTGCGACGAGCACGCGGATGTAGTCGGCGATGCCGCCCTTGTATTGTTCCTGTGCCACGCGAACGGCCCGAGCGGCCGCCTCGACGCTCGACGTGAGCGGGGCGATCTGTCGCTGCGCTCCGACCAGTCCGGCCGATGCTCGCTCCACTTCACCCTGTGCCCGCAGGACGAGGTTCTCGTATTCGCCAAGCAGGGCCTGGAACGCGGCGTCCTGCACGCGCACGTTGTTTTCAAGTCGCCCGTAATTCAAGATTGCCCATCGCACCGAAGGCCCGGCGAAGACCTGAAAACTGTTGCCGCGGAACAGGTCGGGAAAATGCTGGGCTGACAGGCCGATGTCGCCGACGAGCGAGAAGCGCGGATAGAGATCGGTCATCGCGATACCGATGTTGGCGCACTGCGAGGCCAGGACGTGCTCCGCGCGGCGCACGTCGGGGCGGCGGCGGAGCAGATCGGCGGGGATTCCGAGATTGACTTTCTCGGGCGCAGCGGGAATGGGTCGCTTGCGACCGACGAGCGTGCTGATGTCCTGCGGCGGCATTCCAAGCAGCGTGCAAAGCGCCACGCGCGTCTGTTGAATGCTGGCCTCCGTGGCCGGGATCAACGATTCGGTTTCGAAGACGAGCGCCTGCGACTGGGCGAGGTCGAGTTCCGTCGCGGTGCCGGCGTCACGGCGATTCTGCACGACGGCCTGCCCCTCTTTTTGAATCGCCAGGTTTTGCCGCACGATTTCGAGTTGCTCTTCCAGTGTGCGAAGCAGGACGTACTCGGTGGCGACTTCGGCGATGAGGCTGACCAGCACGTCGTCGTAATTCGCGAGCGTCGCCAGCACGGCGGCGTCGGCGGATTCGATGCCGCGGCGGTATCGACCGAACAGGTCCAGCTCCCAGCCGACGTTCAGGCCGAACATGTCCCAATTCCCGAATCGATTGTCGATGCCGGGATTGCCGAACGCGCGCTCGCCCAGTTTGCCCGCCGGGTCGCGAATCCAGCCGAGTCGACCGGCGATGTCGCTTGTCTCCGGCCGGGGCGCTCCGGCGTTTTCGCTCGATTGGGTCCATGACGCGCTGCCGGTTGCGGTCTGCTGCTGGGGAAAGAGGAGGCCGACAGCGATGCCCCGCGCTGCCTGCGCCTGAAGCACGCGGACGGCTGCGGCGTGCAGCGATGGATTGTTCTCATAGGCTTGCTGAATGAGGATGTTCAGATCGGGGTCGTTGAAGACGTCCCACCATTGGGTGACCTCCGCGGGGCCGCGCTGGATGCCGGGGTGATTGGGGTCCATCCATTCCTGTTGCATGGGGGGCGCGGGTTTCTCGAAGTTCGGGCCGAGCATGCAGCCGGGGGCCGCCGAGAGTGTCAAAATAGCGACACCCATGAACCAGTGAGAATGAATCAGTCCGACATGGCGTCGCATCAATGCCCCTCCGTAGCAGGAGTCGCCGGCGCGGGGGTCGCGTGCGACGATGCGGCGCCGGTCCGCCGCTCGGTCAACCACATGATGACGTTGTAGAACACGGGCGTGATGAAGATGCCGCAGATGGTGACGCCGAGCATGCCCGCGAAGACGGCGATGCCCAGCGCGGTGCGCATCTCCGCGCCCGCGCCTTTGGCCAGCACCAGCGGCACCACGCCGAGGATGAAGGCGAACGAGGTCATGAGAATCGGCCGCAGCCGCAGGCGCGAGGCATCGACGGCCGCGTCGAAGCGTGACTTGCCGTGATCCTGTTCGTGCTTGGCGAATTCGACGATGAGCACGGCGTTTTTGCAGGCCAGACCGATGAGGACGACGAACCCGATCTGCACGAAGATGTTGTTGTCGATCCCATTCATCGCCACCCCGAGGAGGGCGAAGGAGATGCTCAAGGGCGCGATGAGAATGATCGCCAGCGGCAAGGCCCAGCTTTCGTATTCGGCCGAGTGTGTGAGGAAGACGAACAGCACACAAAGCGGGAAGATGAGCGCCGCGGAGCTGCCCGCGAGGATTTCCATGTACGTCAGTTCGGTCCATTCCATGGCCATGCCGCGGGACATTTCCTGGCCCGCGAGCCGCTCGATGGTGGCGATGGCCTGGCCGGAGCTTTGGCCCGGCGCGGGGGCGCCGTTGATCGGCGCGGCGGGGTACATGTTGTAGCGCGTGATCATCATTGGCCCCGTGATTTCGCGCACGGTGGCGACAGCACCAAGGGGGACCATCTCTCCCAGTGTGTTGCGCACCTGGAGCCGAGCGACGTCCTCCGGGCGCGAGCGGAAAGGCGACTCGGCCTGCGCGTTGACCTGCCACGTGCGACCGAACTGATTGAAATCGTTGACGTAGTACGCGCCGAGATTGGTCTGCAGCGTGTTGAAAACGTCACTCAAGGCCACGCCGTTGCTCTTGCATTTCACGCGGTCGATGTCGACGTACAACTGCGGCGTGTTCGCGCGGAACATGGTGAAGACGCCGACCAGCCCGCGCTCTTCGCGCGCCCGAGCCACGAGGTTCTCGGTTTGTTCGGCGAGCGCGTGAATGCCCTGTCCGCCGCGATCTTCAACCATCAGCTTGAAGCCGCCGGCCGTTCCGAGGCCGTCGACCGGCGGCGCGCCGAACACGGCGACCTCCGCCTCGGGCACGTTGATATAGGCCAGTTTGCGGATGTCGGCGGCGATGCGGTCGGCGTACAACTCCGGCGCGTGGCGATTCTCGAAGTGATCGAGGATGACATAGATCGAGCCGAGGTTGGAGCCGTTCATCGCGAGCAGCGACGACTGACCGGCCACGCCGACTGTGTGCCGCACTCCCGGCACTTTCTGAATCATCTGTTCGAGGCGGGCGACGACTTCGTTGGTGCGATCCAGCGACGCCGCGTCGGGAAGCTGGACGTTGGCAAGCAGATAGCCCTTGTCCTGCGATGGAATGAACCCGGTCGGGACGGTTGTCAGCCCGTAGTACGTCGCGTAGAGCAACCCGCCGAAGATCAGCAGGACCACGACCGAGCCGCGAATCGCGAGTCGCACTACGCCGGCGTAGCCATTGGTCAGGCGATTGAATCCGTCGTTGAACACCTTGAAGAACTTCGCAAGGCCGCGGTTGACCGTTCCGGCGAGGAGCCAGCCGGCGCCGCAGCCGACGGCGAATGACACGGTCCGCAGGACCCAGAGCATCGTGGAGCTTGTCGGTGCTTCCGTCGCGCCATGTCCACCTTCGCCGTGCCCGCCGACCGACAGGCCGAACATCGAAGCCAGCAGCGGCGTCAGCTTGAGGAACGCGAGCAGTCCGCCGAGCACGACGATTCCCAGCTTTGGCAGCGCATCGCCATGGCCCGCGCCGTGGCCGTCGCCGTGTGCCTTGGGTTTGAGGATGATGGCGGCGAGCGCCGGGCTAAGCGTGAGCGAGTTGAAGGCGGAGATCAGCGTCGAGGTCGCAATCGTCAGGGCGAACTGGCGGTAGAACTGGCCCGTGATGCCGGCCATGAAGGCAACGGGAATGAACACGGCGCTCAGTCCGAATGCGATGGCGATGACGGCAACCGTTACTTCTTCCATCGACTTGTACGACGCTTCCTTGGGCGTCAGACCCTGCTCGATCCAGCGCTCGACGTTTTCCACGACGACGATCGCGTCATCCACGACGACGCCGATGGCCAGAACCAGGCCCAGCAGCGAGAGGTTGTTCAGCGAGAAACCCATCAGCGTCATGACCGCGAACGTGCCCACCAGCGACACGGGCACGGCGACCATGGGGATGATCGTGGCGCGCCAGCTCTGCAGGAAGACGAGCACAACGATGCCCACGAGGATGAACGCATCGCGCAGCGCGTGAATGACCTCGTCAATCGACTCGCTGATGAATGGCGTCGTGTCATAGACGATGGAATAGTCGAGCCCTTCCGGGAAGCTCTGTTTCAATTGTGCCATGCGCGTGCGAACGCGATCGGCCGTGTCGAGGGCGTTGGAGCCGGGCAATTGGAAGACGGGCAACCCGACGGCTGGCTTTCCGTCGAGGGTGCAGCGCTGGTCCATGTTCTTCGCGCCGAGCTGGATTCGCGCCACGTCGGCAACGCGCACCACCTGACCCTGGCTGCCGCTTTTGAGAACAATCTCGCCAAACTGCTCGGGCGTCGTGAGCCGGCCGAGCGTGTTCATGGTGTACTGGAAGTCGAGCGGCCGCTCGGTCGGTTGCTGGCCGATCTGCCCGGCGGCGACCTGGACGTTCTGCTCCTGGAGGGACTTGATCACGTCGTTGGTGGTCAGGCCCAGGGCGGCGAGCTTCTCCGGGTCGAGCCAGACGCGCATGCTGTAGTCCTGCTGCCCGAAATAGGTGACATCGCCGACGCCTTCGAGGCGCGACAGCTCGTCGCGGATTTGGATCGTCGCGTAATTGCTTAAATAGAGCTGGTCGTATCGCCCGTCGGGTGAGAACAAGTTCACGACGAGCATGACGTTGGGCGATTTTTTCTTCGTGGTGACGCCTGCAGCCTTGACCTCGGGCGGCAGGACCGGCATGGCCATCGAGACACGGTTCTGGACCAAAACCTGGGCCATGTCCAGGTTGGTGCCGAGCTTGAAGGTGACCGTGAGGTTGTACGCGCCGTCGTTGGTGCAGGACGACGACATGTAGAGCATGTTCTCGACGCCGTTGACCTGCTGCTCGATGGGGGCGGCGACGGTGTCGGCGACGACGCTCGCGCTCGCGCCGGGATACATGCACGACACCTGGACAGTGGGGGGCGTGATCTCCGGGTATTGCGCCACCGGCAGCACGAACAGCGACACCAGTCCCGCGATCGTGATCACGATCGAGAGCACCGATGCGAAGATCGGTCGATCAATAAAAAATCGGGAGAGCATCCGTCAGACTCCCTCAATGCTGGGGCGCGGATGCCCGCGTGGGATCAGGATTGGCGCCGGGCTGTGGAGCAGCGGAACGTTCCGCCGCCGGTTGACTGGTCGCGGCGCCCGTTGGGGCGATTTGTTTTTCGTTGAAGCCGATACGCGGCATGTCCATCAGTTTGGGCGAGACCGGCTTGCCCGGGCGGGCCCGCTGAATCCCCGTCACGATCACCGTCTCGCCTGGATTGAGGCCGTTCGTCACGACGCGCAGGCCGTCGTCCTGTAGGCGGCCGAGTTTGACGGCCCGGTATTGCGCCAGGTTCTGGCTGTCCACGACATAGACAAATTTCTGGCTCTGGTCCGTGGCGACGGCGCGGTCTGAAACAAGGATCGCGCCGGGAATGGAGTTCACCGGCACGCGAACACGAGCGAACAGCCCTGGCTTGAAAATCCGCTTGGCGTTGTCCAGCTCGCCGCGTGATTGAATCGTCCCAGTCGAGGGATTGACGCGATTGTCCGCAAAGTCGATCAGTCCGCCGTGCGGGTATCCCTCTTCGTTGGCAAGGCCGACGAGCACCGGAATTTTGCTTTCGCGCAGGTCGGGAAGCGACTTGCCTCCGGGCGACATCGTCTTGGCACGCTCGCGAAACTGAAGCAGATCGCGCTCGTTGACGTTGAAATACACCGAGACCGGGTCAAGCGTGACGATGGTGGTCAGCAGGTCGATGTTGCCGCGCACGAGATTGCCTTGCGTGATCAACGCGCGCGAGATCTGGCCCGAGATGGGCGCGGTGATGCGGGAGAACTCGAGGTCGAGTTTGGCCTGATCCATTTCCGCCTCGGCAGATTGGATCGCGGCCGTCGCTTCGCCGAGGTCGGCTTTCACCTTGTCGAGGTCCTGCGCGGTGGCGGCGCCGGTCGGGACGAGCTTCTCATATCGCGCCACGTCGGCCTGTGCCCGGGCTTGGCGCGCCTGCCATTGAAGCTTCTGACCTTCCGCATTCTTGAGGGCTGCTTCGAAAGGCCGCGGGTCGATCTGAAAAAGCACCTCGCCTTTCTTAACTTCGTCGCCGTCTCGAAACGCCACTTCCCGCAGGTAGCCCGTCACGCGCGACCGTACGTCGACGGTTTCGGTCGCATCCATGCGGCCGGTGTACTCGCCATAGTCGGTTACATCTCGAACGACGACCTTGCTGACGTGGACTTCGGGGGGCGGGAGAGCGGCCTGCTTGTCCGACTTGTCGCCGGTGCAACCGCCGACCGACAGTATGATGAACGAGGTGAACAGAACAACGTATCGTGAACCCATTTGCCGTCTCCGCGCCGAGGCAACGCCGGAACTTGATACCCGAGCATCGAAGGCCTCCCTGCCGCCAACTTGGAATTCGTGCAATCGTAATGCCGGTTCAGAACGATGCCAGTGGCCTTTCGATGCGATAATTCCGAGGGTGGAACGCTATGGTGCAATCTACGCGACCCTGCTCGGCCGCCGCATCCATGAGGGTTCGATAGCGGGGATGTTAAGCTGGGCAAAGATTCGCCACGCGCGGGGTTGATCCTTACCCGGCGTCCACGATGTTTTGCGCCCCTGTTTCACCGTCGACAATTCACGATTCAGGTCGTAAGGCGATGCATCTCGGGTCGAACCCGAATGCATTGCCTGATCGGGAGAGTGCCTTCGTCCCGCCATTGATACTCTCTTGATCGAGTGTTACGGTGCCCACGTCACTGACTGGACCAATACTGGATTGTCGGACATGCAAACCTCACATTTTCTCGATTGGCTATCGCCGGGCGCCATGTTCGGCATCAGCGTCGCGGTTGTCCTGGGATCAATTGGGGTCGGGTTCAAGGTAGGCCAATTTCGCCGCCTGCGTTCCAAAGGCGAGTCGGAGAGCGGGGTTGGCTCGGTGGTTGCGGCCATGCTGGGTCTACTTGCGTTCGTCCTTGCATTCACATTCGGCATTGCCGCGTCACGGTTTGACACGCGAAAGCAACTGCTGCTGGACGAAGTGAACGCAATTCAGACGACGGTACTTCGATCACAGATGATGATCGAGCCGCATCGCACCGAGCTGATTAAGTTGCTTCGCCAATATGTGGAATTGCGAGCGGCCTACGTTGACAGCCGTACCGAGGCTGCGCAGATTGTTGCCGAATCCGCCGCGCTGCAGGACAAGATGTGGTCGCACGCAACGGCCATTGCCCAACGCGACGGCAACTCCGAAATCGTGGCGCTGTTCATCGAATCGCTGAATAATGTGTTTGATCTCCATGGGGCGCGTGCCACGACGACGCTCCTGTATCGCATTCCCGAGTCAATCTGGTTCGGCCTCCTCGTGGTCACCGTGTTTACCATGGCGACGGTCGGATTCCAATTCGGCCTAGCCGATCGTCACAATTTCCTGATCTGCGCCGCGTTGGCAATTACCTATTCAGCGGTCATTTTGCTCACAGCCCAGCTGGACAGCGTGGGCAAGGGGTCGCTCCGGGTCAACCTGCAGCCGATGATCGAGCTCAAGCAGCAGATGCAGTCCAGTGGGACGTAACCCCTTGCTGCGGCGTATCGCGCGACCTGTGCAGTCCGCACCGTCCATTTGAGAATTCGTGATCAAAACGGGATAATGGCATGGCGGGCTGCTCTGAAGAGCAATCGCCGGCCTCGATGACCCCTCATCATGCGCATCAAGCGAACCAGTCAGGTCATTACGATCAGCGTCACCATCCTCTCGGTGGCGGCGATCGGCTGCTCGTTCGGCTCGTTGTACTTTCGCACCATGCAGGAGCAAAATTACGCGGAGCGTCGCATCGCGCTGCAGATGCTTACGCGGCTGGCCATCGGGAGCGATCGCCTGACGTCGGCGGTGCGCGGCTTTGCTGCGACGAGCGATTCACGGTTCCAAAAGGACTATCAATACGAACTGGAAATCGAGCGCAGCCGCGACGAGGCCGTGGAAGCACTGTCCCGGCTCGAACTCACGGGGGAAGAAGACAAACTCCTTGAAGAGGCAAAGAGGAACTCTGACAACCTCGTCTCGCTGGAGAATCGCGCGTTCGAAGCCGCCGCGCGCAAGGACAATGCCACGGCGCTTGCGATCGTCTATGGCGAGGAATACCAGAAAGCCAAGCTCGCGATCATGCAGCCGATCACGCGATGCCACGAGCTGGTCGATACCCGGCTGACGAGTCACGCTGACCAGCTTGCCTTTCGAGCGCGGACGATGGCCGGGACCGCGCTGTCCGCGCTGCTGTTGAACGGGTGTGCGGTGGTGGGGTCACTGCTGATGTTCTATCGGCGTCGCGTGGTCAATCCGCTGGCCGATCTGAATCAGACCCTTCGAGACCTACTGACCCACAAGGAAGGAGTTCAGATCGGCTACGTGAACGAGGATTCGGAGCTGGGCGAAGTCGCGCGCTCGCTGGACTCGTATCGCCGTGCCGCGGATGAAGTGGAAACCCAGCGGTGGGTGAAGAGCCACGTGGCCGAGGCATCGCGCCTGCTTCAGGAGGCCGGCCAGGCTTCCGAGTTCGCGCATCGTCTGCTTTCGTACCTGGTCCCGCTGCTGCAGGCGGGGTGCGGCGCGCTGTACGTGCATCGCGAGGAAGCCGATCGCCTCGAATTCGCCGGTGGATACGGTTACGAACTTCCCGACAGCGCCGGCAGAGCAATCGCGATGGGTCAAGGTGTCGTCGGCCAGTGCGCCCGCGAGAAGAAGGCCATCACGCTCACGAACGTTCCGGATGATTACGTGCGCATCACGTCGGGCGTCGGCGGCGCGAAGCCGCGCGTCATCCTTGCTGTTCCGCTGTTGTCAGCCGATCGCGCGGTTGGCGTGCTTGAGATTGCCGCGTTCACGCCGCCGACCGAGATCCAGCGAACTCTGCTCGATGAAGCCGCCCGGGCCGCTGCGCTGAATCTCGAAATCCTGCTGCGAAATCTGAAGACCCAGGAGCTGCTCGAGCGCGTTCGCCTGCTGCTCGAATCTACGGCCGAGGGCATCTTCGGCGTCGATACCGCAGGGGCGATCACGTTCGTCAACCCGACGGCTTGCCGCATGCTCGGTTACACGACCCCCGAGCTGACCGGGCAGCATTCACATGACCTGATCCATCACCGTCGTCCCGACGGCAGCCGGTACCCGATCGAAGAATGCCCGATGTACGCGGCCTATCGGCGCGGCGAAAGCAGCCGCGTGGATGATGAGTTCCTCTGGCGCAAGGACGGTTCGGGCTTTCCCGTGGAGTATGGCGCGACGCCTGTATTAAAGGACGGCGTCGTCGTGGGCGCGGTCATCAGCTTCACCGACATCACGGAGCGCAAGGAAGCCGAGAGCCGTCTGCGCGAAACGGAACTGTTCTACCGCAGCGTGCTGGAATCCGCGCCGGACGGCATGATGGTCGTCGATGACGACGGCGTGATTCGCCTCGTCAACCAGCAGGTTGAAGTGTTGTTCGGCTACTCGCGTGACGAACTCATCGGCCAGCCGATCGAGATTCTCGTTCCCGACTCGGTGCGTCCGTCGCACGTGGCGTTGCGCGACGCGTACATCGGCAATCCCACGGCGCGCGACATGGGCGTCGGCCGCGAGCTTTCGGCCCGCCGCAAGGACGGCAGCTTGTTCCCGACGGAAATCGGCCTAAGCCCTGTCCGCGCCAACGGTCGATTGCAGATCGCCGTCTCCATTCGCGATGTGTCGGAGCGCAAGAAACAGCAGGAAGCGCTGCGTCAGGCCAAGGAGGCTGCCGAGGCCGCGACGATGGCGAAGAGCACATTCCTCGCGACGATGAGCCACGAGATTCGTACGCCGATGAATGCGATCATCAACATGTCCGGCCTGGCGCTGGAGACTGAACTGACGCCCAAACAGCAGCAGTACATCAGTGTCGCCCATGCGTCGGCGCGCAACCTGCTCGGGATCATCAATGACATTCTGGATTTCTCCAAGATCGAAGCGGACAAGCTCGAGCTGGAAGCCGTGCCGTTCAGTCTGCGCCACGAACTGGAGCACGTGACCGAGACGTTCCGCACAAAGGTCATGGAGAAGCACGTGGAGTTGATCGTCCACGTTCCGTCGGACGTGCCCGATCATCTCATCGGCGATGCGCTGCGCTTCCGGCAGGTGCTGACCAACCTGATCGGCAACGCCTTCAAGTTCACGAGCAAGGGGGAAGTGGCGGTGAAGATCTCCGCGTCGCCCGCGGCCGATGAGAGCGGCGCCGCGATGCCCGAGACGCTTGACCTGTGCTTCACCGTGCGCGACACCGGAATCGGAATCTCCGACGATCAGAAGGGACGATTGTTCGAAGCATTCAGTCAGGCGGATACGTCGACCACGCGCAAGTTCGGCGGCACCGGCCTGGGGCTGGCGATCAGCCGCCGCCTCGCGCGCATGATGGGCGGCGACATCACGTTTGAAAGCGCTCCGGGCGCCAGCACGACGTTCGTCTTCACCGCGCGAATTGCATTTGATCCCTCGCAGCCGGCACCGCGGCGCGCCGCGCCAAACAATCTGCGCGAGCGGCCGGTGCTCGTGGTGGACGACAGCGAGACGAGTCGCGAACTGCTTTGCACGCTCCTCTCGGGCTGGTCGATTCCGGTGACGGCCGTCGGCTCGGCCGAAGAGGCGCTCGCTTTGCTCGAACAGCGGAATCACGCGGCCGGTCAAGATCCATTCGGGATGATTGTTCTGGATTGGATGCTGCCGGGCATGGACGGCATCGCGGCGGCCGAGCGGATTCGTGCGCGCGCCGAGACACGATCGCTTCCGATCATCATGATCAGTGCGTATGCAGGGAAGGAAGAAGAAGCGCGGTGCGCCGAGATTGGGGTGAATGTCTTTCTCCCGAAGCCGATCACGGCATCGTCGCTGTTCAACTCGCTGGTCGAGGCACAGGGGGCGCGGGCGCACACGGTCCGCCGCGCGCTGGATCTGCCGCTGGAGCGGGAGTTTGAGGGCGTTCGAGCGTTGCTGGCGGAGGACAACGAGGCCAACCAGATGGTCGCAATGGAGCTGCTTTCGCGCCTGGGGATCGATCTGGAGATCGCGAACAACGGGCGAGAGGCGATCGACATGGCCCGGCAGGACCCCGGCCGCTATGCCGCGATTCTCATGGACATGCAAATGCCGGAGATGGACGGCCTCGAGGCGACGCGCCGCCTGCGCGAGGATGTTTCGTTCAAGTCAATTCCAATCATCGCCATGACCGCCAACGCCATGAAGCAGGACCTGGACGCCTGCATCGCCGCTGGCATGAACGACCACATCACCAAGCCGGTCGATCGCGCCGCCATGCTCACCACGCTTCGCAAGTGGCTGCCCTCCGGGAAGCAGGGCGGCCGTCGATCATCGGCTCCCGGCCAATCGGCTTCGATCCACTCGACTGACTCCATCCCGGCACTTGACGGCTTGAACCTCGCCGGCGCGATGGCCCGATTGGGCCTGGAGTTCGCCAGCCTGCGCAAGATGCTGATCCGTTTCGCGGATGGTCAGAAACAGACCCTGGACGAATTGGCGGCGGCGGTTCGTTCGGCCGACCATTCGGCGGTCGCCCGCTTGGCACACGCCATCGCCGGGGCGGCGGGGAATCTTGGCGCGGATGAGTTGCGTGCGACGGCCAAGACACTCGAACAGGCCGCGCGAGACGGGCAGGGCGGGCTGTCGGCGCTTTACGGACCTGTCGCCGATCAGGCGTCGCGCGTGTTTCGCTCCATTGATTCGCTTCGCCCGGACGCAGCCGGAACGATCGGCGCCGAAAGCGGGCCGTTTGACTCGCGGAAGTTTTGTGCGGCGCTGGAACGGCTTGCCGCGGCGCTGAATGAATCGGACCCGGCGGCGTCGGCGCTGGCGCTGGCCGACCTGAACGGCGCGGGCGCATCGCCGGGCATGGTTGACGACGTGGCGCGCATACGGGCGATGGTCGAGGGCTACGAATTCGACGACGCGGCGCAGGCGGTCGCTCGACTCTTGAAGCAGCAACGGGAGACGATTCAGTGAAAGAGCTTTCCGACTGCCGCGTGTTGATCGTCGACGACGTGAAGGCCAACGTCGACGTGCTTGTGGAAGCCCTGCAGACCGACCACAAGCTGGCCGTTGCGCTGAATGGCGAATCGGCGCTGAAGAGCATCGAGAAATCTCCGCCGGATCTGGTCCTGCTGGACATCGTGATGCCGGGGATGGACGGCTACGAAGTCTGCCGGAGACTGCGTGCCAATTCGAAGACGCAAGACATCCCGGTGATGTTTCTTAGCTCCCTGGATGAAGTGAAGGACAAGACACAGGGGTTTGAAGCGGGCGGCAACGATTACCTCACCAAGCCCTTCGAAGTGCTGGAGGTCAAGGCGCGCGTTCGTTCGTTGCTCAAGGCCAAGGCCTATTCCGACGCCGTCAAGGAGAAGATGGCCGCCGAACTGGCCGTCGCGCGCGACATCCAACTCGGCATTCTGCCGTCGAACATCGCGGCGACGGTGAAAGGGACCCATCTCGACGTTTACGGAAAGCTTGTGCCGGCGCGAGAAGTGGGCGGCGATCTCTACGAAGTGCTCAAACTCGACGACGGCCGATTGCTGGTGGCCGTGGGAGACGTCTCGGGGAAGGGGATTCCCGCGGCGTTGTTCATGGCCGTGACGACGACGCTCGTGCGGACGATGGCCCGGCAGCATCGCAAGCCGGATGAGATTCTCTTGCAGGTGAACGACGCGCTCGTCGTGCAGAACCCGCGCGGCATGTTCGTGACGATGCTCTGCATGATCATTGACCCGGCGACAGGAGACGTATGCTGCGCCAACGCCGGGCACCCGCCGCCGGTATTGATTCGTCCCGGCGCGGACCCGCAACTGGTCCTGAATTCCACGGCGATGGTGGCGGGCGTGATGGCGGGAATCGAAATCGGCTGCGAATCGATTCGGCTCAATCCGGGTGAGACGCTCGTCCTGTACACCGACGGCGTCACGGAAGCGTTCGATGCGCAGCAACAATTGTTTGATGAGTCGAGGCTGGTGGCCTGTCTGGAGAAGGCCGGTGCGTTGAATGCGGAGGAGGCTGGGGCGACGGTCCTTGAGGCAGTGCGCCGCCATGCCGGAGATTATCCGCAGTCCGATGACATCACCGTTGTCACGGTTCACAGGAAAGAGTAATCGCCGCGAGGCGCTTTGGGAGAAAATTCATGCGAAGGTTTGTTTGGTCACTGGGTGTCGGGATCATGGCATGGGCTGCGGGTTGCTCCGAGGGCGGGCCCGTGCAGGTCGAGGCGCGGGACGGTCCAGCGATTCGAGCAGAGGGCCTGGAAACGCGTTACGCATGGGTCCACGGGCGAGACTCAACGGTTCATAACGCCGACGTTCACAAGCTCGTCGTCGAAACGATTGAAAGGGAGCTTACGAAAAAGGGTTTTGAGAAGGGCGACACCGCCGCCGCCGGTTTCTGGATCGAGTATCACCTGACGCGCGACAAGGAGACTGACGCAAGCGTCAGCGCGCACGGCATCGAGCATCCGGTGGGCACGGTCGTGGTCCGGCTTCTCGATCCGGCATCCCGCCGCGTGATCTGGGAGGCCTACGCAACCGCCCGCATTCTGTCGAACGCGCCGCCCGATGAGCGAAAGAAGCGGGTGGAAGAGGGTGTGCATCGGATGTTTCAGCGCATGCCGCCCCGCCGGGTGGAACGCGGCTCGACGAACTAAGACATGCAGGCATCATGTGGTTTCACCGTGACTCAAGTTCAAGAGTTGCCGCGGCGAGCATCCGTCACGCAGGCGGGACGGCTTGAGAAAAAGTTCAAGGGGTTCAACGCGGGTCGGAAGCCCCTATCCGGCGGGAGATGCCCCAATGCGGGGCCTGTGCGATTTTTACTTTTTACAATCGATTCTTGTTGCCACGGCGAGGGCACTTAGGGTATGCTCGCGGGCATGGGCCGGCTGGAAGGACCTCGGGCGGGTCTCCCGAGGGCGGTCGGGCCGTGGGCTTTGGGGGTACAGGAGCGGTCGCATGACGCCCAGCGGGAACATTAGACAGTTGTACACACACACACACACACACACACACACACACATTCTCTCATTCGTAATTGCGATGACGCTTGCAATGTCAACCAGACTAAACGCGGAGACGATTACCTGTCCCGAGCTTGACGAGAATCCGAATCTCGCGTTTACAGGTGCGACGGGGTACGGTCGGTATGCGTTTTCATACTACCCCGTAAACTTGCCGACCTATACCGTGACATCGCTAGCCGACTACGATCCAGCGCTGTATTACCCAACGACTGAAACGCCTGTTCCATCGAATCTGCATGGGACGCTTCGCTACATTCTGACATTTGAAATCGGCTGTCTCCAGCATGATCCCGAGGATCAGGCCGATTGCTTCAATGGTGAACAGCCGTTGCCCACGGGAGGCTTCATTGAGTTTGATGTGACGGGCGAGATCAATCTGGTCACCCAGCTTGATTTGCGCGGTCATTATGTCAAGATCGACGGCAGCACCGCACCGTACGACGACGAAGAGTTTGAGGAGGGCGGTATCACCATCACGGGAAGCCAGTTCACGGTGAAGGACAGCAGTCACGTTATTCTGCGGTATCTGCGCTTTCGATCCGGCGTGAACACGAACGGCAAGTTCCATTGCGCAAGGTCGCTGGCCATCGGCGGCGAGTATCGTGTGACGCACAATGTCATCGTCGATCATTGTTCGATCGGTGCGTCACAGGATGACAACCTCGCGATTTACGGCTCTGTCTGCCATCTGACGGTCCAGCATTGCATTATCGGGGGCGGTGTGTATGAGAACTGCAAGGCCGGCATTGGCAGCGGCGGCATCGGTGCGTTCGCGGCGGACGAGGGAATCACCTTCTGCCACAACCTGATCGCCGGCACGGCCATCCGGCAGATGTCATTTTCCGGCCCGGAACGCGTTGATTTCTATAACAACGTCGTCGGCAACGCGGTTTACATGACCGAAATGGCGTCGGGGAACGGTACACAGGCTCCGCGCATTAACATTTTGAATAATTGGTACCGCTCTTCGAAGGAATGGCCCAGCGGCTGGGGCGATGGGACCACGCGGTTTGGCGACCCTGTGCGCGCGCAGACTACGACCGATACTTGTCCGGCACCGTGTGGTTATGTGTACGTCCCCTCCAACGACGAAAAATTCCATCTCGCAGGCAACCGCTACGAGCGCTGGGACGCCTACGATCAGACGCCGCATTGGGAAGAGCCGTACAGCGTTAACAATCAATGGGACTTCACCTGGAAAGTCGTCCGCAACGGGAGTAACACCGCCAATCTAGAAAGCTCGCTCGAAAAGGAAACCGCTTGGTCGATGTGGACGAGCGGTGATCATGTAAGCGACGACGAACAAATGGAAGAGCATGTGTTTGCTGCCGTAAAGGCTTCGGCAGGTTGCCGGTTACCACTTGCGACACCTACACTTGATACGCTTGACGACGAAGTGAAAAACTCAATTGATTCGGGTCTATGGCCGTGGGATTTCGGCCCACTACACAACCTGAAGCCTGGCCTTGCCACCGACCCCGAGCCGGCGCACAGCGGCAATCCAGATGTAGAGCTTATCGTGACGACCCTTGAGTGGGAGCAAACCGACGAGACGGAGTTTTTCAAGGTCTATTTGAAAGTCGGAACCATTACGCAGGAGGTCCCGGCATTGGTCGGCGAAGTGGCCGGTGTTGGTCAGGGGAATACGGCCAACTTTGAAATCCCATCGCAGTTCCTCCAGGAAGGCCATTTGATCCCCGGTGAGTTCTATACATGGCGCATTGATTCGTATAACGGCTGCGCCTACGACCCCAGCGTCGGCCCCACAACCGGAACAACGTGGGTATTCCGAGCCAAAACAGAGTGATTTCCAAAACAGGCAAGGAGTCATGCAATGCGAGCTCGTTCGATTGTGTGGGCCCTCGCGCTTGCGCTTATGTGGAATTGCAAAACTGCTGCCCAGCACACCTTTGATTGGCAAGGCGGGAATGAACTGCCAGGACTGGAGGGCAGTTCCGGGCGAGTTGTTTCGCTCATGACTTGGGACCCGGATGATGCAGGTCCCGTCCCGCCAAAATTGTTCCTAGCTGGAAACTTCACCGTTGTCGGAAACAAGATATCCAACAATATTGGAGCATGGTGCAGTAATGGCTGGTACTCTTTCTCGGATGGATTGGGTGGCAATTCGGGCTCGGGCCAAGTTAATTGCACGGCTGTGTATAAAGGACAACTCATAGCCGGTGGAAATTTTCAGCCGGGCGGCGGTATTCAACGAATCGCGTTTTGGGACGGCTCACAATGGCTTCCGCTAGGTAATGGATTCAATAATCAAGTCCGTGTCCTAGCCTTGTTCAATGGAGAACTTATAGCTGGCGGTGATTTCACCGCCACATGGGACGAAGTAACATCGCTCAATCGCATCGCACGCTGGAACGGCACCGCTTGGCAATCCCTTGGATCGGGATTAGGCAATCGAGTCTTGAGTCTCTTGGTCATGAACGGTGAGTTGGTCGTTGGAGGCGACTTCACCACCGCTGGAGGTGTGGCCGCATCGCGGATTGCGCGCTGGAATGGCACATCCTGGTCGGCCCTGGGCAGCGGCTTAAACACGACGCCGCGAGTACTGGTTGAGTACGACGGCTCGTTAGTCGCCGGCGGAAGCATGACATTGGCTGGTGGCGTTCCAGTGGGAAATATTGCAAAATGGGACGGCGCGGCTTGGTCTTCGATAGGCAGCGGCACGTCTCATATGATCAACGCGCTCACCGTGTTCGGGAACAAGCTGATTGCCGCCGGCTCAACACCTTCACCGGGAATCTCCGCTTGGGACGGGGCAGCGTGGAGTTTACTGCCCAACGGTGTCTTCGGTGGATCTTCCGGTTCGGCATCGTTTTCAGCACTCGCTGTTTTCGAGGGTCGCTTGGTGCTCGGCGGCCGGTTTCAGATCCCGGGCGTCAACGTGGCCACGTTTGACTTTGAATCCGGCGCATGGCAGCGGCTGGGTCGAGGCATGAATGACTTCGTGCAGACGGCGGGCGTTCACGACAACGACTTGTTTATGGGCGGCACGTTTCTAAGCGCCGGCGATATCGACGCCAATCGGATTGTCCGTTTCGACGGGCAGAAATTTCACGCCTTGGGCAGCGGGCTGTCCGGCATTCCGTTTTCGATCGCGTCGTTTGATGGCGATGTGTACGTTGGTGGGTACTTCTCGACGGCGGGTGGTTTGACCGTCAACGGGATCGCCCGATGGAACGAGCGGACCGGTTGGCGGGATGTCGGCGGCGGATTAAGCGATCCCCCGCCCGGCAACGGCGCGCCGCCCAGCGCCTTCGCCCTGTGCGAGCATCAGGGGAGCCTGTACGCCGGCGGCAACTTCACCAAGGCCGGCGGCGTGCCTGCGAACTTCATCGCCCGCTGGGATGGTAGAGAATGGCACCCAGTCGGCAGCGGCTTCGACCAGGCGAGCGTGGTCTGCATGACCGTTCACGATGGGAAGCTGGTCGCGGGCGGCTTCTTCACCACTTCCGCAGGCGTGCCGGTCAATCGCATTGCGTGGTGGGGCGGCACGCACTGGCAGCCTTTTGGAACAGGCATGAATGACGGCGTTGTGGCGCTTTGCTCGCATCAGGGGGAACTGTTCGCCGGTGGCGGCTTCTCGACGGCCGATGATCTTCGCAGCATTGGTCTCGCGCGATGGACCGGATCAGCGTGGATCGACCTGAACGCCGGAAATCCGGTGACGGTCTGGTCATTGGCGAGCTACAACGGCGACCTGGTGGCAGGTGGATACTTCTTGGATAACCCCGGATTGCCCACGGGATTTAACTTCATCGCGCGATGGCGTGACGGCGTGTGGAAGCCACTCGGCGAGGGGGTTGATTATAACAAAGTTAATGCGCTCGCTGTTTTTCGCAATGAGCTGATCGCCGGCGGGCAGTTCATCAAGGCCGGTGGAAAGGCGTCGGGCTTTTGGGCGCGGTGGCGTCCCGACTGCCCGCGCGGGGACATGGACTGCGATCAGGCGGTGAACGAGGCTGACATCGCGACGTTTGTCAGTGTGCTGCTCGCCCCGGCCGCCGCGACCGACTGCCAGCGTTACCTCGCCGACGTGACCGCGGACGGCAATGTCAACGGGGCCGACGTATCCGCCTTCGTCGCGGCGCTGAAGATGTAGCCACGCCAACAAGCCGACCCGCGCGCGTCAGCAAGTCAAAGATCCGCCGTGGCGGGCGCGTTCCGATCCGAGCCGCGCGCGTCAGCAAGCGGGCAGTTCACGAATGCAACGGCCGTCACGATTGAGCGAGGACCGCTCCCTGACGGTCGCCCATGACTTCGCATCGCGATGTCAAGAGTCGCGGCTCGATTCTTCAGAAACCCCGATTGACGTAGCTTGGTTTCACGCGGACTCGTACCGGGCCGTGTCCACGAGTTGCCGCGGTGAACATCCGTCACGCAGGCGGGACGGCTTGAGGAGCACACTGATGCCCCCCGTGCCTCCGCCGCCGGAGATGACGACTGTCGCCAGCGCGTGCCGCGCGGCGTAGTGCTGAAGCGTGTCGGCGATCTCGAACCATCGCGGCGGAGCGAGGGCGACGCGTGAGAAGTCGAAGGTCATCACGCCGGGTAGGCGGTCCTGCCCCAGAACGTCCAGGTGTCGCAGATACAGCAAGACGTCCTCTTTTGCGATGTTTTGCTTCTGCGGTCGCACATAGAGTCTGCCCATCTCGGTGATGTGAAAGCACCAGTCGTTGAGGAATCGGCGAATCGCGTCGAGAGACCCCGGCCAATCTCGATCCACCTGCGACTGCCCATTCCGTTGTGTCATTGAGTTGTCTGGGGGGCTGAAGGTGACGGAATCGGCGCGGCAAAAGGGGCCGGGCTACGGGATCGCAAGGGAATGGGGCGCCCCCCGGCGCCCGGCGTGGTTACCATCGCATGGCGAAGCCGGCGGTCATCCACTTGCTGGACTCGACCGCATGGACGACGACGAGTTGCCCCGGCTTGATCTCGCCGGCGCGCACCATCTGGTCGAGGTGGACGAGCGTGGCGGCGCCACCGACGTAGCCGATTCGCCCGCAGCGAAACTGGATCTGCTCCCGGGTAATTCCAAGTTTGTCGAGAAACGCGGGGATGTGATCCTCGTACAACTTCAGCGACGGGATTGACACGACGTAATGATCGACGGAGCCGGAGGGGATCCCCAGCTTCGACGTGAAGCGAAGCAGGCCCTCCAGCAGCAGCGGCGCGGCCGAGTCATTCACGGCGTTAAAGTCCTGCCAGAGATGATGCTTGCCCTCGGCGTACAGCTCGGGAATCTGGCAGGTCTTGTTCATCAGGTCGGCCGCGGCGCCGCCGGCTCGCATGCCCAGGGGCCGCCCGCCGCCGACGGATTCGACAAATGTGTCGATGACGACGCCCCGCTCGCCGTTGCCCTGCCCGGCTTCGTCGGCCCGCATGATCACCGCGCCGGCGCCGTCGGCGAGAATCCATCGAAGGGCCGCGTTGACCTTGTCCATCTTCGGCTGGTTGAAATAACAGCTGCGCAGATAGACCGACGACAACTGGCTGTAGCAGATCAGGGCCGTTCGATAGCGGCCGTTGCGCAGCGAATCGAGCGCGACTTGCATGCCCTTGCCCATGCCCGAGCAGTTGGAGTGAATCTCCATCTCGGCGCACGCGGCGATGCCCAGTCGCTCCTGAAGCAGGGCGCTGGTCGGCGGCGTGCTCTGGTCGTAGGAGGGGCAGGAGAGGATGAGGAGGTCGATCTCCTGCGGTGTGATGCCGGCCATCTGGATCGCGTTGCGCGCCGCGACTTCGGCCAGCGTGGCGAACGAATGCGTCAAGTGCCCCGTCTCCGGGTCAATGGCGAAGTGCCGCGCGGCGATGCCGCTGCGTTCCAGCATGCGCGGACCCATGCTGTCGACGAAGCCGAGCACCTTGGTGGGCGCGCGATCCAGGCGCCCGAGCACCGCTTCGATGCGATCGTTTGTGACCGGGTCGCCGGGCAGGTAGCTGCCCGTGCCGATGATGCGAACGGAATGCTGCGTTGACATACGCGTCTCCTGATGCCCGGGCCGGGCCGATCCCCGGCGGGCTGGTCTTTCCCTTGTTCATCGCGCGAAGCCGGCCGATTTGGCGCCGGCACGGGATGAGTGACTCCAATCCGGCACGTGGCCGCCACGGTGGTTGCGGCGCCGGCCATCATTCCGACGCCGCAACTGATGCACCGGTCAGCCGCCCATCCCCGGCAGATTCTGAAAAATGTTCTGAAAGTTCTGCAACTGTTCGATCAGTTGCTCCGAAAGCCCGCAGCCGGCGACCTGGTAAATCGCCAGCCCGCTTACGGCAAGGAGGAACTTCTTCATTCGCCGCAACTTCATGTGTCGTCTCCTTCAGACGATTCCGCGGCAGCCGGCGTACCCGGGAAACACTCCCGGATATGCCAAGTGCCCCGCCGGCCGGCTCGCGGAACCACCCGCCAACAGCAAACGCGACAAACCAGCCGGCAAACCGCGGCGAACTTTTGTGGAATTGTTTTCCGGGACGAATTCGGGAGGAATTGCGCAGGGGCGGCGTCAGGCCGGCGGGGAGTTTTGCCCGATGAACGTCGGCGATCGCAGCGATTCGTATGCGGACCAGGCAATCAGTCCCAACGTGATCGTCGCCGAAAAAAGTCCGTAGCCGGCGTACCACGAGCCGGCATCGAGCAAGATCGGAAATGTCCCGATCATGCCGACCAGCAGCAAACCGGTCAGGAGCGTGACGAGGCCGAATCGCATCAAAACAACGACGGCGACTCCGACGCCTCCGATCGCCATCAACGTCCACGCGGTGAAGGGGTGCGTTGCGTTCGGTGCATACATCACTGTTGCGAGGCACCACGTCAGCCCCATGATCAGCCAGGTCTTGCGCCCCACAAGCCACTTGAAGACAACGAGCAGCATGAGCGCCGTCAGACCCTGGTAAAGCCCGCTGATGACGGAATCGAGCGCGCCGTCCAGCGCGAAACGTGCGCCGAGCAGACTATCCAGCCCACGAGCAAGCCGTGCCTGCTCGCGCGCACTCCAGCCCAGCCAAATCGGCAACTGGCGATCCACCATTACAAGCAGCCCCCAGAACGCGCCGACAACGCAGCCGATGAGAACATCCCGCCCGACGATCGGATCACGTACATGTCCGGCGAGCAACCGGCTCCACGAGCCGAGCACGCGCGGCCAGTATCGTCGCGCGGCGGACTCGAGCGCCAGGTAGAAGATCGCGAGAATCGCTCCTTCGCAAAGCGACGATGCGACGGCCGTGGTGATTTTTTCCGCGGACGCCGGCCCATCCGCGACAGATTGGATGGAGAGGAGCTGGCCCGTCAGACGCAGCAAGACGACGGTCGCGCCGAGCCGGACCGCGCCGCCGACGTCGCCGCGCCGCTTCAGATTACGCCAGGCCGCGGGCAGTGCGGCAAAGAGGAGAAGGAGAAACACGCCGTTGCGACCTAGGCTCGCCAGTCTGCGGCGAGAGTCGCTCGAAGTCGCATCGCCGACGCCGCTCGCATTCGCCGGGCATAGAGTAAAGTATCGAAGTTGTCCGGCGCTCGACTTGAGTTGAACAAGCAATTCGTCCGCAGCATCCGTTCCCTGCACTTGAACCCAATCGCGTGATCCTGCTGTCATGCCCGCCGTGCCTGCATCCGCGGCGTGTTTCACGAACGCGGCCGATGGCAGCGTTGAGAGCTTTGCAATTGCCGCCCAGTCCACGGAGGATTCGCTCGCCGAGTTCTCCGGCGATGCAGCGCGGCGCGACTCAAAATGCAGAAGCCGACCGCGGCCATCGAGCACGACAATCGTCCCGCCGGCCGGCGCTTCGCATGCGATGATCGACCTGGACGATGAAACAAACGGGAATCGAACCGACACGTTCGTCGTCCCCGTCGGCTTCCATTCACGGTACACATACAAGAGCGACGTGACGGAGTAATGCGGCAGGGCGTGAATCCAGCCGTTGCGAACCGGTTCACCTTGTGGCGCGTCCAGATCGCCGGCGAAGACGAATCGGCCCTCGCACTCGGTTTGAATCAACGGGTACCCCGCGCCACGGATGACTTCTCTGGCGCGTTCGCGCAGGATGTCCGGTGCGAGCGCGCCGCCGTGTTGTGCAATGGGGTGCGAGCCTCGTCCGATTAACACCGCAAGGACGAAAAGCACCACCGCGCCCGCCGCCAGCCACGGCACCGCGCGCGGGCGAATAGACCCGACGGCTGCTGCCGCCGCCAGCATCTCGCGCGTGGGAATTTGTCCCGCATCGATGGCCGACGCCAGCAAGTCGCCTCCCGGCAATGCAGCGGCCACGTGCAACGCGGACGGCGGACGCTTGGCGGGGTCTTTGGCCATGCACGCGAGGATGACGGCCTCCACCTGCGGGTCGATCGTTGACACGATTTTGGATGGCTCGGGCGGATCTTCCGTGCGATGCAGTTTCAGGTATTGGGCGGGATTGTCCGCAGTGAAGGCCGGCTGCCCAGTGAACAGTTCATATAGCACGAGACCCAGCGAATACAGGTCGCTTCGCTCGCTCACTTCGATGCCCGCGAGTTGCTCCGGCGCCATGTAGCGCGGCGTGCCCGCGCGAATCTCCGCGCGATCGACATGGCCGATCTGTACGGCGAGGCCGAAGTCGGTGAGGCGCGCGAGGCCTTTGCCGTCGATCATGACGTTTGCGGGTTTCAGGTCGCGGTGCAGCACGCCGTGAACGTGCGCGGCGGCCAGCCCGGCGCAAATCTGCCGCGCGAGGTCAATCGCGCGCTGCCCGGTCACGCGTCCGACTCGTCGCAGCAGGGAGCCGAGGTCCTCGCCGTCGACGTATTCCATCGAGATGCAGGGCAGACCGTCGATCTCTCCGAGGTCGTAGAGCCGGCAAACGTGGGGATGAGCGACTTCGCGGGCGAGCTTTACCTCGCGTTCGACGCGCCCGCGCCAGGAGGGGTCGAGCATGTGCAGACGCGGAAGAAACTTGAGGGCAACGGTTTGGTGAAGACGCATGTCTTCAGCGCGGTAGACGCGGCCCATGCCGCCCTCGCCCAGTCGCGACACGATTCGATAGCGCTCCGCGACGACGTCGCCGGTGGAGAAATCGGGCAGCTCGGTGATGAATTGCAGATCCTCCTCGCGCCGAGCAGCGGCCAGGTCAACCGTCGAGGCGTTCGACGCGCGATTGGGAAGATGGTTGGAGAGGAGCCGCTCGACGTGGCGGCGCAGGGCTGCGTCGTCGCCGCAGGCACTGTTGACGAACGCGGCCTGTTGATCAGGAGGAAGCCCACAGGCTTCAATGAAGATCGCCTTGATTTTCGCGTGCTGTTCCGGCGTCACGGCGATTCATCCGGCCCCATCTCCGCGCGAAGCCATGCCTTTGCGTGGGTCCAATCGCCTTCGACCGTGCGCTTGGAGACTTCCAGGACGGTGGCGATCTCTTCCATCGACAGGCCGGCAAACAGTCGCAGCTCAACCACGCGCGCCTGACGGGCATCCAGGGTGGCCAGCTTTTGCAGGGCATCGCGAAAATCGATGATGTCCGTGTCCAGCAGGGCAAGCTCGGACACGACATGGTCGAAGGCCACGCGGCGCCAGTCTTTGCCGCGCTTGGTGCGCTTGCGCGCCCGGGCGTGGTCGATCAGGATGCGTCGCATCGCCTCGGCCGAGACGGCGAGGAAATGGGTCTTGCCCTGCCAGTCCACGCGGGATTGATCGACCAGGCGCATGAACGCTTCGTGAACGAGGCCGGTGGGGTCGAGCGTGTGGCCCCGGCGCTCGCGTCGCAGATACCGCGCGGCGAGGTTTCGCAATTCGTCGTAGACAAGGGGAAGCAGTTGCGCGGCAACGACGGACGGTTCAGAAGTGGGCAGGGCCGCCAGGATCTGCGTCGCGGGTGAAGATTTGCCGTGTTCCATGCATCCGTCGCGGGGAATCGGACTCCATGCCGTTCCGCAAACGGATTATCCGTGACGCCGAATCAAAACTCAAGCTTGACCGTTGAGCGGGTTTCTTTCGCCGTTGCAAGCCAGGGCGGAGGGCACGAAGGATACCAATCGCCCTCCACCCTGACTGCGTAATCAGGCTCGCCCGTCCGGGCGCACAATCCAATCCGTATTCGGTTCGATGACAACGGAGACGCCGTCCAGTTTCATGGTCGCGGCTTTGATATTCGGCTTGAGCAACTGCGCGGCCAATCCCGTCAGCTCACCCAATGCAGCCCGCGTCGATTTGGGGCGGTCGGTGCGAATGACTCGGCAGTTAGTCTGCAATCGTTGCGCCAAGGCTGTGAGCAAACGCATGACAATCAGCCACAGGCTGCGCGGCGCTTCGATCCCGTCGAAGTAGAAAATCACGGCGTCAAACCGGTGATACTCGAAGATTTTCGCAATTCGCTTGAAGACGAGGCAGAACTCCCGCAGGCTCAAATTTGGACCGCGAGGTTGAAGCCAAAGGCTCCCCGTTCCCGAGGCCGCGATGTACCATCGATCGAGCATGTGCTGGATGTGGGCGGTTGAATCCTTCTCCAGTCGGTCGTTGCATTGGATCATGGCCTTTCCTCGGTTGGTTTCAATCCCGCCAGCCGGGCGAATCCGGGCAGCCGCATGTGGAACGTTCCACGGTGGTCGTCCGTTCATCCGGGATTGCGGTCCAAAGAGGAAAGCGATTTATTGCCGTCCGGCCCGCAACGGGCGCGGATTGCAGCCGGAAGAGCATTGAATTGATCGTCCGTTAACGGGAAAGATCAGCACGAGATGAATTGAGTGGGCATTGCAGGGAACTGAAGTCCGCCGAGGGAGGGAGTATCGGGCGCGGCGGCACAGCGATCCCAACCGTCGCGCGAGATCGGCACCGACGGGTGGCTCGGCCAATCCGTCACTCGGTATACCGCTTGATTCTTCAGTCAAGGCTGCCGGGCGACCCGCGCGCCAACGCAAAGATCAGAGTTATTTCCCTTTTGCAACCGGCGTCAGTTCGAATCGCTTAACGTCGGCCGGCAGCTTGAACTCAAACGTCTCGGCCGAGAAGGTCGGGTTGGCGTCCCATTTCAAGACCTCGGCCGAATAGCGGAATCGCTCCGTGTCGATGCCGTAGTCAATCGAAATCTTGCGAAGAATCGGCTGATCGCCCGCATCGACCCAGATCTCCCACGTGGAGCTGTCCGTCGTGAAGGCCAGATGATGGCATGCATGGTCGCCGATCTTGGTCTGGCCCACATAGCGCCCCTGGGCAGCGCGGCTCACCATTCGATCGTACAGATCCTTGTAGAGCAGGTCTTCCATCGGAACAACGATGCCGTACTCATCGGCGAGTTTGTCCAACGCGGCGTCGACGGTCTCGGGCATCGGTACGGAAGTATAGACATTCTTCTTCATATCGAGCATCGAGACGACTTTGCCGTCGTACACGGCGCGGCGCTTGCCTGTGTCCGAGCTGACGTCGACCGCGACTTTGCCCGGTCGGTTGAAGCTCAAGGTCCGGCGCTCCGAGACCTGGATCTTCTCGCCGCCTTCTCCCATCTGGTCGTATGTGCATTGCGCGGAGAAACCAAACGCCGCCAGACCGGTGATGTAGTCGCACATGGTCTTGAGGTACTTGTATGGATTCTCCTGCTCGGCGGCGGCATCGGCGGCGGCCTTTTCCGATTCCGGGATTGCCGCCACCACGTAGCCGGGTTTGCCGTCCTGCTGGCCTTCCTGGTAATAGACGCCGTCCGAGACGTAGTACGTGCTGTTATCGATGACAACCGTCTCACTCTCGTCCGGCAGGCTCGGATAGTAGTAACCCTCCGGAGGATAGGTCCAGCCGTAGTACATGCTGTCGCCCACCCAGTAGGGTGAGTACCACGCGAAGCCGGCGCACCAGTAGTCATTGCCGTGCCACGGATAATGAATTGATCCGCCGGGGAGGTTCGTCACATAGCGGTTGCCGAGTGGGCCGCGCGCTGCGGCGATGCCCGTGCCGCCCGGACCGCGCACGGCACCCGCGGCGCCGCCATATGGCCCGCGAATGCCTGCGGCCGCGCCACCGCGCGGACCGCGCACCGCTGCCGCCGCGCCGCCACCCGGCCCGACGACGCCGACTGCGCCGCCACCGCGCGGACCGCGGATCGCGCCGATGGTGCTTCCGCCGGGAGTCGTGACGGAACCGCCGTGAATGATCGACCCGCTGTTGCCCGGCCGGTAGATCGGCTGGCTGGGTCGATTGATTCCTGCGCCGCCGGTCGCCGACCCGATTCGTTGGCCGGACCCGACTCCAGTGCCCGGTCGATAGCTCGGCGTGGAGGGCCGCGCCATGGGCCGATTGATGGTGCTCGACCTGCCGCCGGCATAGTTCGGGCGGGAGTAAGAAGGAGACGCCGGCCGGGAATAAGTGGGCGACGATGGACGGGAATACCCCGATGAAGGGCGTGAATAGCCGGACGACGGCCGGGAGTACCCCGACGACGGGCGCGAATAGGACGACGAAGGCCTCGAATAAGACGAACCTGATCGGGGCGACGAGTAGCGCACGCTTCCATGATTGGAGTAGGACGGTCGGCTGTAACCACCACCGCGCGATCCGCCGCCGCGATACCCACCGCCGCCGCGATACCCACCTCCGCCGCCACCGCGTCGGCCGCCGCCGCCCCGGCCGCCGCGCGGATACGAGAAAGTGTCGTTTGCTGTCACCGCGAAGGTGAACAGTCCGATGAGGGCTATGCAGAATCGCTTCTGGTTTCGTGTCATGGGAGGCTCCCTAGTTCCGGGCAATCAGGTCTTCCATCGCAACGGCCTGCGCATCGGCCGGCGGCGTGAACTTGAATGTCTCATCCGTCAGCGACGGCGACAGGTCCCAGCCATCCATCACCGCGACGTATTGCGGCTGGTTGTGCTCTTCGATGTAGGTGATGACCAACTTGCGCGGCAGCGGCTGGCTGCCGGCGTCGATCCAGATCTGCCAGTCGATGTTCTCCTGCTGGAACAGCAGGTGGTGGCAGGGGGTTTCGCCGACCTGGTGCAGACCGAGATAAGTCCCGACTTCGACATTCTCAACCAGCGAGTCGTACGTTTTGCCCACTAACAGATCCGCCATAGGCATGATCAGGTCGTATTCGTCGGCGAGGTAGTCGAGCATGGCGCCCACGCTACCGGGCACAGACTCGGTGGCATAGGCGTGATGATCTTCATCGAAGAGCGTCAGCGTGCCGCCCTGGTACCAGGCGGACCAATACCCTTCGTCCGCGCGAGTCCGGGCTGACAGCCGATCAGGGCGTGACATGGCAATGTCACTTTCCCGGTTGAACTGGGCGAGCTGGCCCGTGTCGAGGACGCCGTCCATCGTCGCGGCCACGTGCACCCGAAGCGACTTGGCGCCGTCCAGCGTATGGCACATTCGCTTCAGGATCGGGTCGGCCTGTTCATCGATGTCGCGCGTCGCCGTGTGCGACTGGGCGCAGCCGACGGCCAACGACAACGCCCCTGCGAGCAAAGCGTTCAACGTCAACTTCCGTTTCAACACCATGAGTGAACCTCCGGGAGCGGATTAAAACTCGGTCTTGTGCTTCTGGGTCATGGCAGCGCGGATTTGAGCACGCCCGGCCTCAAGCTCCATCAGGGCCTGTGTCGCCTGCTGCAGGACGCGCGCCTTCTCCTCGGCCGTGGCGGCGCGTCGCGCGCGGGCGGCATTCTGCCGGTTGATTTCCGCATTGGGATCCACCGAGGCTTCCAGATCGCCCCAGGTGACGTTCGCCGCCTCGGGGTTCATGACGCCTTCGGCCCGAGCCCGCGCCTGAAAGCCGCCGACGCCCAGCGCCGATCCGACTTCCAGCAGCTTCATGTTGACATCCAGGCCCCATTTAATCAGCTCGGGATCGACGTTCAGGATCGGCAGGCGGCCGATGTTCCGGGCATCCCGCGCGACATAGGTCGCGCCTGCGGTGAGCGACGAGGCCTCGCGCACACGCTTTCCGAATCCGTCGATGATCTTTGAAACCGCGCGATAGTATTGCTTCGACGCGGCTGCACTGGGGGCCGTTGCGACCGCGGGGTCCTTTGCCTTGTCCGCGGTGTCATTCGCGTCGGCAGCGCCTGATTCTTCAGTATGGCCGGGGTTGGGCGGATTGATGATGCTGCACAGCGCGCGAAGCCCTTCCGTAGAGAGCTTTCCGTTCGCGAGGATCGTCGTGCCCTTCGCGGAGAATTTCCATGTCTTGATGTCGTCGATCGACGCACCCACGCGCTCCATCGCGTCGGTCAGCATGGGCTTGGCATACGACGCCAATTCATCGGTGGGCTGGCCAAAGTCGATCGTGCATTTGCCGCTGATCTCGCTACCGACCTCCACGAACAGCGTCAACCCCTTCAGGCTGGCGACGATCTCGGAGATGCGACGAGCGTTGATGTCCTTGCCGGCGAGGCTCGCAAACTCATCCATCTCCAGCCGGCGGCGGCAGCGCTTCTCGCTGACGGCGTCCTGAAGATCAATCGCGAACATGTACTCCGTGTCCGGGACGATCTTCTCCACGGCTGCCCGAAGATACGGCGTTAGCGCGCCGTCATCACCATCGGTCCGGCCGCACCATCGCGAGGCAAATTGTCGATCGGCCGGGCAAACAACGCCGAGCATCGTCGCTTCGAGGCGGATGAAGTAGGCGTTCGCCGGCGTCCAGGCCGCCATGCGATTGCCCATGCCCTCGGTGAAGCCGTTCGCGTTCTTGGCGATGCGATCCATCGAGAGCGTCTTGCCGACGCGAATCACCGACGCCTCCCAGATCGGCTCCATGTTCGTCGGCTCCAGCCATGATGCCATCATGACATGCTTGGCATCGGGGGGCACGAACAACGGCCCCACGGAATAGGCGTCCGACAGCTTGCTGCGCCAGTCTTCTTCCTTGCCCAGCTTGCTGTTGATGAGGCCGTCGACATTGATGAAGGCGATGGCATTTGCCCCGGCAGGCAGTCGCCTGGCCAATGCCGAAGCGTCTCCCAATGCCGTTCCGGCGATCATCAGGAGGATGACCAGGCTTCCGATCCACGCTTGTCGTCTTGCAACTGCAGACATCCGATGCTCCTTTGACTTTTCAGGTGATGCCATCCAGTGATCCAGGCAAATGCTTCCTGGGCCGAGCTTCAGCAGCCGCCAGGAGGTTCCGATCAGTACCGATTCTCAATGAATCGACGCGAGGCCATGGTGGCCTCGTCGTCGTAGGCGTTTTTCTTGTCGCGCTTGGGCAATTCGATGCGCTTTCGCTTGACCGGCTTGTAGGGGATCAGGCTTAGCAGGTGAGCGATGCAGTTCAGTCTCGCCCGGCGCTTGTCATCCGACGTCACGACGTGCCAGGGCGCCCACGCTGTGTCGGTCGCGTCGAGCATCATGTCCCGCGCGCGCGAGTAGTCATACCATCGCTCGCGCGAGGGCAGGTCCATGTTGCTTAGCTTCCATTGGCGAAGCGGGTCTTCGATCCGCGCCTCAAACCGCTTCTTCTGCTCCTCGTTGCTCACCTCGAGCCAGTACTTCACCAGTCGAATGCCGCCGTCCACGATGTGCCGCTCGAAAAACGGGCACAACTCGAGAAATCTCCCGTGTTCTTCGTCGGAGCAGAAGCCCATGACGTGTTCCACGCCCGCGCGGTTGTACCAGCTCCGATCGAAGATAACGATCTCGCCGGCCGCGGGGAAGTGCGGGATGTACCGCTGAATATACAGTTGACTCTTTTCGCGGTCGCTCGGCGCGGGCAGCGCCACGACCCGAAACACGCGCGGGCTGACGCGCTCCGTGATCCGGCGGATCAATCCGCCCTTGCCGGCTGCGTCGCGGCCCTCAAAGACCACGATGATCCGTTCACCCTTCTCGCGGACCCAGTCCTGAAGAATGCACAACTCGACCTGGAGTTTCTTCAACTCGCGCTCGTAATCCTTGCGCCCGAGCTTCTCTTCAGCGTCGATTGCGTCACTCATGGTGGTGATCCACCTCCCTACGAGGCTCCAGCCGCCCAGCGCCGCATTGTACGCCCTTTTCAATCCCGGCGGGTAGGAACCCGACAGTGAAATTCGAAGATCGCACCATCAACGATTCAGGGGGCGATTGCTTCCAATTACGGATAGAGAGCCCGTCCTGCCGCCGATGACGGCATACTTCCATCGAAGGTGCTTTGCTGGCACGATTCATGCCGAGGTTGTCGGGGACGGCGAAGTGGCATCGCCGGCAGCGCTCCGGCATGGCGAGGGCCGTTTCGATCAGGAATTCATAACGCGTGGATCGCAAGAGGCCGCATGGAAACGGGGAAAGCGCCGCGGGGGCATTTTCCCCACCTTTGAGTACAGATAGCACTTGAACCGAGCCGCGCTCTTTAGCACGCGGGTTCGGATATTCTCATACCAAGTGCCCGCTTCCTGGCGGCCGCTTCGGACATCGCGAACCGAAGTCAGGGGTCACGGCTCTGGTCGAGACTCAAACGCTACCCGCATCCACGGGCTGAAACATATCTTCAAGAAGATGCGAGTTACCATGGCCGCGTTCAACCGGAGCGAAATGCTCTGCCGCAGGTTCGGCAGCGGCAATCTGTTCCCGCAGTTGAATCCGGAATCGGTTTCGACGTAAATAGGCGTCCATCGGCGAACTGACAGGGCAATGGCGGCCTCGATTCAATGGCGAAGAAGAAGCGAACAATTGACGAATGGGAACGGGATTGGAAAGCAACTTGGACCGCGCGCCGTAAGCCGGCATTTGAATTCAAGTCTGTCAAATCTGTCAAACACGCGAACACCGAGCGAGCGTTCTTGATGGAAGCCCGCACGCCGCAGAAGGAGCGTGCGCGCCTCCAACGCATCAATCAGGAATTCGAGCGCGGGTTTAAGGCACTTCACCAACTGGGGCCGGCCGTCACGGTGTTCGGCTCGGCGCGATTCAAGGAGAATCATCGCTACTATCAACTCGCGCGCGCGGTGGGAGGCGAGTTGGCTCGCGCTGGTTTTGCGACGCTCACCGGCGGCGGTCCCGGCATCATGGAGGCCGCCAATCGCGGCGCGAAAGAGGCCGGCGGCGCGAGTTGCGGGTTAAATATCATTCTGCCGCACGAGCAAAGCGCCAATCCATACGTGGACAAGAGCGTCGAGTTTCATTACTTCTTCGCTCGCAAGGTCATGCTCGTGAAGTATTCGTGCGCCTTCATCATCATGCCCGGTGGCTTGGGTACGCTCGACGAGTTCTTTGAAGCCGCGACGCTAATCCAGTGCAAGAAAATCGGCCCGTTTCCCGTCGTCCTCATGGGCAGGTCGTTCTGGTCGGGCATGCGGAAGTGGGGCCGCACACTTGTTAAGGAAGGCGTCTTCAATCAGGATGAGTTGGGCTTCGGGTGGGTCACGGATTCACCGGCCGAAGCGGTTGAGGTTGTTCGTCGAAGTCTGCCGCCCGAAGTGCGACGGCGGTTGACGCCAGTCAAACCGAGACGGGTCACTCGCGCGAGGAAGGCATGAAAATAAGAATCATCGGCGCTGCGGGCGGAGAGGTCACCGGCTCGGCCTACATGGTCGAGACACGCCAGTCGCGCGTCCTGATTGATTGCGGACTGTTTCAGGGAGGCAGGAAAAGCGAATCGCTGAATCGCCCGCCGGCCAAACCCAACATGAAGCTCGATGCGGTGCTCCTGACCCACGGCCACCTCGACCATACCGGGCGCCTGCCGCTCCTGGCCAAGCTCGGTTGGCGCGGACCGATCCATGCGACACCTGCAACGGGCCAGATGACCTCGCTCATCGTGCGCGATTCCGCCCGGCTTCAAGTTGCCGATGCCGATCGGCAGACGCGCAAGAACCTTCGTGCAGGCAAGCCGCCCGCGCAGCCGCTCTACACGCAGGAAGAAGCACAAGCGGTGCTCGGCATGCTGCGGGAGGTCCCGTACCAGAAGCCCGTTGACGTTGCACCGGGGATTCGCGCGTTATGGACTGAAGCAGGGCACATGCTCGGCTCGTCCAGCATCAAGCTCCTCGTGCGCGAGGATGGGAAAGAGAAGAGTGTCGTTTTTTCCGGGGATCTCGGCCCCTTGAGCATTCCGCTGCTGCGCGGCTTCGAGCCGTTCAAGCAGGCCGACCTCGTCTTTCTCGAGTCAACCTACGGCGACCGCGACCACCGGCCCTTTCTCGACACCGTCGAGGAGTTTGTCGAAATCGTGAGGCGAACCTCGAAATCCGGCGGCAAGATTCTCGTGCCCACGTTCGCCGTGGGCAGGGCGCAACTTCTGACCAGTTTATTGGGATGGATGTTTCGCAAGAAAGGCGTCAAGCCCTTCCCGATTTTTCTCGACAGCCCGATGGCCATCGAAGCCTTGAAGATTTACACGAATCACCGTGAGTTGTTTCACGAGGCCATGACCAAGTTCATTCAGGAAAAGCCTCTGCGCGAAGACCTCCGCACGATGAAGCTGACGGCCGGCACCGATGAAAGCCGGGCCATCAACGACGCCAAAGGGCCGTGCCTCGTCATGGCCGGCGCGGGCATGTGCAACGGCGGCCGGATTCTGCACCACTTGAAGCAGAACCTTTGGAAACCCGAGACCCATGTATTGATTGTTGGGTATCAAGGGCACGGTTCGCTTGGTCGCCAGTTAGTCGATGGGGCGAAGGAAGTCCGCATCCATGGCGAGAAAATCGTAGTGCGTGCGAGGGTTCACTCCCTAAGCGGCTTCAGTGCTCATGCGGGTCAGACGGACCTCCTCAAGTGGTTCGCCGTCATTGCCCCGAGCAAGCCGCGAGTCGTCCTGACGCATGGGGAAAACGGTCCTCGCAGGGAGTTGGCCCGTCAAATTCAAAGTCGTTTCAAACTAAAATGCACTCTGCCTGATATGGGCGACGTGATTGAACTGTGACACAGAAGACCTCCCAATAACGAGCAAAGGAGACACCCATGCAGCCTGCTCTCAAGCCAATTCGATGGTCGTACCGACTAGCATGCTTCGCGCTGATCGCCGCTTCGACCGGATGCGTCAACCTCACGGGCCACTGGATCGGCAGTGATCTCAAACCCGAGATGGCCCGGGATCAGTTTCAGTTTCTGCGCGGCGGCGAGCAGACCGACAACTTTGTAAATACCGACTTGCGCCTTCAGCAGGACGGCAGCTACACCGCGGTCACGAACTACGGCGGAACGCTGCACAACAACACCGGCACCTGGAAATACGACGACAAGGGCTACGTCACGTTCTCGGATTCACAGGGCCATTCGTACGTCTATGCAGCGAAAAAGATCGACGACAACACGCTGCAGATCATTCGCGGCATCAAGGGAACGGACGTCACGCTGACGTTGAAGAAAGCCCCCTGATCGCCGATCGGACGGATTCGATCCTGCGCGGTGGCCTGTGCAGCAGCGCCTTGCGGTGCAGCCGTCTTGGCTAATTAACATGGTCTCGCATCGTGGCCAAGCGTGTTGCCACGTCGATGTCGCGCACCGTGGCGTCTCATCGCGCCGACTCGTTCAAGAGAGGTGGTGTTCCCATGTGGACGTCAGCAATCACGTCGAACAAACGCCGCGCCTTGGGCTACGGTCTGTTGCCCGCGCTGATCCTGCTGGGGAACCTGATCGGCTGTTCGATGCCCTTGCCCGACCGAGCCGAGCGCATGACGCATGGCTACGTCTACTACTTCGACGGAGCCGGCGGCGGCGGTCTGATCGGCAACTGGGCCGGTGGTGTGAAGCAGGGCTTGCTCGATGCCGGGTATGCCGGGGCCGGTGAGATCGTCCATTGGAACACCGGCATGGGCGTTGTTCCCGATCAGGACGCGACGGTTGAATACAAGCGTGGCAAGGCCGCGGACTGCGCGCGAGAGATTCGACAATACGCGCGAGAAAACCCCGGCGCTCCCATCACGCTCATGGGGCTGTCCGCGGGGACCGCCGTCGCCGTGTTCACCCTCGAAGCGCTGCCGCCGGATTGTCAGGTCGACAACGTTGTGTTGCTTGGGGCGTCGATCGCCGCGAACTACGACCTGACTCGCGCGTTGCAGCGCGTTCGCGGCCGGTTGTATGTCTTCACTTCCGAGCGAGACGCGGTGCTCGCCTACATGGTTCCCATGGCGGGGACGGCCGACCGGCAGCAGGGCGTCGACTCCGCGGGGCTGCGGGGGTTTCAGATTCCTCTGCGCGGATCGACCGATACGCGCGCGCAATACGCCAAACTCGTGCACATCCGATGGAAGCCCGAGTTCGCGTCGGCCGGCAACCTCGGCGGGCATGTCGACACGGTCAAGGCGCCTTTTGTTCAGCAGTACATCGCGCCGCTCATCATGGCCGGAATGGCGAAGCAGTCCTCAACGCTCTCGATGAGCGGCAAGATCGTCAATCCGGATTTCAAACGCTGGTCGCGGTTCGGACGCGGCGCCTGGGTTCGGTTTGAGGGGGAACAACTGGTCGATGGCAGGCCGCAGCCGGCCCGCGTCACCGCCCGGCTGGTCTCGCATCATGAGGATCGGCTCATTGTCGAACGGACCTACGAGACCGTCGGCGGCGACCACTCCTCGACGCCGCGCGTGCATCAGTTCCTGATCGAAGCCATGATCGATCCCGGCGAGCACCCGCTGACGAGTCCTGCGGCGAGAACGTCCGATCTGCCGACCGAGTCGATCGCGATCATGGGCAAGACCTACACCTGCCGCGGCCGCGCGACCAGGGCGACCGGGACCTTTCCCGAGTACGGCAGCGATGTTGATGCCAAGGTGTTTGAGTGCGACGCGCTCCCCGGCGGCATTGCAAAAGTCCAACTCCGTTCGCGCCAGGGCGGTAGGCCGTTCGAGTTCCGCGGGCAGGTCGTCGCGTTTGATACCCGTGGAAGTTAGGATTCGTTGTCAGCGACAGGCCGGCGGCGACAGTAATATGTTGACGAATGCTGAGATGTCCTGCGAGCCGATGATCAGAACCGCCACGACGCCGGCGCTCCGAATGGATGACGGCCATGGCAACGGCTGTACCGCTCGCGTGTGCTCGCACTGCCTGGGCAGCGCCTCGAAGCAACCGCGGCAAAGCCTCGTTATGGGCACGCCGTTGCGCTCAACAAGTCCTCAACGAAGGCGGCGACATCGGCCAGCGTGAGACCGGGGGTCTCGTCCATTTCAGCACAGATGCAGCTCCCACCGGAGAAGATGCATTGGGTGAACTGCTGGATATCGCGACCGTCAATGAAGCCGTCCGCGTTCATGTCGCCGGGGCAGGAACAACTGATCGCCGGTGACACGTCAAGCGTGAAGTTGTCGATGAAGGGCGGAAGCAGCGAACCCGAGATCATTCCGATGGAGTGAATGTTGGCGAGCGAGATCGGCGTGGGTGGAGACGAAATCACCTGGTTGGTGGGAGCCAATTCGACCGCGACCGCCACCCAATTATTGGGGGTGGTTTCATACAGACGCACACCGAACGTGACGCCGTTGGTACCATCGGCCACGAAAATGTCTGTCCCGATGAACCCCGTAAGGATGTTATTCACTCCGTGCTGGTTGTTGCGCGGCGCTATGGCGATCGCGTGGCCTTCGTCCACGGCGGCGCTGGCATTCCACGATGGCGTCGCATCAAAGAAGCCGAAGATCATGATGGCCGTGTTGTCCGTCGAAAGCCCGCGGTAGGTCGTCGCCGATAGCGTGTAAACGTTGCCGCTGGTGATGGGCACGGGGAGGGGCAGATAAGCCGCCTCTGTGAAACCGAATAACGAGAACGCCGCGTTCACCCTGGTCCCGTCGGTTGCGAATCCGGAGTGAGCCGTCCATGCGCCGCCGGGCGTGATCGTCGGCGTGGTGCCATGAAGCGGGCCGCTGCGATTGAAATTGTCATGGAGGATGATGGCGGCGTGAGCCGACGTCGCAATAATCGAAACCAGGACAACCACTCCGCACATACTCTTCTTTGTCACTTGATGCTCCTTGAAGACGATCCCGTATTTTCAGTGCGCAACGGCAACTTCCGTCGGTTCCGCTGCATCGATCGTTTGACCCGGAACGTCACGAACGCGAGCGGCATCAACCCAGTCATGCCCATGCCGCAAGTCGTGCCCTGCTGTCCACAGGCATTTGCAGTCGGCTGCGGCGCAGGGTCTTCTTCGCAGGCGTCGCCTATGCCGTCGCCGTCTGCATCCGTTTGATTGGCGTTGGCGACGGCAGCGCAGTTGTCCACGCAGTCGGGATCACCGTCACCGTCCGTGTCGGTCTCGGCATTGCCGCATCCGCAGGCGCCCGGCACGATCTTGTTTGAATCGTTTGGGCAGCCATCAATGCAGTTCGGCGTACCGTCGCCGTCGGTGTCGGTATCGGGCACGCCGCAACCGCACTCGCCGGCAGCGACCTTGTTTGCATCGTTCGGACATCCATCCACGCAATCGAACATGCCATCGCCATCTGTGTCGGTGGCGTCGGCGATGCCGCAACCGCAGACGCCGGGCGCGGTCTTGGTCGCATCGGTGGGACAGCCGTCGAGACAATCAACGGTGCCGTCACCGTCCGTATCGATGGTGTCAGAGTTGCCGCACCCGCAAATCCCCGGCGCCGTCTTCAACGTGTCCGTGGGGCAGCCATCATTGCAATCCGCCGTGCCGTCGGCATCGGTGTCCGCATCCGCGACGCCGCACCCGCAGATGCCCGGTGCGATCTTTTGCGAATCGTTCGGACAGCCGTCATTGCAATTGGCTGTGCCGTCTCCATCGGAATCCGTGTCGGCCACGCCGCAGCCGCAGGCACCGGGTGCCGTCTTGGTGGCATCGTTCGGGCAGCCGTCGTTGCAGTTGGCGGTGTCATCGCCGTCCGTGTCGGTATCGGCCACGCCACAACCGCATTGGCCCGGTGCGGTCTTGCCGGGATCGTTCGGGCATCCGTCCTGGCAGTCGACCGTTCCGTCGCGGTCGGTGTCCACTGCGCAGCCGGGCGCGGGCGTGGCGATGGCGACGCCGTGCCGACCGTCGGCCAGTTGGTAGAAGAATCCGACCTGGCCTGCGTCATTGAGTGCGTCGCGGCCTATTGAGATGCCAACTACAGTCGAACCAAAGAGTGCGTTTCCGGTCCCAATCACTTTGATCGTCGTCGTCCCGTCGCCGACGTAGATCCCCCCGCCTCCAGCTTCGAGGTTCGCTCGAAAAGCCGTTGCGCCTGTCGAATTGATCGACACCACGGAACTGAACCCGCTGTAGATCAGGCCTCTCATGGCGATGATGGTGTTTGTCGTCCCATCACCCGTGAAGACACCATAAGCCCCCGAGTCGAGGCTCGCGGTGAAGGCGAGCGTTCCCGCCGAGTTGATCGAGGGTTCAGTGAAGCCGCTGAAATACGGGCCGCTGCTCAAGGCGATGGTTGTCGTCGTCGTCCCATCGCTGGTGAAAAGCCCTCTGTCCTCGTCTTCGAGGTATGCGCTGAAGCCCAACGTGCCCGCCGAGTTGATCATGGGTGCAATTCCCAGGTACTTGAAGATCGGGCCGCTAGTCAGGGCAATGGTCGTCGTCGCGGTCCCATCACTGGTGAAGAGTCCTTCGCCTCCTCCGTCGAGGCTCGCGTGGAAGCCCAGCGTACCTGCCGAGTTCATCGAGGGAGATTGAAAAAAGCTGTAGGTCGGGCTGGTGTCCAGGGCAATCGTGGTCGTCGTCGTTCCATCGCTTCTGAATAGTCCGGTGACCCCGGTATCGAGCACCGCCCGAAAGCCCACCGCGCCGGAAGCAGTCAATGGTGTAAAAGAGCCTGGTGACGTGATGCCGAAGGCGATGTAGGGCGGACCGGTCGTCACGGCAATAGTCGTCGTCGTCGTCGTCCCATCGCCGGTAAAGAGGCCTTGCCCTCCGGCAGAAAGGAACGCCCAGTAGCCCAATGTGCCTGCCGCGTTTATTGAAGGCGTGGTACCGTCGAAGCCGCTGACGACCGCGTTGCTGGTGTCGGCGATATTGGTGAAGGTGTACTGTGCCTGCGCCTCCGAAGCGGCGACGACGAAGAGCAGGGCGGCGGCAGCGAGCAGGCGTTGAGGCAGATTGCGCAGTGTGCGACCTTGTTTCGGAGGGCATGTTCTCAAAAGCCCGGTCGCGCACGTTTGTATTTGATGTTGCATTTCATGCTCCCTCTGTCGCAAGATCTCGGGACAGGCGTTCCCGCCGTGAGCCGCTGTTCGTCCGGATAAGGAAAGAAGCGGAAGGTCGTGCTTCGCATACACGCCGGAGCGCTGTTGCTTCATATCGCTTGGTTAAACTGGTGAAGCTTCGCTATGGACAGGTCGCAGCGTTCAGCAGATCAACGACGAAGGCGGTGATGTCGGCACCAGTGAGCCCCCAAGTTCCATCCATCTCCGCGCATATGCAGCTACCGCCAATGATCATGCAGTCGGTGAATTGTTGGATATCAAGGCCGTTCTTAAGGCCATCGCCGTTCATGTCGCCCGGGCATGCGCAGCCGACAACAGCCTCGACCGACACGTTATCGAGCGCGCTTAGGAAGTTGTTCGATGCGCTTCCGTTGTAAAACGTGATAGTGGTTGCTGCGCTCGTCGCGGTGAATTGCACAGTAAACAACTTCCAATTCAGCATGTTCGTCGGGCCGGTGGAGTTGAAGTAACTCACGCGGGCGCCGCCATTAATGCTGAGGTCCACGGTGGCGGGAAAGAAGATGCCGCCGCCGGTTGCCGAGCCGACGTAGAAGCTGAGTTGGTAAACCCCGCCAATCGTTGTCGCGATGTTCTGTGTCACGCCACTTGAACTCGAATTGGAAGTGACGCCTGCAAGATCGATCCATTGGTTGCCGTTCTGGGCTTGGAACGTAATGCCGGCCTGCGTGAAGGATCCGTTGACTACTGACGAGTCAACGCCCACTACGGTCCACCCCGTGATGGCCGTTGACCCGGCTGGATAATTGTTGAATCCGCCGATCGGAACCACAGGGGTCTCGAACGAGCCATTGACGATCGATCCGCCCTCAACCGTCGCGAGCGCCAGTGTCAACGCCGCGAGGTACGCCGCATTCAGTTGAACCGCGAACGCTCTCTTGTTGAACATCCCAATCTCCTTGTCGATCTCGGGAACAGCGTGCCGTGAGCCGGGATCCGTCTGGATATGGAAAGAAGCGGAAACTCGCGGTCTGCCTACACGCCCAGTCGCCGGCCAGGGAGGCTTCGGCTTATCCGGCGCAGAATCGGCCAAATCCGGCTAAAATGGGGGTTCAGCGACACCCGACCGCAGGCTCGCAAGGAACTGCGTTTCAAATGATTGAATCCGAAGACGATTTGGTGAAGCGAGCCGTGGGCGGGGACATGGCTGCCTTGGCGACGTTGCTGGAACAGAATTGCGCCGCGGTGCGCGCCATGCTGAACATCGATCGAAAATGGGCCAGCGTGCTCGACCCGGACGACGTGCTGCAGGTGACCTGCCTTGAGGCGTTTCTACAAATCGGCAAGTTCAATGCGAAGGGCCCCGGCGCTTTCCTGGGTTGGTTGAGTCGAATTGCCCAGAACAATCTTTGCGATGCGGTGCGCGAACTGTCGGCGGTCAAGCGCTCGCCGCCGGGGCAGCGTATCGGGGTTGCGGGCCAGCAGGACTCGACAGCGCTTCTGCTTGCCAACCTGGGCATGACGACCACCACACCCAGCCGCAACGCGGCGAGCGCGGAGGTCTGCGCCGCCATCAACAACGCGATCTCACTGATGCCGCCGGATTATGGCACGGTGGTGCGGCTGTATGACCTTGAGAGCATGCCGATCGGGGACGTCGCCGCCGCCATGAAGCGGACCCCCGGTGCCGTTCACATGCTCCGCACACGGGCACACGAGCACCTTCGCGAGATTCTCGGTTCCGACACCGCTTTTTTTTCGCAGTGCGCGTAAATGTCCGGAGGCCGTTTCCGCTTAATTCAAGGTGCGTGTCCGCGCCGGTCCGTGAGTTGGCATGATCAACAATCGCATTCCTCCCGGTCACTCGAGCTTCCACCACCTCATCGCCGATGCACGGCGTCAGGCGGAGGCGGCTCGCGATCTGCCGGATCGCAGCGATCGAATCGCCGCGGTGCGCGCCGTCGTAACCAGCGCGGGCTCGCTTAACCTCGGTGCGCTTGATCACGACGCTCTGCCGAAAGAGCTGCTCGAACACTACCGCATCACGGATCAGGTCTTTCGCGGCGGCCAGGGCGTCGTCTGCGTGGCGATTCAGAAGTCAACCGGTCGCCGAGTCGCCATCAAGATCATGCGAGACGGTCCCTTTTCGGGCCGGGAGGATTGCCTGCGCTTCGAGCGTGAAGCGCGGATACTCGCGCAGCTCGATCATCCCAACATCGTGGGCATCATCGACAGCGGACTGTCGCGGGGGCTTCTCTATTTCGTCATGGAGTACGTCGAGGGCGAGCCGCTCGGTTCGTGGATGAGCAGCCGGACCGGGTCGCTCGTGCAGCCGAATCTGGAAAAATCGTCTGCGCGCCGCTCGTTTGGAATCCACCGTGGCAGGAGCCGTAACCGCGAGGAGTTGGACGACGTCGTGGGACTTTTTCTCAAGGTTGCCGGCGCCATACATGCGGCCCATCTGCGAGGCGTCATTCACCGCGATCTCAAACCGGGGAACATCCAGGTCGATTCCGCGGGCGAACCGCACATCCTCGATTTTGGAATGGCCAAGGTCGATCTCGACGGCGGCGACGGCAGTGCCTTGTCGATGACGCAAAGTGGCCGATTCTTCGGATCGCTGCCATGGGCTTCGCCGGAGCAGGCGGCCGGGCGGTTTACCGACGTCGATGTCCGCAGCGACGTCTACGCGCTGGGCGTCATCCTTTACCAGATGCTCACTGGTGCATTTCCCTATTCGCTGGACGGCGGGCCGGCGAACGTGATGAGCGCCATTCAGAACGCGGAGCCGGCGCGCGTCCGATCGCGCAATGCGAGCATCGACG
This sequence comes from Phycisphaerae bacterium RAS2, assembly GCA_007753915.1. Taxonomy (NCBI): domain Bacteria; kingdom Pseudomonadati; phylum Planctomycetota; class Phycisphaerae; species Phycisphaerae bacterium RAS2. The sequence continues at coordinate 1,133,132 of CP036352.1, forward strand.
ATGAATTGGAAACAATTGTTCACAAGTGTCTCCAGAAGGACCCGGCGCGGCGCTACCAATCCGCCGGCGAACTCGCCGAGGACCTTCGTCGGCACCGGGCAGGCGAGCCGATTGCCGCCAAACGCGACGCGCTGCCTTACCTGATCCGGAAGGCCGCCCGCCGTTACGCCTTGCCGCTGGGCATCGCAGCCGCGTTCATGGTTCTCGTGGTCAGTGGGTTGATCGTGTCGGTCTGGCTCTGGCGGGTCGCGGCCGACGCCGAAAAGACTGCAACGGCCGAGGCGGCACACGCGCGCTCGGTCAATTCGCTGCTGCAGCAGATCCTGACCGGTTCAAGCCCGTATCACAATTCCGATCGTGAATTGACCGCACGCGAGCTGCTTCAGGATGCGGCGCGCAAGCTAGAAGTCGGCGCGGCAGACCAGCCGGAAGTGGAGGCCCGCGCGCGCATGACGCTGGGAGCGGCGTTTTTCGGCATCGGGCATCCAAAGGAGGCTGCCCAGCAGTTGACCACCGCCTTGAAGATGTGGACTGACCTTCGTGGCGAAGAATCTGCGGAGATGGCCGAAACCCTTGGATTGCTGTCGCTGGTGCGTCTGGTGGAGGTTGACCGAGACGAGGCCGAGTCGCTGGCCCGCCGCGCCCTGGACATGTCGCGGCGCATTTACCCGAGCGATCATATTCAAAAGGGCATTGCACTCGAGTGCATGGCCAAGGCGCTGATCGAACAGGGAAAATCAGCCGAGGCGGAGCCGCTCATTCACGATGCAATTGCCCTGTATCGCAGGCTCGAAGGACCGGACAGCCTTCGCGTCTCGCGCGGGCTTGTCAACTTGGCGCGAGCGCTGTTCCACGATCGCCCCAGGGTCAGCGAGTCGCTGCGAACACTCGAAGACGCGCTGGCCATCAATCGCAGGCATTTCGGAGGGAAGCATGCCGACATGGTTCAAAACCTGGCTGCCCTGGCCAACGCGTTGACCATGACGGGGAACGATACCGAGGCCGAGGCGCGCTACGCTGAATCCATCGCGCTGGGGCGCGAGGTCTTTGGCCCTGACCACCCGGATGTGATCACGCCGCAAGTCAATCTCGTCACCCTGTACATTCGCAACAACAGGCTTGCGGAGGCAGAAGCTTTGGCGCATCAGGTCCATGAGGCCGAGCTGCGCGTTTTCGGGCCGGACAATCCCCGTGTCCTCTGCCATGAGCAGACATTGGGTGAGATTCGAGAGCGCGTGCCGGACCTGGCCGGCGCGGAGACATACTACCGCACGGCTCTGGCGAATGCCGCCCGCATCAAGGCGGAGCGGCACACGACCGCGTGCATCGTCAGGTCGAATCTCGCGATCCTGCTCGTAGATGCCGGTCGGCTCGATGACGCCCAATCGCTCCTTGAGGAGCAGGTCTCGAATGCGGGCATGGATGCAGTTCTCACAAGGTGGTTCGTCTTTCATGCCAAATCGCTGCTGGGCGAAATCCAAATGGCCCGCGGCCGGCTCGCGGAGGCCGAGCTGCTTTTGAAGGAGGGCGCCGACGGACTGCGGACCGCCGCGATGGTCCCCGCGCGTCGCCGCCGCCGCGCGATGGAACAGCTCATTCGCTGCTACGATCAGTTGAATGTTGCATCGCCCGGCGCCGGATACGACACAAAATCGGCACTGTTGCGCGAGCAACTCGTGCCCTAGGCAGTGAGTCACCAGCCAATCGCGTAAGGATTTTGGCCGGCCGCTGTCGCGCGGAACTCCAGCCAGTCAACGATGGGCCGTGAAACGGAATCGAACGGTTACGTGGGCGAATCCGCGCGACCCGCGCGGGGCACCAGATGACAGGCGATCAATTTGATTTGATGTGAACTAAAACAGCGGGCGATGGGATTCGAACCCACGACGTCCAGCTTGGGAAAATCCCGGAAATTCCGTGGCGGAAATCCCGAAAGTTCTTTTCTGTCAGCACTTTAGCAAGCCAATTCGTGTTTCGCAATCCTTCGCACGGCATCGCGTTTTTTCGCGTTGAATCGCGGTATCGGGAACGCAAAACGGTATCAAGACGGTAGATCGTTCTCGGAAAAACGCATGTCCCTTTAAGCTGCCTTTCATCGCTCGCGCATATCGACAACTATCCGAAAACCGTGCGAGTGGCATCTCCAGAATTGATGACCCAGTATACGCGACGCCGAGCCACAATCCTTTGCCTCCATCAAGAAGCATCCGCCACGCGCAATTCGACCAGTTCGCTCGGCCTTGTCCCCTTTTTGCTCATTGCTCCATGGGTTTGCGGCCTGCCGCGGGTTATGGGAGCACGATATTGTGATAGACCTCCTGCACGTCATCGTTCTCTTCGAGCTGCTGCAGAAACTTCTCGAAAGTGGGCAGCTCTTCCGCGCCGAGCGTCTTGGTGGCCTGCGGGAGGAAAGTGATCTCCTGCACGTCCAACTCCACGCCCGGCATCGCTTCGAGCACGGCCGTCTTGGCCTTGTAGAACTCGGCGGGCGGGGCGAAGACCGTGATGACGCCGTCCTTGCTCTCGACTTCTTCGACGGCGACGTCCGCGGCGAACAGCGCCTCGATCACCTTCTCCTCCGAGTCGCCCTTGAACGAGATAACTGCCAGGTGGTCGAACGACATCACCACCGACCCGCTGGTGGCCAGCTTGGCGCCCGCTCTGGCAAAATAACTTCGGATTTCGGCGACCGTGCGCACGTTGTTGTCGGTCAGGCACTCGACGATGATCAGCGCGCCGCCGGGGCCGAACCCCTCGTAACGCACGGATTGGAAGTCTTCGCCTCCCTTGCCGGCAGCTTTCTGGATCGCCTTGTCAATCACGTGGCTCGGAACATTTTCCTTCTTGGCTTTCTCAACGAGGCTGCGCAGGACCGGGTTGGCTGCCGGGTCCGGGACGCCGTTCTTGGCCGCCACGTACAACTGCTTGCTGTATTTGGCATAGAGCTTTGAGTTCTGGGCCGCCGTCTTGAAGATGGAGGCCTTACGTCTTTCGAATGCTCTTCCCATACGCGTTCTACCTTTTTTATGTTCTGCCACTGACCGGACCACGAGCGATCCGGTTCCTGCCGGGTCTCACGGCGCGGCCCGAGTTTCTGTCGGGGATGATACATTCCAGAGTGCGTTTCTTCTTCACGGCGGCTCCGCCGCCCGCCCTGTCGCGAGGAAGAGCCATTCAATCCCCTCCGAAGCCGGGAATAACTGCTGCAGGTCGTCGCAACTCTAACGAGCGCAAGAGGGCAAGCAATTCGAATTGGACTTAAAGACACCCAGCTAGCATGGCTGGACATCATGGGTGCATCCCATGGCGCGCAACTTATTATGGCCTCACAGCTTTGGAAGAGAATCAGGGCAAAAAGACCTACCGGAGCAAAACGGTATTACCATCTTGCGCGACGATTTGCTTCTACGTCAGCCACACGAGTAGAAGCCGTAAGTGTTGATTTTTCAGTTAGGTATCAAAGCGGGCGATGGGATTCGAACCCACGACGTCCAGCTTGGGAAAATCCACGGGCCAACCGTCAAAACGGCGTGGAAACCTCGTGCTGTGCAACACGTTAGCGACGGAAAGTTCGTTTCGCAAGGCTTCGCACCGCATCGCGTTTTTTCGCGTCTTATCGGGGTAATTCCATAACTTGGGGGTAGAAGGGGTACGAGCGAAGGACGTCGTTGGCACCAAGCTGGACGACGTTCGTTTGATTCCGTCCTAGCAAACAAACTTCTTCGCTGGTCTCGGGCACCGCGCTGATCCAATGATCAGCATCATCGGCGGCGGCGTCCTGACCGCGTGCCGGAGATGTGAAAAAAAGGAGACGGAGAGGCTTGGAAGCGCTGGTGGTGCTGCTGTACAACCCGTCGGCCTCTGCGACCTCGGCGGCGGTTGCGGAGACGCGTGTAGTGAGTCACTCATGTTGTTTGGCTAGACAGATCAATGTCGCATCGTCTGCGAGGTCGGTTGCTTGCCCGAATAGGCGGACATGTTCAATTACATGACGGACTTGATCAAGCGGGGAATACGATATGGTGTCGCGCAGCAATTCTTTCAACCGCTCCCGACCAAAGAGTTTGCCTTCCCTGTTGAAGACCTCATGCAATCCGTCCGTGTAGAGGAATAGCCGATCGTGACAAGCGATCTTCTCCTGCGCAGACACATAAGAAACTGACGGCAAAACACCGAGGGGTAGACCTCCGGTTTCGAGTTCCAGCAATGTGCCATCTGCGCGGATTAGTATGGCGGGATCGTGCCCCGCTCTTGCATAAGAGACGAGATCGTCACCGGGGGCGATTTGGAGAAGAAAACACGTTGCGAAGTCTTCGAGACGAGTGACCGCGTGCAATTGAGCGTTCATTTCGGCGAGGACCGTGGCCGGATCCTGGGCCCTGTCCGCCTCGTACCTGAACACGGTTCGCAAGAGCGCCGTGTATAGTGCCGCCGGAACGCCGTGTCCGGACACATCCAACACGGCAACCAAGACCGACCCGTCCTGCTGACGAACGAGATCAAAGAGGTCACCGCCGACATTATCCGCGGGGAGAAACTGTGCAGCGCATAGAAACCCGTTGACTTCTTCCGTAAGCACCGGCAACAAGCTCTCTTGAATCTCCTTGGCGCGCAGCATTTCGGCCAGCCTAGCCCGTTCGACACGTTCCAGAGACTCTGCCATGGTGTTGACGCCGTCTGAAAGCAACCGGAGATCCGTGGTGCCCGTGATTTTCGCACGAACAGCGAAGCCGCGCGCGCCAATTTCCCCGACGACATCTAACAAATTGGAGAGCGGCCGACGAACCCAAACCAGGAGGCCAAGACTGGTGACAATGAAAACCACCAGGCTCAGAACGACCACACTGATGGCGCGACCCACCGCTTCCTGGCGAATTACTTTCCGTACCGGATCGGTTGACTGTGCGACGGCAATCGTGAGTCGTCCACTGGTGGGAGCGGTCGCCAAGATGAAACCCTCCGCGCGTGACGTGAATTGCTGGGTACCTTCGCGTACCGCCCGTACGATTTCGGTTTCGAGCGCCGCCTCCGCTCGTGCATGGGCCCTTAAGAGAATCTGACCATCCTCATCCAGCGCGATGATGTGATGTCCCGGTGAGACCGCCACGCTCATCTGGTGGCAGAATTCGTCAAGAAAACTGCGGAAGACCTCTGGATCCGGCATCCTTGCGCGAGCGACCGCGATAATCTTCGCTTCTTCCTTCAGCCGCTCGGTCTCAGCCGCAAGAAGCCCGGCATGTTCCTGACGGTAGCCGAGTAAGGCCGCCATGCCGAGAACCAACAGCACTGCGAGGTTTACAAGGACCCCGACGCGGAAGGCCAGGGTATCCCAGAACCTCGGAACCGGGCGCACCGGCGCGCGGGCACCTGCGATTTGATGAGGCATGCTTTACCTTTTCACCAATCTGTCACCACATCGGTGTTGGTCGTTACCCCGCAATCGTGCCGTGTTAATTTGATGCGGCCGAGTAAGGGTTTCTTCCCGGTTGATGTCTCCGTCTACAGGATCGTACCTTCCACGCGAATACGTAAGTTGTCGGAAGAAAGGAGTTTGCTTTCGCATCCAATTGATAAACTGGATGCCGCACAGCAAGGGAGGTCAAGCGATGAATACGGTTCTTTTGCTCTATCACTGCCGGCGGCTTCGCCACGAACTTTGCACGATCCTGGCCGGCAAATACAGGGTTGTCGCGGCTCACGGCGCTGGTGCGGCACAACGGTTGCTTCGCGGCCATAAGCCTGACGTGATCGTCATGGACTATGGTGGCCACAATGGAAGTGCACCCGTCGTGTTGGCGCGGCTACGATTTAGCCATCCCCAAACGCCCGTCATCGCGCTGTCGCGTTTTGACGCCCCTCATGGCGCTCGGAGGGCTCGCCAGTTCGGGGCGAGAGCCGTCGTACGCTGGCCGGGGCCGGTCAAGCGGCTGTTGGAAGCGATCGCCAGGACGGCGGACGTAGCCGCCTAAGCGGCCACCGTCTGTTTTTTGGTCGGGGGCCGAGCGATTCGCGCCATCGAGAATCCTGGTGTTCTTCGCGCTTCGTTTTCAGACCGCCCTTCACTATCGGCTTTGGCTTCGAAGCGAGTTTACTGCGTTTCGTGCGGGGTGAAAGCGATCCTCCTATCAAGCGGCCGGAAGAGAATGCCGCTCAACTGCATCAAAAGGATTGAGTGGAGCGTGAGAAAAAGGAGACCATCATGACCCGGAAACGCGTCCTGTTGCTGATGGACTTCTCACGGTGGGGTTATGCAGCTCAGCGTGCCGTACTGGGGATGGAAACCACGGAACGGTTGGACGTCGTGCTACTCGTGGTGGGACAGCCCGGCCGATCCCCCGCTTCAGCATCGGCTCTGCGATTCGCTGAAATGATGGCGGAGGCACACGCCTCACGAGGTGCGGTGGCGCAGGTGGTCATGGCCTCCGATGATACGATGCGCGCCGTACGCGAAGGGTGGTGCGAGGGCTTTGATCTTGTCGTGACGGGCGAGAATCTTGCCGATTGGCGAAGCTGCGATGATTCGACGGCTTGGCTGATAGTCGACGCCGCGGGACAGGTATCCCGCCGATTGGAGGCCAACGCCGCCTCACGGGCGCAAACGTACTCCCGCGAGCCGATGCGTGGCCGTGTGATGCGCGGCAGGCGAATTCCAGGAATTGCGGCCACCTCACCTATCGAAACGACCATCGACGCCTGGAGCAACCGCCGTGTTGGCGCGGCTGCGATTTAACCACCCCCAGACGTTCGTAATCGCGCTGTCGGGTTTTGACGCCCCTCCTGGCACCCCGGATGGCTCGACAGCTCCGGGCGAGAGCCGTCGTACGCTGACCGGGGCCTGTCAAGCGGCTGCTGGGGGCTATCGCCAGGACGGCGGGCTTGGTCTCCGATGGCTCCGATATTTCCATCAGGCGCCTTCAAACGGCGAAAACGGGGGTCGGCTGTAAAGCTGAAGCTTCTCCCGGGCCGGGTTAAGGAAAACCGAGACGCCGGCGGGAAGAAGTTCGTCCGTTCAGGCATCAAACCAACGAGCGGCAAGACAACGGTCCCTCCGGCGGCATGGAGCCTCTGTAATCGAACCCATATCTGTTGAAAAAGGGAAACCATGAGACGCGTTTTATTCAAGTGGCGGTCTGCCGTCGTGGTTTTGGCGCTGGTCATTTCGGTTACCGGCTTTCTTGCTGCACAAGCGCAGCCGACAAAAGCCTCGACGCAAGATGGCAAGCGCATTCTCATCCACATGAAGGAATACATCTCGCAGATTCACGAAACCGCCATGGGGCTGGAACTCGCCGACTGGCTTCAGCGCAGCGGGGCGAAGGTTACGCTGTGGCTGGAGCTTCGGGCCGTGCGGCTTGCGGATGATCGGATTGTACGCGCGGTTCCACCAGGCCCCGGAGCCCGATCATTCTCAGCGATTTTCAAGTCGTTGATCGATCATGGCGCCCAGGTTCTCGTGTGCCGTCACTGCGCCGAGCTGGAGGAGGTCGGACAGGAGCACCTACGCGAGGGCGCCAGACTCGTCGGTGTCGACGATGTGGCGAAGGCGATCATCGAGACGGACAAGATCCTCGATTACTAGGAATCCAAAGGCGTGACGCGAGGGGCTTCGTTGCTGATAAACCTTGAGACTCAACAAGGCGCCAACATGGTTACTACATCCTTCCGATTGGTATGGTGGTTTCTCTTCTTCGTAGGACTTATATCCATCTCCGGCTGCGTGTGTATGGGAGGCGGCGAATCTCTTGACCGATTGGCGCGCTCCCGGCCTGAGCAGCACGAGATGGGTGGGGGCATGTGCGGCGGTGGAATGATGACACACGGCGTCGCGAGCAGTCAACCCGCACATGCCAACGAAAAAGACATCAACGAAGTGAGGAACAGTCATGGACTGCATTGATGCGCGTCCGCTCCTGTTCGCATTCGCCGACCAGGAACTTGAGGTCGGGCGGTATGTCAAGGTGATGGACCACCTCAAAGTCTGCCGGCGGTGTGTTGAGACCGTTGCCGATTACCAGTCGCTGGGCTCCGGATTGGGCCGGATAGTGGAAGGCGAACCGATGCCGGTGGACTTATTCGCGCGCGTTATGACGCGAATCAACGGAGAACAAGTGGCCCGGCTTTACTCTCCGGCATGGTGAAACGCCACTCCCAGGCTTGGCGAGCGAAGCCCGCTTCTGGATAACGCCGCAGTGAACGCCCAGGCGTGGGATTGAATGGAAGCGACAACCGATGACGAAGTCGCAACGAAAACGCAAACCTAACTGCACCCTCTTTAGGTGCCGGGCTCCCGATGCCAGACAGGTTTTCGTGGCCGGCACCTTCAATAACTGGGATTCGAACGCGAATCCTATGGAGCCTTCGGGCGACGGTACCTGGTCGCTGAGGCTCGACCTGCCTCCAGGGCGTCACGAGTACAGATACGTCATCGACGGGGAGTGGAGTTGTGCGCCGGGCGACGATGATGCGGCGTGCAATAATGTACCGAACGCGTTTGGCACGATGAACCTCATCATCGACGTTTCGGAGGCTCGGGCATGAGAGCGGTCAATGTTACGGAAAACGAATCGTTTTGTGGCACACCCGTCCCCGGTGCATACGAGTGGGCTAGCGAGTTCGACTTAAGGTTGACCACAGCCTTGGACGGTGCAGCCGGAAGGGCGTCCATGAACGAAAAAAACAAGCCTGTGGCCACGCCTTTGGATGAGAGGAGCACCGCCGATTACGAGTACACACGATGGCACCGCGAGATTTGGCCATTACTCGTCCGGCACACGGATGCCGAATGCTTGAACCCTGTCGACGCGGACTCGTGGAGACGGCTTTGGGGAAGGCTGGGATTGGAATACTTCCAGTTGTTCATCCATGGCGACGATTGCGTTCGTCGGGACATGATGGGGCGTGCCATCTCAATTGGTTCCTGGCGAGCGGAGGTCGTCGTGCAGCGATTATTGAGATGGGCGGAGGAGCTTCGCAATCGCGGGTCGCGCTAGGGAAGAACCAGGTTGAACGTATCTGCCTAGGCGGACGTCGCTTATGGTTCCTGAGTCGGTGATTCGATGGCGCGGCCTCATTGCGCATTCCTTACGCTGCAGATGAGGTGACCGGTACGGGCAAAGGTGGTCCTTAGAGGTGGCGGACGGTGTTAGGAACAAGGTGACGGCGAAGGTTCTGGAACCTTGGTGACCGGGATGCAAAAAGACCGGCATCGGCGTAGTAGCTTCATCAAGCGAAAGGGAGAATCTATCATGAAACGACTCGGACTGACGACGCTCATCGTTGGAGTAGCGGTCTTGCCACGAGCCTGATCGCCGCTTGGGCTCAGACGCGCGACGGGCCAGAGACGAAAGGAGGGACAAGTGGCGTTGCTGACCTGCCGGTTTGCCCGGTAGGCGGGCAGCCGATCAACTTGGCTGTTCGCACGGCGACGGCTGAGGGCCCGGTATTCTTCTGCTGCGACAACTGTATCAAGAAGTACGGGGCAGACCCCAAAAAGTACGCCGAACAGGTCGTCACGCAACGAAAGGCCCTGGAGAAGCTTGCCCGCGTTCAAGTAACCTGTCCGATCAGCGGTGAGCCTGTAAAGCCCGCTATCTTCGTCGAGGACAAGGGCACAAAAATATTCTTTTGCTGCAAGAATTGCCGCGGGAAATACGAAGACGATCGAGCCAAGTACACGCCCAGGCTCGCGGATACGTTCACCTACCAGACGAAGTGTCCCGTCACCGGAAAGGGTATCGATCCACAGATTTCAGCATCGGCACCGGCGGGAGAGACCGTCTTCTTCTGCTGCAAAGATTGCCCCGAAAAGTTCCGCAAGGATCCGGAAAAGTTCGCTCCAAAGTTGGAAGAGCAAGGCTTTCGGCTGGATCTGTCCAGAAAGAAGCCCTGATCAGAGCTGCATCGGTTCTGTGCGGCGCGGTCGGGCGAGAGCACTACTCGCCCAGACATCGAAACGACTCGGCTAACGACCACGCCGCAGGCTAATGATCCGCAGACAAAGTAGAACCCGCTGCGGGGCGCTCCTGAGTTGACCGAGTCGTTTAACAGGGGCGCTCCCGCACGCGGTGTTATTGTCGCCCTACGGCATGCGGCGGCAAGAAGGGTAGCAACGATGTCGCAAGAATCGCCTGCTTCGGGCCCGTCGAAATCTTCGGAAACATCACTTGTTGGTCGAATATGGGCTTTCGTTCGAATCATGAACGTGCGGCTCCGCTTCATCTTTCTGATGGTGCTAGTCGGCGTGATTTCGTCGAACTGGGAGAAACTCCAGAACTACTACGACCGCTGGCGCCGCCCGGCCATGGCGTCGGAGACGGTGCAGGCTCAAGAGATCGAGTACTACTGCCCAATGCACCCCAACATCATCCGCGCACAAGCGGGGAGTTGCCCCATTTGCGGAATGCCGCTTGCGAAGCGTGCGAAAACCGGGCGTAAGGTTCTGGTCGAGGGCGTGCTAGCGCAGGTTCAGATGAGCCCGCAGAAGGTTCAAATGGGCCGCATTGCCACGTCTCCCGTCCAGTACCAGCTCCTGAGTCGGGAAATCCGCACTGTGGGGATCGTCGACTACGATGAGACTCGTCGCGCGTTCGTCGCCGCGCGGATCAAGGGACGTCTTGACAAACTCTTCGTCAATTACGTTGGGCAAAAGGTAAAGAAGGGCGACCCACTGGCAGCAATCTATAGCCCCGATCTGCTGGTGGCCCAGGAAGAGCTTCTAACGGCCGTGCGCCAGATGGGGGAGCAGCAGGGCGGTAGTGAGGTCGCGCCGGGCGTGGGGAAAATGCTGGTAGAGGCGGCTCGGAGGAAGCTCACTCTATGGGGTATTACGGAGCATCAGGTCGAGGAGATCCTAAAGCGCGGCAGTGTGGAAACGCATTTGACGATTTTCTCACCCATCGAGGGCATCGTGACCGAGAAAAAAGTCCTCGAAGGCAATTACGTCATGGAGGGTGACAACATCTACACCATCGCCGACTTGAGCGGTGTGTGGATGCAGGCGAAGGTGTTTGAGGACCAAATCAGCGGGGTGGGAATCGGCACGGCGGTCGAAGTCACAAGCGTAGCGAATCCCAACGAAATCTTCGCCGGAAAGATCACATTCATTGCGTATACGGTCGATCCGGCAACGCGGACACTGGCTGCTCGTGTTGAGATCAGTAACCCGGATTTCAAGCTTAAGCCCGGAATGTACGCGAACGCGACCATCCGTCTGCCGGTCGGCCGCGTAGTCGAGGCTACGACATCGGCGCCGGCCATTGCGAACGGTCCTTCGACGGACGGTCTGGCGAATGCGTACACAGCGCTGGTCGCCTCATTCGCGAAGGACAAATCCGATTCGGGCTTGATTTCCAACGTTGGCCAGGAGGCCCAGCGGCTTGCACAGGAAAAGAACAAAGTCGTCCGGTTGGCGGCGTCGGCGATTGCGGAGTTCGCGAAGCAAATGTCGGCGGTGGACCTGAAGGATCAACGCGCGATTCTCAAATCGCTGAGTACGAAAGTGATCGAGCTTCTGCGGGCGTACCCGCCCCGGACGTCGACATTCTTTAAGGTGCATTGTCCGATGGTGGACGCGGACTGGATTCAAACGTCGGAAGAAGTGGCCAACCCGTACTACGGCTCGGAGATGCTCAAGTGCGGCAAGGTCACTGGGCGACTACAGCGCGGAGGCAGCGGACCGAACGAGGAGATGGCGGAAGGATATTTTTGCCCGATCTATCCGGACCGGCTTTTCGACCATCCTCGCGAATGCCCGATCGACAAGTTCCCCATGAAGTTCGTGAGAATCGCGAAAGTCCTGGCCGTGCCTGCGTCGGCCGTTGTCAACACCGGACAGCGCATGGTCGTTTATCGGGAGAGCGATCCCGGAACGTACGACATGATCGAAGTGCGCCTCGGCGCCAAGGCAGGCGAGTTCTATCCCGTGCTCGCAGGGCTAAAGGCTGGGGACCGCTTGGCCACATCCGGTGCCTTTGTTGTGGATGCCGAGAACCGCCTGAATCCGGCGGCCGGCGCGCAGTACTTCGGCGCCAGCGGCGGGGAAAGCAAACCGCATCAGCAAGAACATTGATCCAGAATCCATGAGAGGCGCACCATGATTTCGCAGGTCGTTGAGTACTCGATCCGCAACCGGTTCATCGTGATTCTCCTCACAGGTGCTGTCGCCGTGTGGGGGGCGTACTGTCTGATGAAGACGCCGGTCGATGCAATCCCGGACCTGTCGGAAAACCAGGTCATCGTCTTCGCGGACTGGATGGGGCGATCTCCGCAGGAGATCGACGATCAGATTACCTATCCACTTTCGGTGAACCTTCAGGGCCTGGCGGGCATTAAGTCGGTACGATCCGCAAGCGAATTCAACTTCTCGATGATCAGCATCATCTTCGACGAGAAGACCGACTTCTATTTCGCCCGCACGCGCGTCCTGGAACGATTGAACATCGCCTCGACGTTTCTACCGGCCGGAGTCACGCCCTATCTGGCGCCGGACTCCACAGCGCTCGGACAGATCTTCTGGTATACAGTGGAGGGCGACGGATACAGCCCGGATGAGCTTCGCGCGATACAGGACTGGTACGTTCGCTATCAACTCTACGTGTCGGGCGTCGCGCAAGTATCAAGCGTCGGCGGTTTTGTGCGCGAATATCAGATCGACGTCGATCCGGACAAGCTACGTGCTTACGACCTCGCGCTCGGGTCGGTCTTCAACGCCGTCGCGCGCAGCAACATCGCCGTAGGCGGAAAGGTCTATTTCGAGAATAACGCGGAGTACCTCATTCGAGGAGTGGGCTGGCTGCGCGGCGTGAAGGACCTGGACAACGTCGTCGTGGCCGAACGCAGCGGCGTGCCCATTTACCTGCGCAACCTCGCAGCCGTGCAATTGGGACCCGAGTACCGCCGCAGCATGCTGGAGAAGAACGGCCAAGAGGCCACCGGCGGCGTGGTCATGATGCGCTACGGCGAAAATCCGCTGGAAGTCACCAAGGCGATCAAGAAGCGAATTGAGGAACTTCAGCCGGGCCTGCCGCCGGGCGTGCGGATCGTGCCCTTCTATGATCGCACGCGTCTGATCGGGGACGCCATCCACACGCTGACCTCCGCCTTGCGCGAGGAAATCATCGTGGCCAGTCTCGTCGTCATCCTGATCCTGCGACACGTCCGCGCTGCATTACTGATGTGCGTGACGCTGCCCCTGGCCATGCTGGTCTCCTTCATCCTGATGTATTACCTCGGGATTCCCAGCAACATCATGTCGCTGTCCGGGTTGGCCATCTCGATCGGCGTACTGGTGGACGCCGGGATTGTGATGGTGGAGAACGCCGTGCACGAACTGCACGGCCACTACGGCGACCAGAAGGTCCGCGGCGATACGACCGAAGTCTGCGTACGCGCGTGCCGGCTGCTCGGAAAGCCGATCTTCTTCTCCGTGCTCATCATGTTGATCTCCTTCCTGCCGGTCTTCGCCTTGAGCGGCCAGGAAGGCAAGATGTTCCACCCCCTGGCCTTCACCAAGTCGTTCGCCATGGTGGGTGTTTCCGTCCTCGCCATCACGTTCGTGCCGGCGATGATCCCGATCCTCATTAAGGGCCGAATGAGGAGGGAGGAAGATAACTGGTTTGTCCGCAGCTTCGTCAATATCTACAAACCTGTGCTGCTGTGGCTGCTCAAGATTCCGGCGGCCGGCATCTGGTTTCTCGCGTTCCTGTTCTTGCTCGGCGCCGGCTTCATCGGCAGCCAGATGCTCTTCTTGGGTGTGCTCGCGGTCGCTCTGTTTTTCGGCACGGTCTTTTTCCGCAAAGCCCGGGGCAAAGTGATTGCCTTTTCGCTCCTGTTGCTGACCGCCCACTGGGCGTCTGGTTTTCCGAAGTTGGGTCGCGAGTTCATGCCGCCGTTGAATGAGGGAAGTATTCTGGACATGCCGGTCACCGTGCCGCGGACCTCCATCACGCAGGCTGCGGAGGATGTGCGGCTTCGAGACCGCATTATGGCGGGTTTTCCGGAGGTGGAGCAGGTCGTCGGAAAAGTCGGTCGGGCCGACACACCGACCGATCCATCCGGCATTGATATGGTGGAGACCGTTGTGACGCTCCGCCCCAAAGAGTGGTGGCCGAAGCGAAAGATCCTCTTCGAAGACGCTGTGTCTGAAGCCGAACAGATCGTCATCGCCATGCAGAAAGACGCCCTGATTCAAATGGCGATCACGCCGGAGCAAATCGACGAACTCGTCAATGCTGCCGCCATGGATGCAATGACGGAATTCGATCGGACCATGCGCGAGTTCTCCCACCGCCGCGAGGTCGAGCACGAACCCGTCATGGCCAGGACACTTGTGTCGGCCACGCTTGATGATCTGCTTAACCTGTTCCGGAAAAAAGAGGAGCTTAGGCGCGAGCCCACGCCCGCGGAGCTGGGTACGATTGCAGATCGCCTGACCAAGGATCATGGATTGCACTTGGTCGAGGTACTCCGGCGCGAGGAGATGGGCCGCCTGCTTGCGTCTGCAGTCGATCAATTGGCGGCCGTGGGGGGTGTCGAGAAGAAACCTGAACTGCTTCTTAAAGCGCCGTCACTGTGGTCCGACGTGAGGGACGCCGTGGTCACCGTCCTGGGCGGCGAGAACACGTCCGTCCTCAGCGAGGCGTTCGACGCCTTTGAGGAACGATTGGACCGCGAATGGGTCGCGCGGACGAAAATCATCAACTGGGAGCTTGAAGATCAGTCTCGCGGCGCGATGGTCTGGGCCTTGGCGCAGAACCTGGCACGACACGCCAAAGCGAAGAACCTACTGTCGCGCGAGCCCACGGACTCGGACCACCAGCAAATCCGGCAAGCCCGGGAGAACGAATTCGGCCGGAACGTCTTCCTGTGGCACAAGACCAAGAACGACCTCGTCAAGGAGATGGACAGCGAGCTTCAAGCGCCGGGCTGGGGCAATATCTGGACGCAGCCCATCATCAACCGGGTGGACATGCTGGCCACCGGCGTTCGCACGATGATCGGCGTCAAGGTCTTTGGACCGCGCCAAGAGGACCAGACCGAGGAAGTCGTCGAAAACGGCGTCAAGACCGTGGCGGTCAAGGAGCCGGGAATCCAGACGATCTCCAATCAGGTCGCCGGCGTGCTGCGCAACGTCCGCGGAGCCGTAGACGTGTTCCCGGACCAGATCGTCGGTCGAAGCTACCTCCAGATTGACGTCGACCGCGAGAAGGCCGCCCGCTACGGCGCGAACGTCGGTGATATCCAAGAGGCAATCGAGGTCGCGATGGGCGGAAAGACGATCATGACCACGGTCGAAGGACGCCGGCGGTTTCCCGTGCGCGTCCGCTATGCCCGCGATTACTGGCAGACGCAGGAGGCCTTGCGCCGCATTCTGGTGACCGGCCGCCGCGGCTCCGCCACGGCACAGGCCGACAGTGCCGGCATGGGCGGCGCGGCCATGACGAGCGACGCTGGTGGAACTGAGGGAACGGCCGACAGTGAGGTGTATCAGATTCCAATCACCGAAGTCGCAGATATCAAAGTGGTTGAAGGCCCCAGCGTGATCAAGAGCGAGAATGGGATGCTGCGGTCTTACGTGCAGCTCAACGTCCGCGACCGTGACATCGTCGGCTTCGTCGAGGAGGCCCAGCGAGTCGTAGCACAGCAGGTCAAGCTGCCGCCGGGCTTCTTTATTGAATGGAGCGGACAGTTTGAGCACCAGGTTCGTGCGAAAAAAACGCTGCAAATCGTCTTCCCGATGGTCATCCTTCTGATCTTCGTCATTCTCTACATGACGTTCAACGACATTCGTGATGCCCTCGTCATCATGCTGGCCGTTCCCGGAGCGCTGGTCGGAGGCGTCATTTTCCAGAGCCTCTTCGGGTTCAACTTCAGCGTGGCCGTCTGGGTCGGTTACATCGCATGCTTCGGCCTGGCGACCGAGACCGGCATCGTCATGCTCATCTACCTCCACGATGCCATCAACCGCCGCGGCGGTCTGGGCAAGATCGCCTCGTTGGCCGAACTCACTGAGGCCATTGTGGCGGGCGCGGTCCATCGGCTGCGGCCAAAGCTCATGACCGAAGGGACGACGATCATCGGGCTCGTGCCCATGCTCTGGGCAACCGGGACCGGGGCCGAGGTCATGCGGCCCATGGCGGCGCCTGTGCTCGGCGGTCTGCTCGTCGCGGACGAGGTCATCGACCTGCTCATTCCGGTCATCTTCAACTGGTATCAGTGCCGGAAGTGGCGGCGGTTGCATCCGGTCGCCGAGGAGAAAATTGCTTCTGTATCGCACGTGTGACTGAAATGAAGGCTTGTTTCTGCGAAAGGGTGAAAACATGAAATCGCATACAACTTGGTCAATTCTGGTGGTTGGTATCAGCTTGGTTGGCATGGCCCTCATGGGTTGTGAGAAGCCCGAGCACCGGATGGCTCAGCCCAAGCCTGGAACGAAAATCGCTTGTCAGCAGTGCTACGACGAAATCAGCACGATTTGGCGCACGCCGCACCGCTCAGATACACCGTGGAACATAGTCGTCCGGACTCACATGTGCCCGGCGTGCAAATCTGAGATGTCGCTCTACCGTGAGAATGGCGTGCTGATGGTCAAGTGCGCACGGTGCGCGCCCGAGGGATTAGCGTGTGACAGGTGCTTGCCGCCAGACGCGCCAGTACGGTAATCACTGCAAAGGATGGACGGTTGCGTCCGGATGGCCGGAAATTGAAGCGAGGTGGCTATGATGATGGACGAAATGTCAGCCTGGACGGATAACATTCACCGCAGCCTACCGCATCAGTATTGCTGGGTGATCGTGACCGTCCTGGCCATTGCGTGCGGCGCAATCATCGGCGTGGAGCGGGGCAAACGCCAAAAGCCCGCCGGCTTGCGAACGATGATGCTCATCTGTCTCGGCGCCAGCATCTTCGCCCAGGCCAGCATTCTGGTTGTTGGTGACCGGGCAGATCCAGGTCGTATCGCCGCTCAAGTCGTAACGGGCATCGGGTTCTTAGGCGCGGGCGCGATCATCCACGGGCGCGGCAGCGTGACCGGCTTCACCACAGCCGCTGCGATCTGGGTCGTGGCCGCAATCGGTGTTGTGCTAGGCATCGGCTACGCTGCGGCGGGTGTACTCTTCACGCTGCTGGTAGTTGGCACATTGGCGGCCGAACGCACCATTGAGTCCTTTCTTTGCGGTCGGTGCCGATGGGCCACGATGCGTATCGACTTCGATCTCACTGACGGTAGAACTCATTGGCGCATCCAGGAAATCCTCGACGATCATCAGGTCCCAGACGAGCTTGTGTCCTTCGCAACCACCACTGAAGAGATCGGGGCCGTGTCGGTTCGATGCTGCGTACGTCATCGCCAGCATCGCGGGTTTCTGGCGACCCTTGCTGCGATGCCGGGCGTGCGCCGGATCGTTGAAACGGCGACGCCGGCTTCTGCTCAGGCACAGGAGCAAACGCGATGAGAGTGACAACCGCTCATGAGCGGAAGGTACTTAGTCGGCCGTCCTTGCGCGTGGAGGCGCGATGGCGAACCATCCTGTTTGGTATAGGTGACCTTGTGTTCCTGGTTGCCGTCGGGATGATCGCCACGTTGGTGATGCACGGCATGCACCAACTGGACTGGAACTTCGCCGTGACGTGCCTCGTCGGGATGGCGGCTGCGATGCTGGTTCAGATGCTTATGGCATTCTGCGCCGCGCCGCTCCTGGGCTCTATCGAAACCATGACTCCTTCGATGGTCGTTGGGATGGTGAGCCCGATGTCCGTTTGCACGTTGCATATGCTCGGATGCGAATCGAATTGCACAGTCGTACTTGTGCTCGGGGCAGGTTTTGGCATGGCGATGTTCATACTTGTGACGATCTACGGCGCGATGGTCAAACGTTCCTTGAGCCAATCGTACTCGGTGCAGTGAGGTGTGGCATGCCGATAATCTGGGACCTGCGAGCCAAGCTGTACGACGTATGCGAGGCTTCAAGCATTCGCCGCGGACCCGCTAAAGCGGCGCTGTTCCGGGAGATGAAAGGCCGTGTGCTGTTTGTAGCCATTGGCACCGGAGTGGACATACCGCATTTTCCACCCGGCCAAGTGATCGTAGCGGTGGACATCAGCAAAGAAATGCTCCGTCGAGCGGAGGCGCGGCGGGCGAGTTACGCCGGCACCCTCCAACTGGTCGAGGCGGACGCGACGAACCTTCGTTTCCCCGATGCTTCGTTCGACACGGTCGCAACGTCGTGTACGTTTTGTTCCGTGCCCGATCCGGTCGATGCGCTGAGGGAATTATTCCGAGTATTACGGCCGGGTGGCCGGCTACTCATGTTCGAGCATGTACGCAGCCGCAATCCCATCCTGGGGCTTACCCTTGACTTGATGACGCTCTGGACGCGGCGAGCGGGCACGGAAATGAACCGCGATACGGTTGGCAACGTCCTGAAAGCCGGTTTTGAAATCACGAGGATTGATAGTGTTTATCTGGACATCATACTTGCGATCCGTGGACGCAAGCCCTGGTCTGGGATATCACAAACGGAGAATCAACATGGGTAGGTTATTAGGGCGACGCATGCGAATCCTCCTCCCCGGCCTATGTATGTTCGCTCCGGTCGATTGCACGGAGCCTGAACCGAAGGTGGTTCACAATGTCGTTCCGACAGGAGAAGGGCATCGTCTCGGCTGCCGGCTTTGCTACGACGAGACGGCCCGCGTTCTCAGGGGGCCGCCGAAGCACCGCCGATACAAGTCGATAGCGCGCCATCGTTGTGACGAGTGCATGACGGATGCCTCCTTCTATGTTGGCGACGACGGCAACTTAATGTTTCGCTGCGCTCGATGCGCGCCTGAAGGAATGCCCTGCGATCGGTGTCTGCCGCCCGAGCCGGCGACAACCCAACCGGCCTCCGCATCAAGAGTCGGACTGTAATCACTATTGCGTCGCAAGTGTTTCTCGAAGGGTTTCTTGAAGCCATCGAGTCATGTTGGGGTGGGGGCAGAAGCCACGGCCGTCAGCCACGTAGTTCAATCCGTCCAGCACCTCCTTGTATGGCCCAAACCCTGCTACTCGAAACGGCACGACAATTACACGACCGCCATCGCGATTACCCTCTTCCACGAATTGCCGGATGCGCTTCTCCGCGTCGACCCGCTTCTCGGGCCAATCTTCGCGCAACGTCTCGCATTTCACGGCTCGAAAGTGCCCGACTTCACTGATCCGAGCGGCTCGTTGCTGCATCGATGCGAGCCACCTCTCGTTTTCCGAATCGTCACCCGGTCCATGACCGAGAATCAGGATCGATTCGCGAGTCGAGTCGCGGCTGAGTGTTCGGACCCGGTCGACGAGGATCTGGTCGATCAACGGCGACTCCGCAACGCCTTGACGGCTCAGGACGAACTGGGCGTTAGCGCGAATGCGCCGCGGTGGTTCCATGTGGTGATGATCGTGCTCATCGGGCTTCGTTGAACCGTTCGTCCCGCCGGTGGCCTCGGAGGCTGTCAATGTTGCCATCGGTTCATGATGACCGTCATGCGCGTGCCCCGAGTGGTCTTGGTCCGGTGATTGGTGGGCGCCATGCGATGGTGCCGGCGGTGCGCTGCGGTGACCGAGGATAAACTCGGTCGAGTCCAGGAAACTGTCGCCTGATACGAACATCCGGACCACCGCGATCTTCTCGACACCGCAGGCTTCCAGTTTCTGGACGGCCGCTTCAAGAGTTGACGGTGTTGCCATGCCGAACGCAACCTCCGTGGGGTATTCCGCCTTCAACGGAGCAACCGCAGTCTGGACGTCCTGGTTCCATTCCGGGTCACCACCATGCGCCATGATCAGCAGGCCGGTTTTCGGCAGGGCGCAACCTGCTACAAGAATCAAACCGAGAGACAATAAAATCCGTGGCATAAAACCTCCCCTAATTGAGACTGAGTCTCAATTCCGCAATGCTAGCGGCGTTTTCGGCCCCGGCAAGTGGGCACGCGGTGGGTTTTGTTATCGCCATCGACTGACCGGTCGTTGCCGGCATCCGAATTACAATAGGAGACTGGCCGCAACCTGTGCGGATTTCAGGAGCCTAACATAATGTCAAACAAAAGCTTGGTCACCGCAACGCTCATCGTCGTTCTTTCGCTGAGTGGGCTGATTCCTGCTCGGGGCCAGACACCAGCACAGGATGGACAATGGTCGACGCCGTTCTCTCTGCCGCTGATCGCGATTCACTCGGCCGTTCTGCCAACGGGAAAAGTCTTGATGTTCTCCGCCGAGCACGGTGTGCCTGGTATCCACGCGTGGTTGTTTGATCCCGCATCAATTCTAGGAACTCCGGTGCTGACCAATGTACCTCCGCCCACTGGCTGGAATCCAGACTGCGCCGGGCACAGTTTTCTGCCCGACGGTCGCCTCCTCGTGGCAGGGGGGACGCTGCAATTCAATCCTCTGCTTGGTTCGAAACTGGCGTATCTCTTCGATCCCTGGATCGAGCAATGGATACAAGTCGAGGACATGCGTGCGGGACGTTGGTACCCGACAAACGTCACTCTACCTGACGGCCGCGTCGTCACCATGTCTGGGATAAACGATACCGACGGGGGTCTCAATCCGGACATCGAACTTTGGGATGTCAACGGAGCAAACAACTGGGAGTTGCTCGGTCAAAAGTACATTCCGTACTATCCGTATCTCCACGTATTGCCAAGCGGCTTGGTTTTTCGCTCCGGACCCGACAGCCAGACCGAGACGTTCAACCCAGCGACGTCTATATGGACGCCGGTGGATGGCACAAATGCGTCCGCACGCTTTGAGGCGCCATCGGTTCTCCTGCCGCCCACCTTGAATCGAGTCATGCTCATCGGCGGTTACACCGGCGGTTCTAGTTTGCCCACGAATTCGGCCGAGATCATCGACTTCTCAACAGGGACCCCAACATGGACCCTCACCGCTCATATGGGCTTTCGCCGCATGGAATTCAACGCCGTGATTCTTCCGACGCAAAAGGTCCTCGTTGTGGGCGGGAAGGCCAGCGCCGACGGTTCGCCCGATCAGCCTGTTCTCACTCCCGAGATTTTCGACCCGGCGAATCCATCGTGGGATCAAGTCGCACCGCATCAGATTCCACGCATGTACCATTCGACGGCAATACTTCTCCCGGACGCCCGAGTGCTGGCAGCCGGCGGGGACTTCCAGCCAACTGGAGAGATCTATTCTCCCCCCTATCTCTTTCAAGGCCTTCGTCCGACGATTACGTCTGCTCCGGGCTGGATCGCCTACGGGTCAAACTTCGCGCTTGGGTTTACGAGTGCAACCGGAAACAATCGAGTGGCTCTGATCAGCCTGTCAAGCGTTACGCATTCAGTGAACATGGGGCAACGATATGTTCTGCTTGCTCAGGGTCTCGCGGCAGGAGGTGCCGTCAGTGTGCCAGCGCCAGCCAGCGGATACCTTGCGCCGCCCGGCTATTACATGCTGTTCGTAGTAAACGCCAACGGTGTTCCATCGGTGTCGCAAATCGTGCGAGTTGGAGAGCGTATCCCCGGCGACTTGAATTGCGATGGGATGGTGAATGCATCGGATCAGTCGCCGTTCGTAAACGCTCTGCTGGACCCAGCCGGCTTCAGCGGCTGCGCCATTCTCAATGCAGATATGAACGGGGACACCCTCATCGACGGGCAAGATATTCCCGGCTTCGTAGCCGCCCTGCTATAAGAAGTAGTGATGAAAGTAAGGCTCTCTGGGCTTGAAAGAACACGGCGTTTTTCAACAATATATTCTTTTGGGCAACCTCATCGACCCCACTGGACGCGAAGAGGTAACGTGGTGGACGCGTAGCATCCGTGAACGGCGCTCAGAGCAGGATGCGGGACACCGCTACAACCGACTTTAGTCCGCTGCCGAAGCGGGCCATTACGTCGCGGTTCTTTGCAAGTTCACTGTATGGCAGGAAGCGAACCTTCAGGTCGGCCACGCGGCGGAACGCTGGACGGGCAAGCTGCTGCCGAACGTCGTCCTCACGAGCGTCAGGGGCGACAAGGTACAGCCCCACTGCGGCTCGATCGGGCGCGCCCAGTGCCAAGTCGAGCATTCGCACGATGCCGGAATAGATGCTCGTCGTGTGCTCGACTTCGAATGCGGCGGCGACTTTGCCACGAGCATCTAGCCAAAGGACGTCGATCAATCGCACCGCCTCGCCCCCGGGGCCGTCGTCCAGCCCGCCCGGGAGCGATTCGACACACCCGTCGCACAGCCGCCCGCCATCATGGGGTCGATTCCGGTCGTTCGCCGCAATCCACACGTCGTACCCAAGCGCCTTCCCGAGATCCCGCAGCCAGCCCTGCACCTGCGTGTGAGATCGTTCCTCATCTTCTGCGGCCTTGGACGTCTTCTTCGCGGCGGCGGACTCCTCGCGGACCTTGGCTAGGTCCGCCTCCCACGCCGCCAGCAGCGCGGCGTCATCCGAGCACGGCGGAGGCTGATACCGTCCAGTGCCCACATCGAAAAGTAGCCCCGCGATGGCGCCCAAGTCGTTCGACAGCACGGCGCGGTCCTCGGCATTGAGCCGCAGGATGCCCGCGCGCATGGCCAAGTATTCTTCCCACGAGCCGAGCTTCACCTTCGCGCCGGTCAAAAGGTTGTAGCCCTTCACGATAGCGGTATTGAACGGCGTAGCGAGGGTTGGGTGCAGGAAGTACAAGAGATTCGCGGCTGCCGGCCCCAGCCCCTTGATTCGTAGTTCGTCAAGGTTGCGAACTGCCGCGATGATAGCGCCCTCCGTATCACAACACGCGCACGTGTGGAGAAACCGGCCAAAGGCTCGCTGATGGTCCTGGTTCTCGTAAATGTCCGGGATGCGCAGCTTGGGCTTCCATAAAAAGGCGTGGTCGGCGCCCTTGAATATCTGCCGCTGTTCGGCAATGGAGTGCACGACCGTCTCCAGCGACGAACCTTTGTAAACGTTGCCAAACGTCCCGGCCTCGATCTCGCGGACCACCTCCGCGATCCCGGTGCGGATGGATCGGAAGTTCTTAAGCCGCTGGTCCCACAGAAACCACGACAGGTACGTGCTGCCGGGGTCGTCTTTCCAGCGTTGAATGAGTGTTGTCAGCCCGCTTGAAATCATGGCGATCATGTTAAAACGCAGCCGTTTCACTTGCCAGCTTGAAAGAGTAGTTGGCTATGGGAGCAAGGGCTGCACGAAGCGAATCGGAACGCCGAAGTTGGAGCCTTGGAAGTCGCGCAGAATGGCGAAATTGACGCCGATTACGTCGCCGTCGGGACCGAACACGGGACCACCAGAGCCGCCGGAAGTCGTAACGGCGTCGTAGATGAGTTGGCGGCCCGTGGCGTCGCTCAGCGTTCCATGCGTAATCACCGGCGTAATCGCATGACGGCGGCTCAACGCTTCGATCAGCGTGGTGGTGTCGTGAGCCTCGGCCAACGCTGCATGAGCAACATCGGGGTCGGCTCGGGCTAGCAAGGCCGATAGCCCTGTCGGATAGCCCAAAAGCATGAGCCTCTCGCCGCGCAGTTCGCGCGGATCGCGATCGGAGAGCGGAAGGACAGGAATGCCTTTGACCGATACCACGAAGACGGCCACGTCCACGCTCTCGGTACTGACTCGGATCGTTTTGGCGTCGATGGACAGAGGCTCATGGTCTGGAAATGTGGCCGTCAACTGGATGAACGTAGGTTCCAAGCCGGCGGCCAGGAGCGGTGCGACGCGCTCGTTGTTCCACCAGGGCTCGGCTACATGGCGATTGGTGACAACATGGCCGTGATCGCTTACGAGAAAGCCAGATCCGAGATACTCCAGCTCGATGGGCTTTTCCTCAGCGTCCTTAACAGGCGCGGATGTTACACCGCGGCGCTCGTGAAACGTGAAGACACCGTGGATCAGACAAACGCCCCGGCTGTACGAATCCATGACGCGTCGCATGGCCGCACGACGATGCCCCTCCTCCTCCGCGACGCCATCGTAGCGGCGTAGTTTTGCCCGGAGAACTTCAACCTCGGCGGTAGAGACCTGAGCGGCATGTTGTTTGCGGCAGGCTTCGAGTTGCTGTTGGAGATCCCCAGCCGTGGTCTGGATTCCATGCCGCGCGTTGGCGCCGCCGTCACGGCAAGAGGCCACCGCCAGCATGAGCATCGCCGCCACTGATACAACTGAAAAAAACGGCTTGACGCTGAACACTGCGCACTCGTTCCTTCTTCAGGCCCTTACTCATCCTCATGCGTTGCCTTAAACCTATCCTCCGAACCTCTCCGTACGGATACGTTCCTGGCCCGCATGTAAGTGTCAACGAATTGGCAAGCCGCGGGACTGGGCTTCCTGAAGTCTACGTGACTTAACCTGCTCGCGTGCCTGCGCCGTATCGCTATCAGCGAAATTGCGGTCATAAACGAAACCAAAGCCATACGAGAACCGGAAGGCGTTTCTCGCAACGGAGAGAAAGGGCGCGAGGGCGGTGGTGCCAACATTCACTAGATCATTGGGCTTTAGCAGCACATCGGCCTCGGTACCGGCGAAGATCGCATCCAGATTCACTTGAAATGTCTGCTCCTCGTCATTATTGAGCCGACGCACGATTTGAACCCTGGACGGCCAAGCAAGCGGACCAAAGCCGCCAGCCGCGGCAATCGCTTGCTTCAGCGTCGGACCATGTCCGTGGGTCTCATACGCGCCGGGTCGTGCGACGTTACCAGCCATGTAGTATTCGCCCATCGCACCGTGCGAGACATATATCAGGTCAAGGGGGCGGATGACGATGTTTTGGCTAGGCACGCCGTTCATCAAATCCTCAACTTCGATCGTGATTACTCTGTTCGCTCCCGGCTGGCTCGTGGGCGGTCCACCATGTTCGTGCAGCAACAGAGGATCCGACGGGCCTCCTTGCAGAGACTGTTGCGCTCTTGTACCGGATTGTGCCGTCACGAGTGGGAAAGCATCCCGTTTAGGAGCGGCAGAATGATGTTCATGTCGATGAATTGGTTGGGAGGCCGGCGCTGAGCCGCCTTGAATTTCCCTTTTTGCCCCCTGACGGATTACGTAAAGTTCGTGCAATTCAGGCGGGACGCCGCCCGCATCGGCAAGTGCGTTCAGCAACCGATACTCAGGGGTCGGAATCGAGTAGGCCCCGGAACGACGAACTTGTCCAAGAATCGAGTACGTCAATCCAGGGGATTCCAAAAGCTGGACCTGCACGTCGGCATCTTCAAGGATCTGTCTGGCTCTAAGCTGTGACTTGATCTCAAGCTCGATCTCGCGCGGCGTCATCCCGGCGACGCGGAGCGAACCCAAGATGGGAAGTGTAATCGACCCACCGTCTCCCACTTTGATTTGTTGTGAAGTTTTCTCTCCGGGTGAGAGCAATTCAAAGATCGAAACTATGATCGTATCTCCGCCCGCAATCTTTGACTCTTCATAGATTGGGACCAGGTCCTCCGCTGTTGGAGGCTCTGCTCTTTCAAGATGCATGGGTTCCTCAAGAAGGCTGAGCGAGTGGCGGATTGGATTTCGCTTCGGCTCGCGGAACTGACCTACCTGCGTGGGATCGAGGAAGCCGTTTTTCACCCAATTCGCGGTCTCTGCTTTCTCGCAACCAAGAGCGACAACCAGCAGGCACGCCGAGGTGCTAAGAAGCGGAGCGCCGATCGACTGCTGCCGTCGGGTCGGAAAGGGTCGCAATTTGCTAAGACGGTCCACAATAAGCGAGAATTCCATGGGCATGGGTTTTTCGAGAGCCAGTTGACCGGCGATGCGCACAAACTCCCCGCTGACGCTCCTCGCAGCGAGCGCACGTACGCCCCTATCCACTACTTGATTTGATGCACGACACGAGACTTTTCTTCCCCTTCCTCAAAAATGCAAGTTTTGACCCTATCCGCACGGCCTGAACAGGAGCCGCCCGCCGTGCTAATTCCAACCTTCGGGTTCCACTCGTGTCTGACGCAATAGAACGGCCGGTGTTGACGCCGTCGGGGTTGTCAACACATAGGCCATGACTTTCAGGTTGTTAGGAGAATCCAAAATGACTCAGGTTCTACGGAAGGTCGCAATGCTGGCCGCTTTGGGGGTGGCAGTCGTTCTTGGCGGTGCCCAACAAGCAAAAGCGGACCATGAGTGTGGTTCCGGCGGCTACTACCGAGGTGGATATTCGTCTAGCGGCCACTCTTACCGTTCAGGAACCATGTACTACGCCCGTCCCTCGTACCCTACGCACGGCCACGGCTACTCGTATCGGCCGGCGCCGGACTACAGCTACGGACACTCGTACCGCTACTATGGCCACGGGTACTCCGGGTTCTCAGGCGGGCATCAAGGGTATTCGCCCTCCTGGTCCCATTCGCGCGGCGGGAGCCATCACTCGTATCGATCACACGGCTACGGCGGACATTCCGGCTACGGCGGGCATTCGCGATGGGGCAGCGGGCATCGCGGCCACTGATACGTACCGAACGATTCTGAAGTGTCTCCTTTAATGGTGGGCACGGCTTCGAGACTCATCGACGCCGTGCCCTTTTCTCGCGCTTTTCGTTGGCTGGGGTGACCGCAAGGGGTGATCGACTTATGGCGGCGGCGCGAAGCGCCTCATCGGGCGTTGCAGCCCGAGTCGACTCTCTCTGCGTGGTTTTCCGCCTTTGAGCACCGATGGGGGTCTCGGCCGCTTACTCGTTTTCACGACTCCGAATGCGTCGCAACTATGGGGGCGGCGGATCAAAAACCGACGATCCGTCGAGGAGAACTTCGACGAATGCCGGTATGTCGGAAAGCGTGACAAGTCCATCGCGGTCTGCGTCAGCGCCGCAGCGCTCAACCTCAGGCGCGGTCTCAGGGTCTAATAACACATAAAGGAAGGTCTGTACATCGTTCCCATCGCGAAAGGTGTCGCCGTTCACATCACCGGTCAGGCAGTCGACGTTGGCGAACCGGAATGTGAAGGGCTCAGAATCCGCGTATCCCGTCGAGCCCGTGTCCACGAACTTGCACGTCGCCCGCCATACGGTGCGCGTCGGATCAAATGCGGGAGCCTCGGAATTGATGTGCCAGGTCAAGTGAATGTGCAGGTTCTCATTTCCGAGCAAGATACGTTCGCCGGGTTCGTCGATGATGACGAAACTCGGACTGATTGCCCGAAAGCCGGTATCGAACTGAACGGCTTCAATTCGAATCTGCGCTCCGGGTTCCAGCGGAAAGAGGTCGTTTTCCGGATCGGGCGTAATCAGCCGGTCGAATCCGGGGTCGTTGTCGGCCCAGCCTTCAAACAGTCCGGTCACGGGAGGCAGTGCAATCACGTTGATATCTGGCTGAAATCCCCCCCACGTAAGCTGTCCTGAAGCGGTCCGGGCCGGAACGACGTCACCGGCGTGCTGCGCCATTGTCTGAGACGTTGGTGCGATCACTATGAAGGCGACCCACAGGCCGCCAATTTGTATGGTTCGATTCGACGTGCTTGGTCGTCGGCTGCGCACTGCAAAAAAAAGCGCTCCGAACGCGAGCAGGGCTAGACTGGTCGGCTCAGGCACGGGAACGAACGTGAGCGTCACCGGATCACTGGGCAGATAGCCGGTCGCCCCTGTATCAAGCAGTCTGAACGTGGCGCTCCACTGCGTCTGTATCGGGGGTGGAACAAACCCTGGGTCGTTCGAATCAATGTGCCAGAACGCATGTTCGTCGAAGGGGACCGGTCCGATGTTCCACGTCTCCGCGGGATCGTTGAAGACGGAGGCGAACCCGGGCGTCCACCCTTTAAGCGCGGCGTCGAAGGCGATCACTTCCAGCACGATGTTGGCGCCATTCGCCGGGACGAACAGGCCTTCGGCCGGGATGGGGTTCTCGATCGTGAAGAAACCGGGGTCGATATCCCCCCAGCCGAAAAGAGGACCATTGATCTCGGGCAATTCAACGGGTCCCTCGAAATAGACTCCTCTGAGCTGGCCGGCGGCGGTGACACCGATGTTCACGTCTCCTTCCTTTACGCCGGCATAGACGGGCGATGCCGCAATCAGCGCGGCCACCGTCAGAAACTTGCCAATTCGATTCTTCATGTCATTCTCCTCTTTGCAAAGTGTTCAGGTATCTCGCAAGCGTCCGCTGAGTCGAACCTTGCGGTCCACACGTTGGTAACGCCTACCAACCGATGCGTGGATCGTACTTGTTATGAATCCATGCGATGTCCGGGAAATTGCTGGCCTCGACGTCGATGCCGTACGTTTGCTCAAACGTGAGCGTCTCCGCATGACCGTCAACCATCCCATAGTTGGCCTTCTTGCGGTGACGTTCGATGGCGACTTCCTGCGACGCGAACGACCTTGGATTGGCGAACCAGTTTTCTGGATGCACGTGATCGCTCACCGCCCAAGAGCCCGACTCGACCAAATCGACCCACAGAATCGTGGTTGAAGGTCGCAGGATTCTCGTCATCACCGTGTACTCTTCGCGATTCTCGATGACGCCAACCGTGTAGTAATTCGTCGCGTAGCTCACACGGCGGTAGGTCGTCGTGCCTTCCAGGGGTCGGTCCCAATACGGACTTTGATCCGATGGACAGCGTGTGACCGCCGAACCGCCGGTCTCTTGCTGCATCGAGTTCACCCAGGCATTGGACTCGTAGCCATCTTGCCCTCCATGCGGAAGCCCAACGTTTGGCAAATGCCCATCGTTGTTGTCGGAGTATTCGTGCAACGCCTGGCCCAAGCTGTGCAGATTTGCCAGGCACTTCAGGGATTGGGATTGCCTGCGACTATTGGACAACGCCGGAAGCAGGATGCCGATCAACAGGGCGATGATGGCTATAACAACGAGCAGTTCAATCAGCGTGAAGCCCGCGCAGCGGCGGGCACAGCCGATGGCTGTCATGGGATGGCCCTTTCAATTAAGAAAGAAGGCGAAACGGATTAGTCGCGGCCGACGATTTCGGCATCGCCGGCGCGCACGTTTATCGAGTGATGTATGGGTGACGGATGCCGGTCTAGACGATGGGGGGGCCGCGCAGGCAGATCGAGCCGATGTGGACTTGATGAGACTTGTCGCGCTCGAAATCGATTGGGCGCTCGGTGCGAATGGGAAGGGCGATCAAAAGGCAGATTTCGACCAGCGGTTCAGGACGAGATCCCTTCGAAAGCACCGCGGCGCAGACCGCGCAGTGATCGGCATGTGGATCAGAGTGCGATTGGCCGGGAGCGTGTCCGCAATCGCCGTTCTGGTGAGCGGCGAGATCGTGCTCGTTGTGGGCGTTCAGGGCATGGCTGTGTGAAACGGACAGCACGCTTTGACAAAGGAGCGTCGCTACCATCGTGGAAGCAACAACGCGGCGTGCGTGTAATCGGCATGTAATCCGGTTCAACATAATCGCCAATTCGCCGGGCGCTTCGCTTCTGAATCTCATGGGCGATGCTCCCGGAACGGAAACCCACAGCGTGCATTGTAGCGAGTCGACTGGCGGTGGCCAAGCGGGCCAGTCTGCGGTCCGAAAGTCCGAAAGTCCGCATCAGAACAGGAACGCGGCCAGCAACTGCCGGGCGAAGTCGATCGCAAACGTCACGACCTGGTCAACGCCGCTCTGAATAAGGATGGTCGCCGAATCATCGGGTGCCACATGCGTGCAGCCGGTGAGAAGAACGAGAAGGGCGAAGCTCACAATGCTCGTAGCGATGGGGAAACGTGTCCGCTTGTGCATGGTTCATTCTCCGGGTTGACCGGGTTGTGTCGTCGGAGTTGGTTGTCGGCCAGCGCCGGCGGGCTGGGTCGTCGCCGCGGGCTGCGTAGGCAGCGGCTGAAGCAATGACTCCGGAATGCGCCCTGAGAGTTCACGTTCCAATGCGGCTGTCGCCGTTTCGAGGTCGCGCAAGGCGGCTGCGTGGCTGAGTTGAGTGCGGATCAACGTCTCCTGGGCAAGCAACACGGTTACGATGGATTCACGACCAGCTAGAAAAGTCTGTCGGGCCACAGTTAGGTTTGCGTGCCACTGCGGTAGAAGCGAGTGCTCCAAGAGACGGACGCGCTCCTCGGCGAGACGGCGACGAATCAACGCCGCGCGGACGCCCTCGATCACACGTTGTTCGACCTCCTCCCAACGCTTCTGAAGCTCCCGAGTCCTGGCCTGGGCTTTCGCAACCTGCGCCTGGTTCTGGTCAAAGATGGGCAGTGGCACCTCGATCGTGGGACCGAGCACCAGGTCGATCATTTGTCTACGTTCTTGGTTGCGCTGGCCTCGCGATTCGATTTCTGGCGCCGTTAACGCTCCGTTGGCGATCGAGGAACGGGCGGTATCGGCGAGGATTTTCCGTCCGGGCAGCGCACGTCGCTCCGGTCGTTCGCCTCCGAGACCAACGCCAAAGGTCGGGATAAGGCGGAGTTTTTGTTGCTGAAAATCGGCCAGCGAAGCTTCCAGTTCCCACTGAGCCGCTTGAGCGTCCAGGCGCTGTCGCAACGCGGCATCAACCAATTCCGCTTCAGGGGCTGTGATAACGTTTAGGACAACATCGAGCGGTTTGGGCTTCCAATCGGCTGCGGCGTTGGCCACGCCCATCTGCCGCATCAGCGTTTGTCGGGTAATCTGCTCATCCGCCCGTAGCGTTACCTGATCAAGCTGAGCCTCCAGAAGGCGGCCTCGGATGAAGTACACGTCGAGCTGACCGGACTCGCCGGCGCGCAAACGAGCTTCGAGGATTCGAGAGATGTCCTCCAGCAGCTTGATGTTTTGACCCTGTAGATCGACGGCCCGTACTTGATACTGAAGCGAGTAATAGTTCGACCGAAGGTCGTTCACCAGGACGACCGCGGTATCTGCGAAGGACAGAATCCGCTGCCGCAGCATTCCTTGGGCGGCCTTCTTTCGAGACGGAATCAGCCACAAGCTGGCGAGGTCTTGAGAAAGGCCAAACTCAATCCGGGAGCGTCCGCCCCCTTCAGGGAATGCCAGCAGCATGGAGAGCATTGGATTTGGCAAAAGGCCCGCTTGGACCAAATCCGCTTTCGCCTGTGCGATAGTCTGTAAATCCGCGCGAAGCGCACGGTTATTCGACAACGCCAGATGCAGGACACTATCGAGAGACATGATGTTGTCTGGGCCCGGTTCGAGGGGGTGTATCTCCGCGTCAACCGTCCAGTCGGTTGCAACACCGGTTGCATTCCCGAACTCACCGCTTGCCTTTTGCCACTCTGTTGTGTGCTCCACGCGGGCGCACGAAGTCAACAGGATGGCCACGCAGGCCAGCCAGACGGCCCTTCCACTCACACCGCGCCGTGTCATTTCTCAACATCTCCAAGCTTCCCGCCGCCCCGGGAATCCAAAGCTATAATCCCACCGCGCCTTCACTGTTTATCGGCAGGCGTGTGCTCTTCGCCGCCGTGCCGGTGGCCCGCTTCGGTCTTGGCGGAATCCGGCGTTGCGTCGATAGCCGCGGGCCTTTTCTCCGCTCGGCTCGACCAGTGCAGGTGCGCGATCCTGGGCGTCCCGCCGTCGTCCACCACGACGTAGGTTACGGCCGCGAGGTATTTCTTCGTGAGTTCCTGATGTTGGGGGTCGGGGAAGCTGAACGTGCCGATCTGCCGCACGATGGAAGTCGTGCCGAAGGTCTGTGCATCTTCCTTTGTGACCGTCATCACGAAGCCGGGCATCTCTTTGAGTTCGGGCATCAGGTGATGGTCGCGGTAGGTTTCCCACGTCCCCTCATCGCTCGCATTCTCGCTAACCGTCGCGCGCCGCTTGTCCAGGAACAAACCGTTGAGCGCGTCGGCGTCGGCCTTTGCGCAGGCTGCCAAGTAAGCGCGGGCGACTTTCACGGCCGGATTTCTTGGCAGCGCGTTGGCGTCATTGGCGGCAATCGTTCCCGATCGCGGTACGTCGGACTTTGCCGCATTTGGAACATACTTGATCAGGAAGGCCATTTTGTCCGCCTCGGGTTTGGCGGCCCACTTCTTCTCGCACCCAGGGCAGCAAAAACCGATCAAATGCCCCTTATATGTCGTGGTCGGCGGGTCCTCGTCGAGCTTCTCGTCGACCATGATCGGGCATTTGTCGTTAACAGGACCGCCGGGGGAGTCGAAGCCTATCAATGCGTTGGCGGAGAGGATAACGGTGGATAGTAAGATACTTGGCATGAGCATTCTCCATTACGGTTTGTGAGTTTGAGGTAGTAACAGCACGACCCCTGGTTGAATTGTGATCGATCAATTGCCGCCGTGCCCCTTGCCTTCCTGCTGGCCTTTCGTTTCGTCGTCGTGTCCTGCGGGCGGCTTGCTTGGTCCGTCGAAGTCGAAATCAAAAACCTGCGGTTCCTTACCATCCTTGAAGTCGATGAAGACCTTCACGGATACCGGGAACTTGACCGGACGGTGGGGCTTGGCGGTCAGAAACGTCTTCCCTGGTTCAATAGACAGCTTGATTTCCTGCTGAGTCTCGGGCTCCTTGGTGCGCAAAGTACCATTTCCCGAAAATCTGTCCGCCGAGATTGGCTTGGTGTACTCGTCATAGAAATAAATCCGCATCTCGTATGTGGCGGAAATCGTGCCTTCAAGGTGATGCGTCTGATCGGGCGCCATGAAAAAAACGCCGCCGTGCTTGGGACTGTGGTCCATATGAGAGAGGACATCCTGGAGCTTCATACCACATGTCGGACACTTCCCGGCCGCTGGGTACGTCTTTTCGCCTTCGCAGCGCATGGGGCAGACATAGTCCTTGGGCGCGTACTTTTCCAGGACGGCGGCGAGCTTGATCATTTCACCATGAACTTTTCGCGTTCCAACAGCGTCTCCGGAATCGCCGGCCAAATCGATGGCATCAAACTTTGCGGCCAGCGCTCGACCTGCCTTGTTGACTTCCTTGACCGCCGTTTTGGGAACGCCGGAGTCGGCCTTGAGCGCTAGTTGGCCTACGACGTTGCCGACTTTCTGGATTACATCCGCCTGGGCGTGAACATCGGCAAGCTTCTTTGTGACGATCAGCGCATCGATCTCATGAAGGCGCATGCGGATCTCGGCGACGGCTCCCTTGTACGTTGTCGGCATCTTGAATTCGACGGGCTTGCCGTGCTGGTGACCGCCATGTTGATGTTGAGCCCGCACTGACGTTGCAGTCGGCCCCAGAAGCAGGGTCATTACAACAATTACTTGTCGACCGGACATGTTCAATACTCCTTTCGGAATTAGCGAGACAGCGGCGGTCCAGGGGGCTGACCCGCTCCGGCGAATGCGCCGGAAGGTGGAACGACTACGTCCCTTCCGAAGTCACGTACCGTGGTTCCGACGGGACGGTGGTCGGAATCGGGCGACGTTTCAGGCTGTGCGTGTGTGGCCCGCCACAGAGCCACGACATGTTCGGACGCACGCCGGCCAAAGTGCAGGAAGACCGTCGGCGTGATGAAAAAGTCCAAGAGTGTGGTTGTGAACATGCCGCCCACGACAACGAGGCCAACCGGGTAGAGGATCTCTTTGCCTGGCTGTCCGGCGGATAGGATGAGCGGGACAAGGCCAAGCCACGTCGTAAGCGCCGTCATGAGCACCGGCGCCACGCGCTCCTGGCTGCCTCGAATCACCATCTCGCGGCCGAACTCCATTCCCTCCTCGGTCATGAGATGGATGTAATGGCTGATCATCATGATGCCGTTCCGCGCGGCGATACCGCACAGACTCACAAAGCCGACCAGACTCGCAACGCTGAACGTCTGCCCCGCCAACCACAAGGCGATGGCACTGCCGATAAAGGCAAACGGGATGTTGAGCATCACCTGAATGACCATTTCGGTAGACCGGAAGTGCGAGTAGAGCAGCGCGAACATGGCCACGAGCGACATCGCGCCGAGGATCAGGATTCGCCGCGTCGCGGACTGCTGGGCCTCAAATTGTCCACCGATACTCAATGCGTACCCGGGCGGCATCTTCTCAGGCGGTAGGTCCATCGCGAGAGATTGCTTGATCTCTTCCACCGTGCTTCCAAGATCGCGCCCCTGAACGTTGGCGGACACGACCATACGCCTCTGCACGTTCTCGCGGTTGATCAGGTTCGGTCCCGGCGTCTCTGTGATCGACGCAACATCCGACAACAGCACCACCGCCCTGGCCGGCGAGAGCAGCCGAACGTCGTTCAGCTTTCGAACGTCATTGCGAACGGATTCGTCCAGCAGGAGGATCAGATCGAAGGACTTAAGCCCGTCCAAGACCTGCGACACAACTTTGCCCTTGAGCGCCGTCTCCAGTGCCCGCACGAGGTCGCCCGGCTGAAAGCCGACCCTAGCCGATTCTTCGCGCTTCACGCGAATTCGCACCTGCGGGACGAGCACCTGTTTTTCAAGTTGCAGGTCGACCACGCCGGGAATGCCGTTCATGGCCGCCTGCGCCTGCTCCGCCAGGTTTCTGAGCGTATTGAGATCTTGACCCGTAACCTTGACGACGATCTGGGCACGCACGCCGGAGAGCAGGTGATCGATTCGATGGCTGATCGGTTGGCCGACTCCGACGGAGACGCCGGACAGCGTCTCCAGCTTGCTGCGAACGTCTGCAAGGACCACAGGCTTGTCGCGGATTTGAGAGGGCGGCGTTCGCCCTCCCATTGCCTGATGTTCGGATACTGCCGCGACGTCATCGGGCGTCCAGAAATCGACATCGATCTCACTGTAATGCACGCCCTCGGCGTGCTCATCATTCTCCGCCCGACCTGTTCGACGCCCGGTGGATTTCACCTCGGGGACTGACAGGATCATCTCCTCGGCACGCCTCCCCAATCGATCCGATTCGGCCAACGAGATGCCCGGTTCGGCGATCACGTTGATCGTCGCGGTGCCTTCGTTGAATGCGGGTAGGAATTCGCGGCCCAGGCGGAAGACAAAGAACCCACCCAGAACCACGAGGACAGCCGCGGCGCCCACCATCGTCCACGGACGAGGCAGCGTCAGCGCGTACACCTTTTGTGCCGCCCACTTGCACGCCCTGAGGATCGGGCCGTCGCGTTCATCGGCCATGCGTTTCATGTTGGGAAGTAGGTACAAACACATGGCCGGCGTGACGGTCAGTGCAACGAGCAACGAGGCCAGAATGCTCACGACGTACGCCGTCGCCAATGGCTGGAAAATGCGGCCCTCGATTCCTGCAAGTGCGAACAAAGGAAGGAA
Source organism: Phycisphaerae bacterium RAS2 (assembly GCA_007753915.1). Taxonomy (NCBI): domain Bacteria; kingdom Pseudomonadati; phylum Planctomycetota; class Phycisphaerae; species Phycisphaerae bacterium RAS2. Next base: position 1,168,206 of record CP036352.1, read on the forward strand.
AACGAGAAGAACGATGAAGGTCCCAAACACAATGGAGCTACGGACCTCCATTGACGCGCCAAACACGACTTCCAGGGCGGGCCGAGGCTTCGCCGCGTGTCGGTTCTCGCGAAGCCGCCGGAAGACATTCTCCACATCGACGATGGAATCATCCACCAATTCGCCAATGGCAACCGCGATGCCGCCGAGCGTCATTGTGTTGATCGTTTGTCCCGACAGTTTGAAAACAAGAACCGTGATGAGAAGAGAGAGCGGCATCGCGGTCAAACTGATGATCGTTGTGCGGAAGTTTAGGAGGAACAGGGCCAGGATGATCGCGACGAGGATCGCGCCTTCCTGTAGCGCTTCCGTAACATTGTCAATCGACGACTGAATGAAATGGGACTGCCGAAAGAGATCGGAATTGACCACGAGGTCGTCCGGAAGGCTCGGGCGCATTTGCGCCAATGCCTGATCGATGCGAGACGTCAAGTCGCGTGTGTCGACGCCCGGCTGCTTTTGAATGGCCATGATCACGGCCGCACCGGCATTCATGGATCCGTCGCCGCGCTTAATCGGTGCAGGGCCTTCTTTCACCGCCGCAACATCACGCACGAGGATAGGCCGTACCGCGCCCTCGCTTATGCGGGTCGCGACGAGGGAATTCTCGATATCGGCGACCGAGGACACGCGGCCGAGGTTGCGAATAACGAACTCCTGGCTCCCGGCGACAATGAATCCTCCACCCGAGTTTTCGTTCGCCTTTTCCAGTGCCTCTTCCAAATCCGCGAAGGCGAGATCGAATCGGCGCAGCTTCTCCGGATCAGCGAGCACTTGAAACTGCTTCACTTGCCCGCCCATTACAGTGATCTGCCCCACGCCGGCCACAGCAAGGAGGCTGGGACGGATCGTCCAGTCGGCTAGCGTCCGCACGTCCATGGGAGAGAGCGAATCACTTCGCAGGCCCAGCAGCATGATCTCACCCATGATGGACGTGACCGGACCCATGAGCGGAATAACGCCGGGAGGCAGCTTCTCCGTGACTTGGTTAATGCGTTCCTGAACGACTTGTCGGTCATAACGGATGTCCGTATCCCAGCCAAACTCCACGAACACCAACGCAAGTCCCAATCCGGAGCTGCTTCGCACCCGTTCCACGCCGGGAGCGCCATTGAGCGCCGTCTCAAGCTGAAACGTGACCTGCGTTTCAACCTCTTCGGGCGCGAGCCCCACGGCTTCGGCGAAGATCGTGACAGTTGGACGGTTCAGGTCCGGGAGGACATCGGTGGGAAGCTGCGCAGCGGTGAAGAGGCCGTACGCCGCCACGAGACCGGCTCCGGCCAAGAGGATCAGGCGGTTGTGGAGCGAGAATCGAATGATGGCGTTTAGCACTTATGCCATACTCCGTCGTCAGACCGATTACCGCGCAATCACCAACATGATGGCCGCCATGACGGCCATCCCAAGATCTTCGACCAGTGTGACTTTGGTCATGGGGAGCTTCAGGGCTGTCCCGAGACAGGCACAACGAATCGCGCTTCGCCGGAGCAGCGCACGGAGTACGCCGATGCTACCGATCAGCATGACGACCAGCGTCGCGGAATTGAGAATCGTGGGATTCCAGTTCGCAACGTAACCCACCCCCAACGCCAACTCGACGAACGGGTACGCATAGGCCCAAGTCGGCGAAGCCTTCGCGACGATGTCGTAAGAGCGATACGCGCTCACGAAGCCATTCAAGTCCAGGAGCTTGAAAAACGAGAAAATCATGAAGAAGCCGCCCATGAACCAGGTCATAAGCGAATGCAAAGAGAAATCTCGCGTGGTCCACGCCACAAGCGCAACCGTGCCCGTCAGATAGGCGAGAATCAAAATGAGAGGGAAGAAACTTGTGTTGTCCGCCTCCGTCGAGGCCGTTGAGGCGGGGCTCTCGACGGGCGATCCCTGCTCGGTCAACCGATACGCGCCCACCTGACTTAGAGTGTCGTTAAGCTCCGAAAAGGGGACGTGCCGCTGCATCTGCACGACCGCGCGCGGCGGGGAAAGAGTTACATGTGCCTTGAGGACACTGTCGACGCGCTGTAGTGCTTCGGTGATCCTCTGCACGCAGCTCGCACAGTGCATCCCGGCAATTTCGTAGGTATGAGTCACGGCCAATGTCTCTTTGTGTTCTTAGTGTTTCTGGGTGCCTGTCGCCGGCGGAGCTGCGGCGATTGCGACGGGCGCTGACGGGCGCAATTGGGTGAGCGAGTACGCGCCCTGTGTGACCACAACGTCGCCCGGCGCCAATCCGCCAAGCACCTCTACAACCTGGTCATTTGAAAGGCCCGGTGTAATGTCCTGCTTTTTGTACACGTCACCGGCCTTGATAAAGACAAAGTGCATCGGCCCGCTTTGCACGACCGCCGCCGTTGGTACAACAACAGCCGTCTTCTCCTCGCGGAGAACGATGGCGAGATCCACGAACATGCCGTCGCGGAGCATGCCGTTCTTGTTGTCGCACTCGATGAGGACGTGCGCGGTGCGCTTGACTGGGTCCAGCGCCGGACTGATGAACCTGATTTGCCCCCCAACTAGGAAGGTCGGCTGCGCGGGAATCCGAACCCGAACCGCGTCGGACGAACGCGATGCGACGCGCGGGATCAAGGACTCCGGCAATTCGCCTTCGATCTGAACGACGCTGTAGTCAGCAACGGATAAGAGCGTCTCTCCGGCGGCAGCCCAGTGGCCGGGCCGAGCGGCCCGTTCAACGACGACGCCGTCAGCCGGCGCGACAAGGCGCAGCAGGTTAATCGGTTGGGTGTCGGACAGATCCGCTGGTACGGAATCCGCCTGCGTCCCAACGCTGTCACGAGACCATCGTAGGGCCTGCTGCCTGAGGACCGCGATTTCCTTAGTGGTCACCTCTAAGTCAACGGACTTGAGCTTGGCCTCGCCTCTTGCTCGAAGCGCGGCTACCCGCCGCTCGGAAACCGCATTGATCGGAACGACGCCTTCGCCCGACGACTCGACGCGGTGAAATTCCGCTTCGGCCAGGGCGGCGGTCTCTTCGGCGTTTTGGGCTTCGACGCGAAGCTGTTGGACTCGCCCCTCACCGCGAACGACATCGAGCAGCAGCTTGGCCAGCTCCGGCGAATCGATTTCGACGAGAAGATCGCCCCGGCGTACTACGCTCCCCACCTGGACATGTACCGCGAGCACCTTACCAGCCGTTAGAGTTGAGATGGTCCAGTGCCGGTCGGGGGCCGCGCGGACCATCCCCGTGAGGGCCAACACGTCCTCAACGGCGCCGAAATCGACCTCCGCGGTCTTGAGGCCGATGTGCGCCGCAGTCTCGGGCGAGACCTGACGAGGCGAATCCAACTCGTAGGCCCCGACCTCTTTGTCACCATGACCTTCGTGGGCGAAAGCGACACCGGTCCCGCCGAACAGCAAGACTAAACCGACGCAAATAACGCCATTCCAGGGCGACGAGCGCATAAAAAACACCTCCGCTCCCTTGCGAGCCTTAGGTCGACGGCAACGGCCCTCATTTGCTATTGGATGCACAGACCTGCTAGAATCTTCCCGCTCCAGCCTACAAATGTTGAATGACGTCGCGAAAAGACGGTTTTGGAGGTTGGACTTGGGTGGTCCACGCATAAGCTGGCTGGGCGACGGGATTAAGCGAACGGACGCGTGCCTTACCCGGTCTGGTTTGGCGATCCTCTTTTGCCCCCTGGAATGACCATGACCGACGCTGAATTGATCCAAGGATGTAAATGCGGTGATCGTGAGGCCCAACACGAGTTGTACGTTCGCACCTCCGAGAGGATTTACGGCCTCCTTTTGCGGATGACGCGTAATCCAGATGCGGCCTTTGACCTCGCCCAGGACGCTTACTTGCGAGCATTCAGTCGAATCGGGCAGTTCAACGGGGATTCATCGCTCGGGACATGGCTCTACCGAATAGCCGTCAACGAAGCCTTCCAATTCATGCGGCGCAAGGGCACTCGGGCGCATCACGCGGACGTGATTCCACTGGACGCGTCAGCCGCGAATGAGGGCGATCACGTAACGACCCGGATGGACGTGAAGGAAGCCTTAGACCGGCTCGACGAGTCCGATCGGACGATCCTTGTCCTCCGCTACCAGGACGGCTTGGATTATCGGGAGATCGCCGACGTGCTGGATTGTGCCTCGGGGACGGTGGCTTCAAGTCTCAACCGTGCCAGAAACCGGTTACGACAGATTCTAGGCGGGGGATATGGGATTTCGGAAGAAATGGCTGAGGCCAAGCATCTAACGGATGCGGAGTGAATCCGCGCGGTTACGACGCCTTCAACGGGTGCCTTGAGCCCGCTGATGGTGCGATTGGAATGGTATTATCATGAACTGCCACTCAGTGAGAGAATCGCTCGGCGCTTACCTCGATGGGGAATTGCCTGTCGAGGCCTGCGCGCCCATCGAAGCGCATCTCGCCGGATGCCCGGTCTGTACCTCAGAATTGGACATCATGCGCTCGGTCACGGAGTCGATAGCGGAATCGGCAGCAGTTCAGGTCCCAACGCGACTTTGGACCGAAATCGAGCGTCGCCTCGACTATCCTGTTCAACGAGGGTCTAAACTCAGGATCCGATTCCTGCGAGTTCGTCGCTACGCTCTAGCCGCGAGCATCTTGATAGCGGTGGGACTTGGAGCATGGGCCTTTCTTTCGCTCGGGGGTGACGCTTCCATTGCGAGGGCTTCGACGGTCGACTTCAGCATGCTGCTTGACGGCTTACCAAAGGACGCAGTCGCGGCATTCGAGAAATTCTTGAGCCGATACAATGCCCGGCCGGTGTTAGCGTCCGAAGCAAAGAACTTGGCGCCCCAGTTAGACTTCGAGATCCCCGCCATGCTGCCGGGGGGATTTCGTCTAGAGCAAGCCTACACCTTGCGGTTCGGCGATGAAACCGGCGCCGCCGCAAGCTACTCGCGCAACGGCGAGTTCCTTGGGGCGATCTTTCATCGGCCCGTCCATCGCGAGGAGTTTGGAACGCACAAGGATTACGAGTGCGTGATCGGCCAACACCGTGGTCACGCGGTTGCCGTTGGAGACTGGAAGCTCGTGCATGTGACGGATGCGTCGACATGCCATTGCGTCTTGAGCAAGCTGGACGACCGCTCTGAATTGCCTGATGTTCTCAAGGCTGTCGCGCCGCGCTCGATGCCTCAGTCTAATTCGGAGGAACATCCCCATGAGCAGGGATCGTAGGTTTTCCCCGAATGGGAACCGAACAATGCACTGTCTAACGACTGACTGGTTTTGTTCAACCATGCGCATTCCGTTGGTGATCCCGGTTGCACTCGCTTTTTCGGTGACCGGATGTGGATTACTTACGAATCTGCCTTTCTTCCCCGGACATGTGCCAGGTGCTTCCAAAGTCGAAGTAGCAACGAAGCGACGGGGTTGTTCTGAATTCAGTCGGACAGCGGTTTTGACTGTGGTCGAGCCGGAACAAAACGGCACCTATCAGTGGTTTTTCACTGATGGCACTGTCCAAGTCGGCCCGTCGGTCGTGCACACTTTTGACAAATCGGGCCGGCAACAAGTGCATCTAATCATCGGCAACGCGTCTCAGGATGTCACCGTGAACATACCCGTTCAGGGTGACACAGATGGCGGTCCCGATCCATTTGGTGACACGTGTCTTCCGCCCGCAGGCGATCAGCACGTCCCGCAAGGGACCACCGTGAACTACCGTGACAAACCGCCGGCATCGGGCCCGCACTATTCGGTAGACGGTGTTGCTCCAATTGCGCCGGGCTTTTACCCGGACCCTGTGCGTCCGGAGGTATGGGTGCATAACTTGGAGCATGGCGACATCGTTATCCTTTTCGATTGCCCTGGAAACTGCGACCCGGAACTTCTTCAAGACCTACAGTCATTATTCAACTCTGCCGTTTCACACGACATGGTGATCACGCGGTTTCCCGGCTTGCCGTCTCCAATCATGGCCATCGCTTGGCGGGTGCAGCGTAGTTTTGACTCATTCAACGCCGCCGAGCTGAAGGCATTCCATGATCGTCGCGTTGGGCAAGCCCCCGAAGGGGACGAATAGGATGTATCACAAACGAAACACCCAGACCACGTCTGGACCGTCCGGTTTCGATCTGCTCGCGCGGCTCCCGGCCGCAACGTCGCCGTCAGAAAGATGCGGAAGTTACCACACGACTTCGAGGACAACCATGCCCCCGACGATTGAATTGAGCGTCCAGAAGCACTCGTGTGTGGCGAGGTATCCGGCGCGCCAATTGCTAGAGCAATGTAGAAAAGCCGTAAATTCGGAAGCGGCAAGCGTCATTTCGAACCGTTGGGAGTCCAAGAAATGATGGGTGTCAAGAAATCCTTAATCGGCGTGGTTTTCTGTGGCGGCTGCCTTGCCTCTTCCAACGGGTATGGGCACAATGATGGGTGGATAAGGCTGGTGCTGACATTCTTAGCACGCGTCGCGGTGTGATATGAATTGGCTCCGGATAACCGAGAGGAAAGGCATGTTCATCGGAAAGAATTCCGCGATCGTTTTCCGTTACAGCATCTACACATTTATGCTCGTCATGTTCGCTCACCGCTCCGCGCTGGCGCAGTGCGGCGGGAGGGGTGGGGGAATGTCCTGCGGCGGACATTCGATGTCAGGTCATGACATGGGACATGCAAGTCATTCCAGTGGACTTTCTAACGGGCATTCGACAACCGGCCATACTCCGGGAACCCCCCATTCGAGTACTATCAGGAACCATTCGTGGGGCGGTGCGGCACCCAGTAATTGGATGTTGCCAAGCGGACACGGCACACATGCTGAACAAGGTCGTCCCGGAAACTCCCCGAGTTGGTCGAGTACCCCGATCGGAATCCGCCAAAGCGGCGCACGCCTCGCCAACGGCTTGGTGGATCCAACCATCCGCAGTCGTGCGTCAATCGCCTTTCGAACTTCGTTACCCGGGCATGCCATGAACCACTGGAATGGCGCAGGCAATTCCGCAGGTCGGATGAATTCTGGCGTCGATGATACTGCACCGGTCGGTTCGCCACGACTTCAACGGACGATATCCTCATCCTCTCTACTCCCTCGATTGCCATCTACTGACTCCAACGGAATCCAGTTCAGCAATCACTCGGCCCACCGACCCTATCAAGATCTGACATCGGACTCGTCTCCGGGTTTGGCCGCGAAGCTCCGGAGCCGAGCACGGTCAGGTATGTCCTTGCCGGGTTCCCTTGGTTTACGATCGCAAACACAATCTGACCAAACGGCATTGCAAACGTCTCGCATCCGCTCCTTGGATTCAACCCACGCGAGCCACACTTGGCCAAACCCGAATTCTCGATTTGAAGAGAGCGTTCCTCCGACGAACGTCTGGACGCCTTGGGGGGCATCAGGCACGCGTCCGGTTCTTAGGTCTTCGTTGGACGGTTTCAGCGCCATCGAGTTGCCGGCAACTGGTGGCTTGGAAGCCTTCATGGCCCGAACTCGCAAAGCCCCAACCACGCAGCCAGGGAACGAGCCCTCAACGCAAACTGGAATATAATGCTCGCTGCGCCGGTGGTTTCAGTCGCAAGGCCGGAATCGGTGCATCCGTTTCGCATCCTTGGTAAGGTTTCTATACGGTTTCGTGCCCAGAGACGATGAAAACTGGCCGTGGGGGTGACTTATGTTCCCATTTGCGCTACTCTAGCCGGGTGAAACACCGTTTGTTTCACGATCGTCAGAATCATGCGAACGCGTGGCCTGACGTCTGAATCGTGGGATCGGACAACCGGTAAACCTGACCACCAATCAGGCTAAGGAGGCGGAGTTCATCACCCGCCATGTTCGAGTGCTCGTAGCGCTGGATGCCAGGAGACTGGCTCGTCCAGTGCGAGGGAGGCTCGGCTGAGTAATCCCAAGCTTTTGGAGTAATCCAGCCGTTCGATCCCATACACATCATGGGCGAGTCGCTCGTACCTGGCCGCGCCGTGGTTCGCCACGGGGGCAAGCCTCGTCGAAAGCGTCCGCTTCGTTCTTTGAATATGAAAACTGGGCGACCGGGACAAACTCGTGCTTTTGCGCGAGCCGGATCAGCCAAAGTGGGTGATGCCGCCACACGGCGGCTAATCCCCCTGCGGGGTTCGGGACCGTCTGACGCACGCAAGTGCGGCAGCGGCCCGTTCAACGCCAGCCCGGGCAGGGAGCTTGTCTGCGGTGACGCAGACGACCGGCGCGATGATAAGCGTCGGCATTCCGCTTCAAACGGCGGATGGTGAAAAGCTCAACTGCGAAAGGCGGGAAACCGCTTCTGGGTGAGATCGATCGGAGACGTGCCGAACTGCGATAGAAAGACCTTCGCTGACGGGTAAGGGGAGCTTCTAGATTCGTACCCCGAAATCGTCCGTCATGATTGCGGACGAAACGATGTCAACGGCGGAAGCCGTCGGCATACAGCGATGTGAGCAACGTGTGCGGGAGAGACGCACATGATGCTTCCAGGTCAAGCGACGTGAACGATCGATCGAAGACTGGTTCTAACCGGGGAAGGACTCTGGCAGCCGGGGTGATGCCCGGTGCCCGCTAGTCGAGCGGGTGCTTCAAACGCCGGAGTCTGGGAGCGGGGCCTCAGTAGGAGCACGCGGAAGCGTGGTGGCAAAGCGGCAAGGCAGTCGCGATGCCGTTCGAGTGTTACGGGTGGTGCCGGGCACAAGATCGACGACGAAAGGGCCGACGAGCAATTTCCCATGTTTGCAGACGTGTCGGCGCGGCGCCGGGGCAGGAGAGGCCTGCCTCGGCCCGCTTCGATGGGTCGGAAGACAGCCAATGCGGTCAAACGAGGACCCTCGGGAGAGGGCCGTCGTTTGGCAGCGGAATGACGATCCACAGTCGGGGTGTACCCGTCGGTGGATCGTTGGTTTTTACCCGCAACCGCTATGTGAACGCGGTTGCGATCATCGTCGTGCGAAGCACGCCGGTTTCTCGAACGAAATCGAGAACCTATGTGCATGAAGCACGATGATGAATGCGTGTTGCTACGCAATAGGCAACTGCGATGAATGAATCTAGCGCGGGCGGCGTGAGCGGCAAGGGTCGCAGGCGATGGAGCGACCGAATGCCGCATTTCGCGAGGGCGAGCTGATTCAAACAAGGCATGACTCATGCGTAGCGAACGCGATGGTTTATTGAAAGGAGGTGGTTCTGCACGCTGAGCCGAGAATCGTGAGACGTACCGCGGGGCACGGCGTGGAGGAGGTTTGTGTATCGAGCGAAAGGAGGTGATTCGCATGGGTTGGTGGCGCACGAGGAGCGGTAGCGTCATCGGCGACAGTCCGGCCGACATCATCGAGGAATTCGATGAACGGTATTGGCCGGAGCCGACGAATATTCCGCCTGACGTGCGGGCACGCATCGTTGCGTGCTATCAAGAGGATTTCGACCGGGAGCCGACAATGCAGGAGCTTCGCGACTTGCTGGCGTTCTGCGGTCCGGGTCCAGAGAAGGATTGAAGCTCGAACGAAAGGAGGTTTAAGCAGGCTTCGCGGGTTGTGCCAGAACAACCCGCATTTTGGAAGGAGAAAATGCATGGAGTATCGTCGCGTCGCAACATCGGTGGAGGGATTCGTTCAGCAACTTGCCGTCGCGTACATCACGCATGGCTATTGGTTCTACGTGGCCGGGGAGATTCCGGAAGGGAAAGATCCGGCCGTAGTTGATTCGAAGCTGATCGAGCGGTACGGCATCACCATCTCGAAGTGGGCACGCTGCCGTCGCAAGAAGCAGGGCTTGGCGAATATGCAGTACCTCCGGCATGAGCGATTCTTCGTGCTCCTCGCGACAAAGGGGCAGCACGAGTTCTTTGAGCGCGAGCGGGCATCGTTCCGCGACGTTCGCCGCGTGCCGATCAAGTTCGCCGGCTACAGCATCGCCTGTAAGAAGGGACGCGATGGACGATGGCACGCATCGGTCAGAATCTCCCGTGAACATCATGCTGGCCTGAAAGCGTTGCTCGTGGAGATCGGGCTACGCCGTGGAACGAAAGCTGTCGCTCACGAGTTCGCGAGGCTTCAGTACCAACCTTATGCGCCCGTCAGACGGCAGATGCTTGGAACACTTCGCGCCGTGAATCGGGCGAGGCGGACGGCAGGGATGGGAATGGTGGGAGCTGATTGCCTGCCTCTGAGACGGCGGATTGAGAACCCGTTTGGTGAAGCGGTGGCTGACGCCTCTTCTGTAGAGTTTGGCAATCTTTGACAGACCTGTGCCCTGACAATAACCTTTTGCTGGTCTAATTGATGTGGAGCGTTTTGACGTGCCCAAGGCCAGCCCGAAACCAGTTCGACTCAACGATTTCTTGACCGTCAGCCTAGCGGCGGAGTTTCTTGGCGTCTCTCCATCGACTCTCCGAAACTGGGACCGGGGCGGCAAGCTGCGGGCGATTCGTCATCCGGTGATCGCCGCAGCGGACGAGTTTCAGGATCTAAACGCCATCGGTAGCAATGCGGCTGTCGATTGGCTTCGATCCGTTGTTGCGCCAACATCGCTGAACCAGAATCACCGAACAACTTGCGCTGACTTACTGGCAAGTGCCGCTGACCTGCGGGAAGGACGACCGCTTCCGAGTCGAGACCGTTGCAAGATTCTGTCAGCGGCAAACCCGAATGCGGCTGCTGGGATAATTGCCTGCAATCTGGTGTGGTTCGGGATTGCGGGTACCGTGGTGTTAACACCGACCGGGCCAGACAGCTCCGCCTTCGTCAAAAAAGTAATCGCGAGACAACAGGCGAAGTCGATCAAGTCGACCGCGCTCAAAGGGGCAGAAGTCGGTCCCTTTCGTATCGACTGGGAGTCCCATGCGTCGCTCGACGCCTCTCGGCTTGTGGAGTGTCTCAACCTTCAGGCTGGTGCTACTGACGTAGACACCCGCACTCTGTGCGTTCCCCAGTCTGTTCGTGGCGGCCGCTCACTCCAAGAGTGGGTTGATCGCCAAAGACGAGTCCTTGGGCGCGATCGCATTCCGGTGCAGGTACTCCAAGTGGAAGCGTCGAGGGTGTGCCAGCAGCTCCGTGCAATGCGACCGACGAGCGAAGATCGCCTTGTATCGATGACACTTCATCAAGCGAAAAACAGGGAGTTCGACCGGGTGATCGTATTGTGGCCGTACGAGATATCGGGAGCGCCGGAGAAGCTTCGTCGTCTGCTCTACAATGGAATTACACGTGCGCGCCAGCGGGCGATAATCGTCGTACAGAATCCACCCACAAGCAACCCGAGTCGCCTCACGGTTGCTCCGTTCGCGGTGTGACTTACTGACTTAAGAAGTGCTTCAGGCTACATTAATCGATGCGGAAACCGCACGAAAAGCGGCCGACAAGCTTGATCTCCTTCTTGCAGGTCAGGGCTGTAATGACGGGTTCGTACATGAATGAAAACTGAAACCGGCCGAAGGAGATTGGTCTATTCTGCCGTCCCCGGCACTGTCGCGACTTTGGCACGGAATAGTTGCACTGCCTCTCGGCGTTCCTAGTCCGTCAAGCCAGCAGCGTCAAGCAAACGGTTCCAGTTGTTTCGCATGTCGGTCAGGCTTTGCACCCCGTCGAAGCCGACGGCGCCTGCCTTGCGGATGTACACGAGGTCTTCGGTTTCGCTCACTTTGATCTCGGCGATTGGTGGATCAGTCCATGATTCCCCGAAAACGTAGGCGACGATCGCCGCCATAAACGGCGACATCTCGGTGAATCTTTTGGGGTGCAACTTCTCAACGAGCGTCGGCATCGATTCCAGCCATTCGGTGAAACGGTCGCGTGATCAATGCTACGGTCGGGTTGACCGTATCTCGCACACATTCTAACCGCGAGTCGAACCCTTGAAATCTTCACCCCACTCACATCGGAGCCGGGGCATCCAATCTCGCCTTACAGCACACACGGATGCGGTCGCAGCATAACAGGGTAGCCGGAAACACGAGGGTCGTGGTTCTCCGGTGTTCGGCACTGGGGCTTTTGTCAGTCGATGGCCAAAGCCCGAGTGCCCGGTGGTGTTTTTCAGGTTCAACACGGTCCTTCGGGACCGAGAGGAGGTTTTTCATGCAAAACTTGACGCTTGCGAGTGCGGAGCTTTTCCGGCGTGCGCCGGATGAGTGTTTCGCGACGTTTGACGAGTTGTGGCGGAATTGTCAGGAGGCAAAGGCCCGGTCCGTCGAGCGGTGGCATCCGCCGGACGAGATTCAACTCGACGTGGGAGCTGGCGGACTCGGGCTATCGCTTGGCGAGGTCGGTACGTTTGGTCTGAACGACTGGAGCTTTTCGCAGCTCTGCTCGTTGGCCGGAGTCAGCAAGGACACGGTGAACAAGCTGTCGTCGTCCACGGCGAGCGAGGTCTTCAAGGAGACCCTGCCCGGCGGCACCAAGCCGCTTCAGGTGATGACGACGGAGAGCAATTCGGACCCGCTTGTTCGCTCGATTCACGGCGTCAGCTACACGCGGTTGTTCGACGCGGATCTGCTCTCGATGGTGCGGGAGTTCGCTACGGACTTCCAGCCGCCGCAAGAGGCGAGATTCGCACCCGGCGTACAGCCGACGGGTGACGGAACGCCGACAACGGACAGGACGGAACGCACCGATGACTCGCCGCCCTGGGAAGGGTCTGAGCAACCGCGAACACGCGGCGGCACGGGCCTGTACCGGGGGGAGCAGGACATGTTTGTGTTCCTAATCGATCCACTCGGCTGGACGGAGATCGGCGGGGAAGCCTTCGCTCCGGGATTCTTTCTGTGGAACTCGGAAGTGGGCAAGCGGTCGATCGGCGTGCAGACGTTCTGGTTTCAGGCGGTGTGTCAGAATCACATTGTTTGGGACGCCGTCGAGGTCGTGGAGTTCAGCCGCAAGCATACGGCGAACGTCCATGAGTCATTCAGCGAGATTCGTCGAATCATCGAGCGTCTGGTTGCAAGGCGCGACGAACGCCGCGATGGGTTCTCCCGCGTGATCGGCAAGGCGATGGCGACAACGCTCGGCGAAAGCAGCGATCAGGTGCTGAAACTGCTATCCGGTCGGGGCATCACCCGTTCGGTGGCAAAAGAAGCGCTCAAGATCGCCCAAGAAAGAGGTCGGTTCACGGTGTTCTCGGTTGTCGATGCGCTCACGCGGCTCAACGGCCGGATGAAGCACGTCGGCGAACGCACGGATGCGGATGTGAAGGCGGCCTCGCTGCTCGCGATGGCTGTCTAGGTTTCAATCGGTGACGTTCACCGATGAACGGTTTGAGGCTCAAACACCACCGGGCCTCACCTTTCCTGGGGAAGCCCGGTATCGCGGTCGGCTCGATCTGATGGCACAGATTCTCTCAAGCTCGCCATAACGCGTGTAAAGCCTAGAGGTGTCATTTTTTGAGGACATTTGGACAAATACATTCAGCAGCAATTCGACTGGTCCATTACAGCTGAACACGCCCGGCCGATCGAACCGTTTGAACAGGCTTCAATCCGCGCGGACGTGTTGGTCCCTCGTCGACCGGAGCCTGACGGGTCGGGGCGACCCGTGTCGGCGTCGGACTTCGCCTTGTGCTTCGCAGCGGTGTTGCAGGTTCAGCCAGAGACCCGGTTTGACAATCACTCCGTGGCAGAATTCGCCCGTGAGATGTTTGGACATGCAGCCGGACACGCCCGCGACGCGTACGACGCTGCGGAAACCGGCATGAATATCTACCTTCGCCGCATCGGCCCTGACCTCACCGATTTTGCAGCGGCCACAAGGACGCTGCTTGCGTTGCAGGAGCGTATGCCTCGTCAGACACGACGCGACGAAAAACAAATCGAATTGCAGCAATTCAGCACCCCGCCGGCCGAAGCCCTGCTAGTTGTGAAAACTGCGGGGTTGCGCGATGGGATGCTAGTTCTGGAGCCCAGCGCGGGGACCGGCAACATCGCGGTCCTGGCCCGTCTGACCGGCGCCGACGTGGACACCAACGAGATCGACACGCGTCGTCGCACTCTCCTCGAACTTCAAGAGTTCGCAGCAACGGCGTTCGATGCCGAGCGACTCGACAACCTCTTGCCCGACGGCCGGCTCTATGACGCAATCGTGATGAATCCTCCGTTTTCGGCAACTGGGGGTCGCGTACGCGGGCACAGCACCGATTTCGGCGCTCGGCACATCGAACAGGCACTGCTCCGGCTCAAGCCTGGCGGACGACTGGTCGGCATCGTTGGACGGGGCATGGCCCTCGACCGTCCGAAATTTCGTGCGTGGTGGGCGGATATCGAGGGACGATTCCGTGTACGCGCGAACGTCGGACTCGACGGAAATGTGTACGCCAGATTCGGCACGACGTTCGACCATCAAATCATCGTAATTGACCATGACGGGGCGACAACAGACGAATCAGACATCATCAGGGGAACAAAGCTTTCGTTGGAGGAGGCGTATGAACAACTCAAAGATCTATCTCAGGAGGACATCCGTGGGCGAATTCGCGAACGCAATCAGACAACAGGCCCGGAGCGTGCTGCGGAACACATTTCAGCGCGAGACGGAGAAAGAGACGGACCCGGTGATCGAACTGATTGCGTGCCTTCTGGAGGACGGGGCGGGCGGGATTGCGTTACCGACCGAGACGCCGGTGACAACGGAGCAGTGGTTTGCCTGGAATCGAATGGTGACGACAGGACCGAAGGCGTTGACGCGGATAATCATGCGGGAACTGGAGCGGGAGCGACCTCAACTTCCAGTCAAGCCAGAAGCGATGCGAGCGTGGGCAGCCCTGTTGTTGCGGAGCACGCTCGACCGGCTGGGGATGCTATAGGCCAACTGGACTCCGGTGTCACATCGCAGGCGTTGAGAATCGAAGAGGGGACGGTCTTTGCTGAGTATCGCGTGCAGCGAGCGATAGTTCGGGGGACACAGCCGCATCCGGCAAACGTGGTCGAGTCGACTGCGATGGCATCCGTCGAGCCGCCGGATGTGACCTACAAGCATCACGTGCCGGCCGAAATCATCGTTGAGGGCCGCATCTCTGACATTCAGCTTGAAGATGTCATCTACGCGGGACAGGCTGTCGAGTTCCTGCTTCCCAACGGATCACGGAAAGGACAATGGAATGGTGACGGTACAGGCATTGGGAAAGGCCGAGAGATTTACGCGTTCATCTACGACCAGTTCAAACAGGGGCGATGCAAGCACGTTCACATCTCGGCGTCGCACCAATTGTGCGCAGACGCTGAACGCGATCGCGACGCGGTCGGTGTGCCGTTGCGAATTGTCCATCAAGCCCTGTTCAAGCCGATCACCCCAATTCTGACGGAGACGGGCATCCTATTCACCACTTACACCATGCTGAGCACGGATTTCGATGGCGAACGACAGCGGTTCAAGCAACTCACCGAATGGCTCGGGGAGGACTTCGAGGGCGTCATCGCCTTCGACGAAGCACACCTGATGAAGAACGCCGCGGCCACGCCGCATGGCGGCAAGGCGACCGTGGACGAAGGGACGCTTCGCGGGAACATGGGTATCGCGCTCCAGCGGATGTTCCCGCAGGCTCGCGTTCGCTACTTCAGTGCGACCGGAGCAACGGAAGCCCGGCACATGGCGCCCTATGAGCGGCTGGGCCTCTGGGGAGACGGAGCGCCCTTCGCCGATTTCTCGGCTTTCCTGGTAGCGATGGAGCGGGGCGGCGTCGCGGCTATGGAAATGCTCTGCCGCGACCTCAAGTCGGTCGGCACCTACCTGTCGCGCACGATCAGCTACGGACCGACCCGCCTGCCAGACGGAAGCATCGTGCCAGAAAGCGCTGTCGAATACGAACCGCTGCTTCACCGAATCACAGACGCAGAGCAGCAGCAATACGACGAAATCGCCGACCTGTGGTCAGAGCTGCTGGTGGCGTTCGAGACGGCGGAGAGCAACGCTTGCCAGAAACGAAACGGCGGCCGCTACGCTCAGTTCTATTCGGCGCAGCAACGGTTCTTCCTGCAACTGATGATGGCGTACTCACTTCCCGACGTGATACCCGCGATAGCCGCCGACCTTGCTCAGGGCAGGTCCGTCGTAGTGAGTCTGTTCAATACCGGCGAGGCTCAAGCCGACCGAAAGGTGCGAGATGCGCGAGCGCAGGGCGTCGAGCTGAGCGAATTGGACGCGACGCCCCGCGAGATGATCGTGCAGCTCATCGAGAAGCAGTTTCCCATCTACCAGTACCGAGAGGAGACCGACCCGGTGACCGGCAACGTCATCTCCGTCCGCGTACTCGATGCCGCGGGCAATCCCGAAATCAACCGCGAGAACCAACGACGCCAGCAAGCACTACTGGACAAGGTCGCGGATATCGACTTCCCGCAAAATCCGTTGGATGCCCTGGTGTCGCGGTTCGGCATCGGCAACGTGGCTGAGATCAGCGGCCGGACGCACCGCTGGGAGAATGGGAAGTACGTGCGGCGAAAGATCCGGGGCGTGAGCCGCCGACAGTTGAACGAGTACGAAACGCGGCTGTTCCAGAGCGGCTCCAAGCGTCTCGCGGTCCTGTCCGGCGCCGGGTCCACGGGTATCAGTGTCCACGCCGACACGATGGCACGGAATCAACAGCGGCGAGTCTTCTACGCCTTTCAGCTTTCATGGTCGGCAGACCAGCAGATGCAGGCGTTCGGCCGTGTGCATCGTTCAAATCAGACCTCGGCGCCCGTCATCCGACTGTCGCTCCTCGATCTGGCCGGACAGAAACGTCTGGTCAATGCGGTGTCGAAGCGGTTGGCGGCGCTGGGTGCGCTCACCAAGGGCGAACGGCACTCGCTCTCGGGTGAATTGTTCAGACCGGAGGATGTCACAGATTCCTACGGCAAAGCTGCACTCGCCCGGCTCTATCGCGGTGTGCAGTTGAACGAGCACGTGGGTGTCGGGTTGGGCCTCCGCGATTTGGAGCGGATGGGTGTACTGAACAAGGAAAAGACGGCCGTCCGCGACAGCTTCATGAGCAACGTCGAGCAATTTCTGAATCGCATCATGGTGCTGCACGTGAAGAAGCAGAACCGAATCTTCGAGCTGTTCTATGAACGCTACGTAGAGGCGGTCGAATTCGCCAAGCGGACCGGGGCCTTCGATTTCGGGGTCGAGGAGATTCGCGCTCGCAATCTGCAAAGCATCGCCGAGCCGCAGACGCTTTTCATCGACACCGCCTCCGGCGCCCGGACCATGCTGCATGAATTGGAGGGGGAAATTGACGTCGACCGGCAAACCTTTGCCGACGCAGGATGGGGCTACGCGAAGGAGGGCTTCTATCGGAACAACCGCAGCGGCCGAATCTACGGAGTATCGCCACACATGGACACGCATCCCAACGAAGTGCTCCTGACGGCGGTGAAGGGGCCTCGTCACGGTGTGGAGCGTTACGAACTCGCTGAAAAATACGAACTCGTTGACCGGGAAGCGGCTCGCGCGTGGTGGGACGCCGAGTATGCGAAAACGCCGGCGACGGAGCCGAAACGGTTTCACATCTTGAGCGGCGCCATCTTTCCGATCTACGACAAGATCATGGGTTCCTCGGGTATCCAGAGCGTGAAGATTGCCCGGGCGATTCTGGCGGATGGCCGCGCATTGGTGGGCCTGAACCTCAGCCCGTCCGATGTGCCGAGCGTCAAGCAACGGCTCGGAATTGGGACGCCGCTCGCGGAGGCCTCCCCCGCCGAAATCCTCGATCTGCTGGTTGGCGGCGCTGTTATCGAGCTGGACAACGGATGGCGGCTCACCATGGCGCGGATCAGCGGGGACAAAGTGGTTGAATTAGTGCTCGACGGTGTGCCAGCCAACCGCGAGGAACTCCGGCGCTACGGCCTTGCCGAAGAGATCATCCATCACAAGCGACGGTGGTTTGTTGTGTTGGATGACGCTGCAGAGTTACTGCCGGGGCTCCTTGGGCGTCGCAGACCGGTCCGCGATTTGACAGCAACGGACGCGACCGATGGTGGTGAGACCGGCTCGAAAGGCCCCTCTCAAACAGAGTTTGATTAGCAAGCGCGAGTTGTGATAGGGTCGGCACATGCCGAAATCACGTTCCCCTCCATAGACAACCCCCAAACGGCGTCGTTTCGACGCCGCTTGCGGGCAAATAGCTTTGGCGGTCGGCCCAGCCGGTCCTGAACGCGCATTTCCTCAACCTATGATGTCGGAAGCGGCGTTGACCAAACGGCAGGCGCAGAGCTATTTGTCCGCGAGCGTTTCGTTCGCTACGAGCCTCCAAATTCAAATCGCAATCCGTTCCACGTCGTCGAGTGTGATTTCGTCCTGGCGGCGGTCGTATAACGAAGTCGTGCGTGAGGACTCATGCCCCGCCATGTACTGGGCCTTCTCCAACGTACCGCCATTTTTCAGGTAGGTCGTGATGCCCGTCGCCCGGAACGTGTGACAGCAAATCTCCGGCGGCATACTGACCGATCGCGCCCGACGCTTTACGACAGACCAAACTAGCTGCCGCGGCATTGCCGCAGCCGTGAGTTCAGCATGCCGGCGTTTCGCGACGCGCCGAAAGAGCGGACCCTTACGATCTTCTCGAATCCCGGCGGTGTCGATATACGCGTCGAGATACGCCTCCAAGTTGTGATGGACGCGCATCTCGATGAGCTTGCCGTTTTTCTCGTGCAGCCGGACGGTCCAACGCTTGCCCTGCTGGAAGTAGTCCTCCACCTTCATGCTCGCGACGGCACCGACGCGGGCGAACGTGTACACCATCATTGCAATGAGCGCTCGGTCACGCAGTCCCACGATCGTCACTGTATTGATCGAATCGAGCAGTTGTCGGGCCTGTTCCGCGTCCAGGACAGGCGTCTTGCCGCGCCGAAGCGAATAGCGTGGACCGCGAACCGATGACGCTGGATTGAACAAAATTACGTGGCCGGTGACGAACCAGTCGAACAACATTCGGATGGCGGCTAGTGCCTGCTTGACGGTCGGTTCCGGACGATGCTGCTGAAGATGCTCGATGTACGCGGCAACGAGCACAGGATTGAGATCAACCAATTGCACCTGTCGATCCTCGCACCAATCGGCGAATTGTCGAACGGCCCGGTAGTACGCGGCGCGCGTGTTCGGGTTGCGAATCTGCGCCGCAAAGAACCCGATGAACCGATAGCAGGCACGTGGGCCGGCCGAGTCGATGAGTTTCGGCACCTCCCACATGCCGCCGAAGTCGCAAACCACGTTAGATTCCAGTTGCGGGACCGTTATCAATAGGAGTTCGATTTCTGGGGGAGCGGTGTCGGCATCGTCAGACATAACGTCCTTTATGTCTTACGACGAATCGCGACGATCATGCAAGAGGGGATTCAGGAATCGAACTCTGTTCTACGCGTTGCGGCACGAATGCGTGATTCAAGAAGTCGAGTCCGTGTCGCCGAGGCTATCCGAGACAAATGAATCCCGAGGCGGATCTGAAATAGACGTAGGGGTGCGGTCCTTGTGTGATGAAAGAAGCGAAGATTCAGCACCGACTCCTAATCGCTGCTCCAGCCATGCCACACGACCCAGTCCGTAGCGAATGTGGTTGTATTTGAGAGCCAGCGCAGTCGCTCGGGCCATCTCATCGTTGGTATGGGCGATCTCGCGGTCGTAGCTGCTCAGGGCATCCGCGCCGCGCTTAACGATTTCCTGATACCGCTGCTTGTCCTGCAGGACGCGTTGCCGTTCTTGAATCAACAACTCACTAAGTCGTGCAGAACGCTTTGCGGGGTTTTTCGGCACTTCGCGTTCAATGAACCGGCCGACCTCAATATCGCCCTCGATTGCTTCGACCGGGATGGGCGGTGCGTGATCGCCTTCATGGTAGTAGTGCCACGGATGGCCCGGGTCGTACCAACTCTGGCCGACTACAGCGTCGGCAACTGCCTTGCGCACCCAAAGATCCAACGTCTGCGTAGCCTCGTCTCCGAATCCCTGGGCATAAGCTGCCAGAGCGATTGAGTATTGGTTCTTCAATCGCTTTTCTTCGCGCACAAGGAATTCTGCGAGCCTCGTGCGTGATTCCTCCGTCGTGGGAAACTTTCCAGTCCTAGGGTCTGCTCCAGTTCTCAACGCATCTTCGACGGCCTGGGCATCCGCGAGTGTCGCCATCATTTCTCGCGCATGTTCCTGTGTGAGGGCGCGCACATCCTCCTCGTCTGGGTCGATCGAGCCTACCTCCGTGACGCCGAATGTTCCGTGCGCGACAGACTCCGCAAGGGGCTCCGGCACTGGAAGATCAACAAATGGGTTGGGTTCCGTATCGAGAGTCACCGGAGGTTCGCTCGGTGTCTCTACATCTGGAAACCTGGCCGAGTCGAGACTGGCGTTCTCGATTGTCGGTTTGCTCGGCCCTTCACGTTCCGCCGCGGAGTCTGAAGAAGACGGTTGTGGCTCAGAGGTCGCTGGCTCAATCCAAGGGAAATGAAACTGCTCGTGATTCACCTTTTGTCCATGAAAAAGCCCCCGCGACGGCGTACCGGGACGGGGGCTTGCTCCTATAGACGTTATGGCAATTCGCGAACACGATGTGCGGTTAGAACAAGGAGTCGCAAACCGGAACTATCGCGATGCTTGCTGTTTAGTGGCCAGCGGGTCCTTGGCCTGGTTAGTCACCCGAGTCGTCGTCTTCTCCAGCGGCCGATTCGGTTCCTTTGGACCGGTCGTCATCGCCGGCTTTTCGTTCGCTGGAACTGCAATCACGTGTGAATGTCCGTTCGCCATCTCGCACCATCCTTTCCGATGTGCCAAGAAGAAATGCGGCCCGCGTGTAATAGTTCCGCAACGTATCCCGCGAGGTCGCCCAATACACAAGACAAATCAAGGTCATCGCGCTGTTGAAGCGATCCCATGCGATCTGGCATCCACTCGCGATAGAGGACCGCGCGATGATCAGAAGCACCATCGCCACGAGCATGTTGGCGTAGAACTGATAATGCCTGTAGTGGTTGTCCACCAAGGCCTCGAAACCCGACAGCTTGTCGTGAAGCCGCGAGTCGTCCCAAGCTGGTCGGCGCAACCCCGTCCAAGAATGAACGCGATCGACAATCGCCCAGCGAATCGCGCTCGTGGTCATTCCAGCTGCGATGGACGCAAGCAGGACGGCGATCAAGCTGCTGATGCCGCCGCCTTCCGTTCCAGCGGATAAGCAGGCGATCAGCCAAGTCTGCACAGAAGGCATGACTTCGCCCACGGCCCAAAGAGTGAGAAGGCCGGGAAGAACGTAGGCGATTAAGAGCCCGAAGTTTTGCGACGTTACATCCCGCACGGCGCATCGCCCCCCACCGAAACGCTCGACATGACGACAGGAAAGGCAGGGCCATCAATTTGCTCCGGGCGCCGCTTCGGGCGGTCGCTCCAATGGTATGATCTTATGTAGATTATGTAAGACATCAAGTCCAAAACAAAAACGCCGGTCATTTTTTTCGCCGCTGCCCTGGTGGCGGGCCGGGCAGAATCCAGACGGGTCCCTTTGAGCCGCCGGCGGCTTCTTCATAGTACAGGTCGACACCCTTGTCGCGGGCCTTGAGCAGGTCGCAGTAGACCATTGCCGCGTCCCGGATGACCTCGGCCAGGGACTCCTTGCCCATGTCGCGCTGGATACGCGTCAGGTCTTCGATCATCTGGTCTGGCAGCCAAAGGCTGAACTTGCTTTTCTTCGGACCGCTGCGGCGAGGCATGGGTTGCTCCTGGTGTATTACGTGCCCCCGAGGGTAGCTGCCGCTCCAGCGACCAGCAACCTATCCGCCGGTACGGAAGGCCCGAACGATGTCCCCGGCTTGGAGCCTGGACGCGCGCTCGGACGCGAACTATGTGCCTTTCAGCGGATTCCCAGCCAACTCCGCCCCGGTACCGTTGGCGATGGGCTTGGGGACAGTTGCGCCGACAGGTTCCCCTTGCCTTGGGGCTTGGAGGAGGCGTGCCGCCAAACGCTGTTATACGGTTGGCAATACGCGAGTTACGACGCAATCGGCACGATGCTTCATTCACGGACCGAGGGGAGGCGCGCCGAGGGCGTGCGGAGGCGCCACGGTGGCTGACAACCGCCAAGCAGAATCCATTATCAATGATTCGACGAAGGCATTTGAGGCGTATGCGGTCGGCTGGTTTCTGGGGTAAAGCCCCGACCGTGATGCGGGGCCGGCCACAAATGTGTATGAGTCGGTAGATCGCCAACGAGGTCGCGGGTTACCCCTCAAAAAAGCCAACGCGCGAATTGGCGATATGTGTTAACTTCAATAATCTTCCGGCAGCAGGACGGTTGTCGCCGAGCGGTCAGCCTCGGTGATAATCCAGAATCGGCGCTCGTTTCGGTCGCGGAAGACGGACATCAACCGCAAACACTTGTCGAGGGAGAATTCGTTCTCCGCCCGGTCCTCATGCCCGACATCACCCCAATCCCCCGCCGCATGACGCTTCAACGAGGCGTCCACGTCCTCGGGATGAAGGACGTTCATCGCGGTTGCCGTGATGCGGGTTTTTTCCAGTTCGAATTTATCAATCATGGTGTTTATCTCAGTGTAGTTAGACGTTCAAATCTGGGAGTCAAAAACGTGGACCTTGCCCCCGTGCTCGACGGTGAAAACATCGCCGCCCAGCTCCATGTCCCTCCCGATTCCGTCGTAATCGATGTGATAGCGCATGAAGTCGGGCAGACCTTTGAGCACGTCGCAGTAGCAATCATCGATCAGGTCGGACGCGTAATCAGCCAAGCTGTCGAAGGCTCCGCGGTATGCCTCATCCATGTAGCGGCGGGCCTCGTCAACGTTGGATGCATCGCCAAGGTGGTTCACCAAATCGGCAAACAGCGGGCCATGCTCGGCCATGAGTCGGGCGACCTCGGCAACATGTTCCAGATTCTCGAATTCGGAAAGGCGAAGTGTGCCGAAGTTATCGTAATCGTGGATGGCCCATTCCTCGGCGATGGGTTGACGCGATTTGGCAAGCATCTGGGCGACTTGTTTGCGGATGTCCTCAACCGGTTGGTTAGCGTCAATCCAACAACCGTGCAGGTAGCCGGCGGTGTAGTCAGCTAGCGAGGCTACGTAGATACGCGGCGTTACATCGGTTCCGGTTGTGCGAGTCGCGTCATGTTGTTCCATAATCCTCCGTTCAAATGATGTGTTTATAAAACTGTTAATCCCCAAACGAGGTCGGCCAGCCCTTCGGCAAGAAGGGCGACAATCCGCGCGGCCAGGTCGGTCCGTGGCGCAACATCCAGGCCCCGGTCCCAGTTGTAAACCGTCACGCCATCGTCAAGCCGTTGCACCCAGAGTTTTGAAATTCGACTTGTTGTGTTGACTTCCCACTGACGGTTGACAGCCGGTTGGGAAAAAACCAACGCGGAAAACCTGTGGCCGGCTATCGTCCCGCCGACCCATGCACCGCCGGCCGCGGTTCGGCTCCGCATCATCGTGACTTCGAGCGTTTCCATCACGTCATCGTGCGTCATCAGTTCCATAGTTCTTCCGAAATGAGACGATCGTGTCCCAACGGCCGCGTGTTTAACTCGTGGTCAGAAAGCGCGGGTACATCAAAACCCCGGAGACGAGGCACTTCGAGAATGCTGCCTTCCCGATTCGTTAGACCATTCTTAGCAAGGAATCGATCGGGAGTTCCCTCGGAGTGCAATTTCACCGTAACATATATTTGGCACATTATGCAACGGTTGATGTAACTTTTTTTGTCAGGCATGATGAAAAGATGCGGGCCGCAATCGTCATTTCATTGAGTAGAACGGAGCGTCAAATCCTGCGACGTTGGGCCAGCGGGGTGAATAGCCGGCTCGCCCAGCGGGCGAGAATCGTTCTCCTCGCGGCCGATGGACTTCAAAACAAGCAGATTGCCGCCGAGCTTGGCACCGATGAGCAAACCGTCAGCCGTTGGCGGTCTCGCTTCTCTTCCAAGCGAAACGCAGGCATCGAGCACGAAGCCCATCGCTCTGGTCGCAAACGCCTCGCCCGCGAACGTCTGGCCGGCAAGATTTTGCGGATGGCCAAGCACCGCGAGAGCAGCCAGTATCCGTGGAGCGCCCGCACGCTGGCGAAGACCCTCGGCGTAAACCACATGCTTGTCTATCGTGTATTGAAGGAGAACGGCCGGTTCAATGGACGGACGTGATCCTCACGACTTCGAATTGGTCGCGGACAGTCACGCCTCGCGATATCACTCGGTGAACCGTTCCTTTCGGGTTCTCTATCCACGACTAAAGGACGGCACAGGCCGGAAGGGCTACGTGGGGGTTATGAACCGGGAGGCTGAAGGGTCAGGTGGAGCCTGGAGCCCTCTGAGTCAACCATTTTTCCTTTGAACCGTCCCGAACCGTTGCCGAATGCCTAAGCGGCCTTCTGGGCGTGAATCCACGTGTGGGCGTCATCGAGGGCCTTGGCGAGGACAAGAAGGTCGTCCCTGCCGAAGCCGCTCGACTCCTTCCACTCGTCACCCTCCTTGTAGATGCGCGCGACGGTGACGTTGTGCATGGAGCCGTTGGCGGTTTCGTTTTTCCAAATGACCGCCTTGATGCTGCCGTATCGGATCTCGTGAACCGGCTTGTTGGATGCTTGTTTGGACATAAGCGTATCTCCTAACCTTGTCTGCGAGGGTCCGGGCAGCTCCACCTGATACAAACGTTATGGAGGGGTCGGCGCGAGACGTTGCACAAGGCAACGCAGCGCAGACCCTGGCTGCTGTCTTGATCTGCCGTATTCGGCCGTCGTCGTTGGGGCTCGCAGCAGGGGGTCCCCGACGAGGGCGGCCGATGAAGAGCAGGCCATCCCCCCCGAGACATTTCATCCACGCTGCCGGATCGGTTCGGAGTCGGAGGGCGCTCCAAGACCGTCTGCAAGTGCATTCATCGCCGCGAGGCGGCGTGGGCAAGAATTCGATGAGCCTGCTGTGCCTTCTTTCAGCAAATCGCCGGCCAATTCCACGAATCGTCTCTTGAGTCAACGACAAGGCCAATCCCAACGATTCGCTTCGCTGTCGAGCGTTTCCATACGGAGAGACGAGAGATTCTGAGCAGAACGGCATGAAGATCAGGCGTTGGGTTGGGGGTGAGCGTCAATTCTGGTAGCCTTATAATCGCATTTTGGAAACGTCCCCTTCAAAGTCGGGGGCAACGGGAATTGCGCGCATGGCAAGGCGACAACGCGGAAAACCCACTTCTCCCAGCGCTGCTCAACCTCCCGAGGGCAAAGGAGTGGGCGCGACGAGAGCCGTTGCCCACGACGGATTTCCTCTCGATGAAATCAGGCATACGTTCATCCTCTATGATCCTGAAAGCCGAACATTCGGCGTTCCGGCGCAGCCAGAGGGTTTCCAATTCTTTTTGCTTGACGCCTGCACTAGCTTCGCACGGTTAATCGACGAGGTTGCCGAACACATTCGAATTACTCGCGCCGAGATCGTCATGGACGAACCTGGCCGGGATCGCAGGGGACCCGGGTACGTCCTGGCGCCTCGTTTGGATCACGAGACCAGTGAGGCGGCTAATTTCTTACCTTCTCGACCCCGCGCTGAACCGGCCGTCGGAATAAGACTCATGGACCTCGCAGGCGCCATCGCACCTTACGGCCGTCCCTTTGTGCGGGTGGAGGCATATACGGAGTTAGGAGCCTCGGATTTAGCCGGTCTCTGCTGGGTCGGCTTGAACAAGCTCGCCAATGCCTGTGCTGACTTACGCTCGAATCCCATGGTCGTCGTTCGTGCCCCGAACAATGGCACCATCCGTTTCAACCTTGCCCGTCGTGTCGAAACGAAGCTGCATCCCATTAATCGCGAGCCCTCTCCCGCGATCGCTCCCGGTACGGGTGTCATATACCCGACTCCGAACAAACTCTCCGTCAAAGAGCACGAGCTGCTTGTTGTCGGTTTTAGTCCTTCCACTGGGCAAATCGTCGACCGGTCTGTCCTGCCGCCCGGTACCGGCAGAGAACTGGTGTTCGTGCAGAATGTCGCCGACGTGATGTCATCTGCATTGGATAAGCTTGATGCAAGCGATCGTAAGAAGCTCGCTGACGCGATGGTCCACTATCGAGCCCGCACCGTGGATCTTGGATTGGATAGGAAAGCGATTCTCAGCATTCAGCCGTCGTCTGCCGGCGAGAAGCGTCTTGCCAAGGAACTGGCCTTGTTCTGCAAAATGCTTGACCGACTCCCTCATGATCCGTTGCAGGAAACCGACACGCTCGGCGGCGGATACATGTCTTTTTCATTGCCCTTTGGGGCCGAATCGTGGGATGCTCGATTTGTGAAGGTGCGGCCGGATGACGAGAGAACACACGAAGCCTTTAGACAAGTTGATGACGCCTTGGCAAAAGTTCGCCTGCCAAGAGTAGCCGAACTTGATCCTGTCGATGCACTCGCGGTGCTGCAAGAATTTCGCGAGGTCCTGAATGACGGCTTCAATAGGAAGTGGGCAACAGACTATCTTGAGGATGTGCTGAGCCGCTTGCCCAGCCACCGCTTCGATACCCTCGGCAAGAAAGCCCGTCTCGTCAGCGCACTCGGTAAAGAGCTGACACGACTCGGTCTCGCGGTTGAATGCCCGACATGTGGAAAACCATCGGCTCTAGTTTGCACTCGTTCGCAAGCCGATGGTGCATTTCAGTTCAACCACCTTGATAAGGGAGGCAGGCACAGCAAAGACGCGGCGAACCCGGACCGGCCCAATCACGTCGTGCCCCGTCTGAAACTTGTTCTCCGCCCTGCCGGGCATCGATCTAAACAACGTAAATAACAGCAGTTACGACGAGTCATAAAGAAGGGCGCTATTTGGCTTGATGTCTAGCCCCTGGGGGCTAGACTATATGCAACACCAATGGAATTCCCGGCGCCCTGGTCGATGCGGCGGTCGTCAGCCGTGGACGAGAGCGTGGGAGTGGGTCCGATCAGGAAGGAGAAAACGTAAGTGGCAACGAAAAAGCGAAAAAAGAAAGCGAAATCGTCGAGTGCGGTCGGGCTCATCAGGGAGATTGCCTCCGGCCGTCTCAACGTCGTTCACCTGGAAGCGCAAGGTCCAGTGCTGGCGTTGGTGCTTTCGTCGGACCAATCGTGCAAGACAGACGATTTACAGACGCACTATCTGCGGCTGATTGCCCGGGGCGAGTCGCTGCTGTTCAAGGCGCTTTCGCCAGAAGAGGTCGAATTCAATCGGGAACTCTCACGGCTTGTCAGTAGCAGCGTGAGTTGGGTGGGCGGAAGGAAGTTGATCAATCTGACGATGTCCAGTCGACACGCGGCGCTCGATTTCGACGACGACGCACCCCTTGTCGATCGCATTGAATCATCCACCACGACGCCGGACCGCAACGACGTCAGTTCCATCTGAACGAAAGGGGCGTGACAACATGACAGCTTTCGCCGACGGGCCATCGGGGGCCGGTCCGGAATCGGAGCATGGGCATGATCGTTACGGAGCGTCATACTTCGCGCGCCAATGTAACAGCGCCGACCGGCGACGCGATCAGGGAGACGGTCCGGTCAAGAGGGATGTCGACAAAACGGCGCAGGTGTCTGACGTCGCAAGCCGGCTCACCAAGCTGGAAGCCCATATCGCACAAGCTGAAGTGACGATGCAGCGAGTGCTGGAAATTGCCGGCGACGTATGCCGGAAGATCGACGCTGTGATGGCGGTACTCGATGTGGTAGCCGGCGCGGTCAAGAAGCGATCTGTGGTTGACGACAAGGTACGCGAGCACGAGGAGAAGCACTTCCGGGACGAAATCCTGGGACCATTGCTGCTGCAGCACATTCGGATTCTCGATCGCTTGGACGAAGACCGCGATTACCTACAGAGCCAGGCGAATCAAACGAGTCCCAGTCGGATTCCAACGTCCCAACAAATGATCGAGCGGACAATCAATGTCCGCGAGGCCGACCGCATCGATGTCTATCAGATTCTCCAGCAGTTTGAAGTGACGCGGTTTCGACCGCGCGTCGGTGACGCCTTCGATCCTGCGACACAAAAAGTGAAGGAGCAACGGCCCGCCAGCAAAACTGAGCCGGGCGGTTCCATCGCCGCCTGCCTTCGGCCCGGGTATCACCGACGGCGAGATCATTGGCTGGTGCGCCCTGCGTTGGTGGCGGTGTACCGCAATGAAGTTACGAAGCGAAAGGATGCGAAATCATGATCATCAGCATCGACTTTGGGAATTCCAAAGTGAAGTGCGCCTACCCCGACCGCACCGGCCAGACTGTCGCCGTGAAGAACGGTCATGGCGGGAACGGACTGAGGGCCTGCGTCTACATCGATGGATCAGGTCAATGTCTTGTTGGCGACGATGCCCACGAGCAGGGGTTCGTCGATCCGCAGAATGTGGTCCGCCACTTCAAACTCAGTCTCGGAAGCGATCAAAAACTGCTCGGGGGCAAGAATGCCGCAGAGTTGGCAGAGATCCTTATCTTAGCCGCAAAGCAGTTTGCCGAGAAGCAGGCCGGCGAATCGGTTGATGCGGCCGTGATCTCGGTACCGGCGAACTTCACGGACAAACAGAAGAAGGCCCTACAGCAGGCATGTGAGTCCGCGGGCATCAAGGTCTTGAGGGTGATCAGCGAACCGGCGGCAGCGGCCTTCGCTTACGCCGAGCAGAATTCGAGCAACAAACGCGGCAGCAAGATCGCTGTGTATGACCTGGGCAGCAGCACGTTTGATTGCGCGATCTGCGAGTCGAACGGTGATGAAATTCTGGTACTGGCGACAGAGGGCGTCCAGAAACTGGGCGGTGATGACCTCGATGAGGTCCTGAAGCAGGTCATCCTGGACAAGCTGGAGAAAAAGACGGGAAAGGACTGTCGCGTGGCGTTGAGCGATCCCTTCTTCGCACTGGATTTGGACACGCGCGCGGCCGGAGCCAAGATCAGCCTCGGCAAACGGGACAAAGTGCAAATCCCGATGAGCTTGAAAGGGCAGCATTATGTCATCTCGGTCACAAAGGCCGAGTTTGAGAAGGCGATCAAGGCGTTGATCGAAAGAACTCTCGACTGCCTCGACAAGTTGTTTGCAACCGCGGGGATCACCGTCCGCGACCTCACGAGCCTGTACCTGGTCGGGGGTCCCAGTCGGATGCCGTTCATTCAGGACATGGTCGCCAACCGGACGGGCATGGTGCCGCGGATGGAGATCGACCCTGAAATGGCGGTGGCGCATGGCGCTGCGCTGGTGGCTGTCTCGGAAATGGCGAAGCAGGGGACGCCGGCGCGGATCGGCGGCGACACGATTCCGCAGCCGGACGCGTTTTTGAAGGAAGCCACGCACCACGACATTGGCATCGCCGTGGAAGATCGGAGCGGCGGGGGCAAACGCATCGTGAATGCCGTTGTCGTCGCCAAAAACACGCCGGTACCGTGCAAGGTGCCGCCCCAATACTTCCGGCTCGAATCGCCAGATCAACGGGATGTGCTGATCGAAATCTTACAAGGCCCCGACCGCGCCGACATCAAGGACTGCCTCATCATCGGCCGGTTGGAGTTGAACGACCTGCCCGTTGAAGCCGCTAGGTCGCCCCGGATCGAAATCAAGTGCGAGTTCGATCAGAACACGTTCGTCACGGTGACGGCCCGCGACACGATTTCTGGCAAGGAAGTCTCGGTGAGGGTGGAAGTTCTCAAATAGTCAGTGAACAGATACTGA
Organism: Phycisphaerae bacterium RAS2; assembly: GCA_007753915.1. Classification (NCBI taxonomy): domain Bacteria; kingdom Pseudomonadati; phylum Planctomycetota; class Phycisphaerae; species Phycisphaerae bacterium RAS2. The sequence continues at coordinate 1,197,782 of CP036352.1, forward strand.
GAGTCAGTAACATGAAACCTTCTTCGTCGAAACGACCACCGGCAGACACTACTTCCCCGGATGCATCAGTTGTGCTTCGTCGACCAACTCCCGCGCATCGATTGGTGGCGGACAACTCGACAGGCAGTGCGGCCCCTTCGGCGAATCCGTTGCACATGCCGACCGCGACTGCTGATTCGCTCCCGATGCGCACCCGTCGGACTGTGATAGTCGTGGACGCGTCGGGAAGCATGATGGAACGAGATTGGCCTCCGAATCGCCTCTGGGGTGCGACGAATGCCGCGCAAGACTATGCAGATGCATCAGCACAATGTGGTGCACGCAACGAGGTCGCAGTAGTCGCCTACGGGGAGTGCGCGCGGATCATGTGTTGCTTCATTAGCTGTGGCGCACGAAAGGAACTTCAGGTCGCACTTGGTGCAATCGGAATGTATGGAGCGACAAATATCGCGGCCGGCTTGGAGGCTGCGGAACATCTGTTCATTCCGTTCACGCATTCAGGTGCTGGAGACGAACTGGTCGTTCTGCTCCTGACAGACGGCAAGCATAACTGTCGCAGCAATCCGGTGGAGTGGGCGGACCGATTAAAGAGCCTTGGAGTCGTCATTGACGCCGTGGGAATCGGTGGTGATCACGCTCAGGTAGACGAGGCGCTTCTCAGGAGGTTGGCATCGGAAGACGGTGACGGACGAATACGGTATCGGTTCATCGGAGACCCGGAACGCCTGGCGGCGCATTATCGGCAAATGGCCGGGCGTCTCACGCGATAGGTACAGCATGCGGACTGACATCGACAGGTTGTTCACTTGCGAAATGCTACCGGGCACTGCGCGATCAGCGTTGGTACGCGCCGGTATCACTGCTCAGGTGAAGGCAGCAGGCTGCATATTGCTCCTTGCGCTTCTCTTGGTTTGGAGTCGATTCGCGGGCTTGGCGGCTGTATGGTGTTTTGTGTGGCTCGTGCAGCGGAAGATGCACTCGAATGCCCCGCTGACGTTTTACCGCGAATTCCATCTTCGGCAGGGACACGTTGCGCCAACCGAATCGGTGAAAGCGCCGCGACCGGAGTGGTTGCCGTATGCAATTAGCGCCGTACTGATCCTGATTCCTTGGGTCCCTCTTGCGACGCTAACCGCTGCCTCGATCGTACTGGTAGCAATCGATTCCCACCGTCGTCGGATTCCTCGCCGACTGGAAGGCGCGATCCGCCTGCACGCCGATGCCTACCTTGTATACGCGGCGTACCCGGACGATCGGTATGGCCGGCCCGGTGGCCTCTGGATCCCGCGGGAATCCATGAAGGCTCGGCAGCGCGACGTATCGCGATCACTCTTTCCGACTTGCGCTGCATTGGCCGTTGCCGCCCTGTACGCATTCGCAGGGACCGGGTTTTCACCCGGCTCAGGCTTATCTGTCTCACTCAGCGTACTCGATGTGATTTCGTTGCTTGCCTTGCTGCCACTTCCCAGCCTGGTCTTGTTCTGCATGCAAATGGTGCCCTTCGCAGGATTCATCGCAAAACTGGTCCCGGTTGCGCGCAGCATGACTGAATGGGAAGATGCTGTTGACCTGGTTTCCAATTCCAAGGTGTTCCACGGAGACCTCCACCTTTCGGACCATCTGTTCTTGGGGTTCTACCCACCTACTTACGAAGCGGCCGAACATCCTTTCAAGTTCGTGGGGCCGTTTGATCTTCCGTGCCGTTCGCCGGTCCTGCTTCATCGTTCGATTCTAGAGGGAAACGTCCATGTGCTAGGGTCCGCGCAAAGTGGAAAGACGAGCCTTGGAATAATCGGATTGCTCATCCAGCTCATCCGTGGACACGGTGTTCTCCAGCGCAATCGAGCTGGCCGACCCGTTGTCAACGGCCATGGCGAGCACGTGTGGAACTGGTCTGAACGTGTGCCGACTCTCATCATCGACATGAAGGGCGATCTTGCCCTGTTTAATACCGTTCGGATCGAATGCGAGAAGCGCGGTCAGGCCTGTCATTATTTCTCGTTGTCAAAAGGGCTGGCGACATCGTACTTCAATCCGATCACAAATCTGAATGTCCAGGATCGCCCTGTCGTCGAGTTCTGCGAACTCGTACTGAACGCACTTAGCCTCTTTCACGGATTGAGCTATGGCCGATCGTACTATTCCAAACAGTCCCGCGATCTTTTGATAGCCACGCTTAAGAGTTTAACACGGAAGCCGCAGTCCTGGGAGGAGTTGTACCAGACGCTCCTGACGGAGATAAATCCCAAAAAGCACAAGGACGTGTTCGAACTGGTATCGAGCATTTTTGTACTCGCGCAATTCCCGGTTCTCGGGCCGGCTCCGGACGGCGTCGACGTGATTCACATGCCATCCGTGATTGAGAACTGCGAGGTATGCTTCTTCTCTTTGCCAGCGCGTCTCAGCGCCATCAGCGCGCGCGATGTCGCGAAGCTCGCGCTCTTCTGCTTCGTTACGGCGGCTGGCGATTGGAATGATCGACATCCTGAACGTCGCAGCTTCATTTTCCTGGACGAAGCTCAAATCATCTGCTCGTCAAACATGGGGACGCTGTTTCAACAGTGCTCGGGCGCCAAGACCGCGATGATTCTCAGCAATCAGGCAAGATCGGATCTGAACGTCCCGGACGCACCGATGCTCAGCGAAACAGTCCGTGTCAACACACGAATGAAACAAATGTTCACGGTAGCCGATCCACGTGATGCGCTGGACCTGATGGGAATGTCCGGTGAGCGCCTCGGCATTCTGCGTTCGTACTCGTCCGGCATGAGCGGCGGCAATGCGACTTCGAGCGTGAGCGAACAGGAAGTATTGCATTCGGTCTTGACTCAGAACGCAATCAACGTCGTAAACAATGATCGCACGGGCTCGCTGCTTCACATTATGACCGGCGCTGGCTACACGCAGCCTCTTGGAATACCAATGCACATTCGCACACCGTATCCAATGACCCACAAGGAATACAAGCTGCGCATGTACACGCCCTGGCCGAGCGTCCCCGAGACGATTCGGCGAGGCGCTCACCCAGTGCGAACGGTGATGAACAAGCACGAGCCAGAAGAAGTTCAGGATCTGGCGGAGCAGCAAAGTGCCCGGCTGATGGAGTTTTTCCAACAGACTGCCCGGCGCGCTGGCCGCCACCGAATGCGCGATTGGCAGGAAGAGGGCGATTGATGGTTTTTTCATACTGTCCACAGCGGTTGTGCTTCTGTGGCCTCGAAGCCGTTTTGGAGGTGAAACAGACGGCAGGTTGAAACGTTGTCGTGAGTTTCGTGTGGCCTGTCAGAAATGTCTGCACCGACTGACTGACTCAATCGAGGCAGTGAGCAGGATGTAGATAAAAACTAACAGGAGAATATATGCAAATTGAAGAAAAACACACGAAGACTCATCACGTTCACGTTGAATTCCCGTTCGATGTGCGTGCAACCGGGCGGGCAATTCGGTGGCTGATTCTGGGCTTCTGCCTAGGCGTAGCCGTCCACAACCTCGTCGGTGTGATGCATTGCTAGCACCAAAGCACGTCGGGACTGAGCTCACGCTCAGTCCCGAACTTAAAAGGTCCCCGGCGTCGTGACAATCCATCCCACGATAAAGCCGGTCATAACGAGTAGTGCCCTAAGGAACGGTGAGAGACCGTCAGAGTCGTGGGCAGCTTTGATTTTCTGTAGTAGCTGTTTCATGAACCAACCATAGCACAGGAGCTAGGTAGAACAATAGTTTTTTTAGTCGAGGCCGCAACGACGCGAAAGAACAGCGGCATTGGACGATCCATGACGAGATGTCTCCAAATGGTTGAGAGTCTCTGAGGTCCCTTCGGGGTCCTGAGCGATTGTTTAACCAGTCTTCGCGACGTCGCGGAGGCATATCAATGGAGGCGTCTATGCAAACGAATGAAAGCGTTTTGCTGATCATGGTTCGGGGCAAAGGGCCTCCTCTCTGGCGAGGGGGGGCTCATGCCTTGTTTCGAGTGGGGTACCGATGGCAGAGCACGCGACAACAAAAATGTGGACCAAACCCGATCAGCTCACGGCGATCGACCGGCAGGGCAGCGCGTTGCGCATTCAGCTAACTGCCCGAGATGTGATTATTCTGGATGCAATCACGCATCGGGTGAAGCTGCTTAGCCTGCCTCAGATCGCACGCACTTGGTGGAAAGGGTCGCGGGCCATCATGCAGGCCCGCAAGAGAATAAGACAATTGGCATTGGCCGGCTATCTGGAACGACTTCAGCTCTTCACCAACCAAGAAGTGATGCTCCTGGCACCGTTGGCAACCTGGCATTCGGGCATGGCGGTTCCCGACTTTTCCACCATTGTGCGACTAACCCGGACGCGCTGGGAGCTGCCTATCCGCTCAACTGCGTGCGTTGTTGCCACTTCAGTATCCGCAGTGCGCACTGGCGGCAGCTATCGCATCCCACGAAACAGCGAGGCGACACACGATCTCCACGTCGCTCAAGTTTATTTACACAAGTTGCGGCAGGCGCCGCGGTATGCCGAGAAGTGGAGCGGTGAAATGGAGCTCCTGACTCGCGACATCGCGCCGTGCGACAAGGTGCCCGACGCGCTGATTCGTCAAGCTGGTCGCTGCACAGCCGTAGAAGTTGTCGGTGAATCATACAGCGTGACCAAACTCATGGCGTTTCACGAGTTTTGCTCCCGAAGGTCCTTTACATACGAATTGTGGTAGCAGTATGGAACCTGACGATCGGCACATCATGGAACACCTTGGACGGTATCGCGTGAGTATCCGTCAGATTCTCGCGATGTTAAAGGCCGGGGCGCATCTGTCGGACGCATCCGTTTCCCGACTTCACCGCACTGGCCTGATTGCGATTAATCGGGGACTCCCTGGCAATCGAAGCATCTACCAGCTGACAAAAAGGGGAGCTGCATTGATTGGAGTGTCCGAGGCACGGGCACGTCCCTTTCGATCTCAGGCCCTCTTGAAGCATTTGGGCATTCTGCTGTTCTGTCATGTCGAAGGAGCGCACCGATACCGACTCGAAGATGACGAACTACGAATGATCGTTGGCGAGCCCCTTCCAGAAGGGGCTCACTGCATGGCGATGTTTGATGGCCGCGTGCAGGTGCTCAACGTGTACGTACCTGGTCAGAGAACATCCATCCGGTCGGTGACGCGGCGCATTCGCGAACATTTGGATGAAGTGCGGCGCCTGCCAAAGGTTCGCGAACTGCTGGAAGCGGGTAACTATGGCTTCGCCATCGTGTCGCAGACGACGGAGCGCAGATCGGCAATCCTCCGGGCGCTGAGAATTCCTGAGCGGGATGGCGGAGGGCCGCTTGCCAAGCAGGTCAGCACACGGGTCGAGGCGCTGCCGACGTTTGATCTCGTCCTCAATGGCAAGTCGCCAAGCCAGAAGCCAAAACAGCCACGACACAATGAATCGGCGTTGATGTTTGAACCAGCGGATTCCATGGAAAGGATGGTAACGAGACGCTCGCCGCTCTTGAAGAAGAAGGATGAGGCATCTCCGATGTTGCCCGATCCCTTGGATGAGATTGATTTGGAATCGGAGAGCATTGAATAAGAAACGCTTTGATGAGCAATCGCCGCTATCAAAATGCAATCGTGAGAACTCGGCTGGATGCGGATATTAACAGCTTTGCCTCCGACAACTGAGGCGTCGTGAAAAGACATGAGCACAAACTGTAAATCGGATTGTGAACCCACTTTCAAAGTTCAGAAAGGAGCTATGACATGGCTGATGTAAAGACGAGAGGCACGAAGAACCTGCCGGCGCACGAGATGCGGATCGGCGCAATCAAGGCGACCGTTTGGAGCAACGCAGTGCCCAGTGGGGCGGTGATGTTCAACACGGTCCTCGTGAGGCTGTACCGCGACGACCAGGGCTCATGGTGCGAGACCCATTCCTTGGGCCGTGATGATCTACTCACAGCCGCCAAGGTTCTGGATTTGGTCCATACCTGGGTTTCGCAGGCGGAACGTAAGCAGGCGTGAATCAGGGCGCCCGCTCTGGTCCGCTTTGCTTGTGCATGGTGACGGTGCGATGCACCGCGCACGCGAAGGCTCTATCGCTAGAATCAGCGGCCATTCATCAGGGTGAGTTACTGAAAGACGGTCCATGGTTGACATCAGTTGCGAAACCCTGATCCCGCTGCGTGACGCCCCGAGGCACCTGCCGAACAGACCGAACGGCAAGCGGCTGCATGTGAGCGCTTGCTATCGCTGGGTCACGCGCGGAGTACGCGGCGTTGTGTTGGAATCAATCCGCCTAGGCGGCACGACCTACACCAGCCTCGAAGCGCTCCAGCGATTCGGCGAGCGGCTGAGCTTACGGTCCGTCGATCCTCAATCCGATCCGCCGCAGCCCGCTAGTTGCGTAAGGCGAATTGAGCAGGCCGCCCGGCGGGTTGCGCATAAGCTTGGATTGCCCGATGCCGACGCACAATGAGCGATTGCCGACCACCGGCCAGAATCAGTCGTTTGTAGGCGTTGGTACTTTTCGCAATTGGATGCGCGAATGAGCATCAAGGGCGGCCTTGGCAAGCATCGGTAAGTCGCTTTCGTTGAAAGACGCAGAGTCCTTCCACGCATCGCCCTCGCGGTATCGACGCGTGAAGGTGACCGTAAAGAAACGGCCGGTGTTCGTGTCATTCTGCCAAATTGCGGCCCGAATCGGGCTGTAGAACAAGGTATCAACGGGCGGGTTTGTTTCCATTTCATCCTCCTGATAGTCGCTCAAAATCCGTTATGGTCTCGTTGCAGATGCGTGTACGCCTCCCTGAGCCACGGCCTGCTCCATGCCGGCAGCAAAGGCCCTTGCAATGCGATTCTCAAATGCGCAGCGCTGGCGGTCGTATTCTCGCCCGTTCGCAGGCAGGCTCAACGTTTCAAGCCGCCTCGCCTCGCGTTCCAAATCATCGAACCGCTTGTCGGCAGCAATCAGTACGGCTCGCAGAAGATGGCTTGCCGTAAGGCGGGCACCGGTTGATTGGCGATACATGGCCACAAGTCTCACGATGGTGGCCTCGGACTCGGGCGTAAGCACAAACTCGCGTTTGATGACTGGAATCCTTCGTTTTGAATTTGCGCGAATGGACGCCTGAACCGAGCGAGTCGTAGGCTCCACGGGCAACTCTTTCGGGCGAAGCGCCCTTTCTGCGACTTCCGGATCGAGGAGTCGGGCGACGGCGCTAGTTGGGACAGAAGTCTTGAGAGCTTGGGCCACGCCTCTCCTTCTCAAATAACAAGTGGTTCGGTTGATAGATCGGCCAAGTCTGGGGGTTGCGCTGGATGTGGCGTTCGGCAGGGTTCGGAACCGACTGGCCCGAGTTTGCCGTCAAGAAAGGATTGTCGATTCAGCAGGCGGTGTTCGATTTCAGCCGCCAACCGAAGATATTGGTGGGCGATGGGCATCTTGGTATAGCCCGGAAGTTGAAACAATGTCATTCCGCGTCCGGACAATTCCGCCAAGAGCACAGCCTGAGAAATAAATGATTCGAAACATCGTCCGGGTAGGGATTGAGCGACGATGGTTTCGAGCTGCGATCGTAACCTGGTAACGCGACCATCCACGTTGCTGAAGATGACGCCAAGGATTTCGAGGTGGGGGTTTCGATGTCGCCGAACGTCGGCGATGTCCCGCAGGGCCTCATTCAAGCCCGCGAGGGAGAGTGGATGAGGAAATGCCGAAAGCAATATCCACTCGGCGGTTGAATACGCGGCAACTGTGGTGATGTCTGCTGCGGATGGACCGGTGTCCAAAAACACCAGATCATAAATCTGGCGAGCCTGCTCGATCGGCCGATCAAGAATCTGAGTGCGGTCTTTATACTTTGAAAGGCGGATGTCAAGTTCGGAGAGTTGAGGACGCGATGGCACAAGGTGAACATTCTTCGGCATGCCTTCACGAACGACAAGCTGTTCGAGGGCGTCTTTACCGGCTAGCAGCTCAAGGGATCCCGCGTATTTGTCCGTCGCGACACCGAGATGCTTGGTCGCTCCGGCTGCCGGGTCCAAATCGATGACCAGGCATCTGTATCCTCCCAAACCCAATGCCGCCGAAAGATTCACGGTCACTGTGGTCTTTCCGACACCGCCCTTCTGATTTGCGACAGTGATAACGAATCCATTGCCTTTCGTCGTGCGTCTTAGACCTTGCATATTCCGGCTCCAGTTGTTTGTTTTCATTGACGTCCGACAGCCCGCCGACGAGTTGACGGGACGGCGGGAACTCATGTCGCAACTTATGAGTGCGTATCACGAACACCGGCGTGAGCGCAAGGGGGGGTTCAAGGATGTTCACATTCGGTTGCACCCGTGGCATGCAAAATCAAGCAACCGGCAACCGAGGGCAGCAACAGCCCCTGGAGGGCGGGACTTCCCGCTGACGGGCTCGCGGAGAATCCGGCTTGCGCACTGACAACAAGGCGCGCTAGCCTGAGAGGCGGTGTACGGCCACTTTCGGAATTGATTGGTGGCCGAACGAGAAAAACTGTTTATGAGGCACGAAACGATGGAACTCTAAAGGGCCGACTCATCGCACAAATTCAGCCCTTTGGTGGCTGCCGGCCCGCGATGGAACACGGCAGCGCTGGGTGGATGTGACAATCCCAACCTAGCGCAGTGTCCCGCGCGTGTCAATCCCTGTTGCAGCCAATCAATCCACGTGTAGCTACCGGTCTCTTTTGACCGCGGCCTCCGGGTATCACGGACGCCCGCCGAGTGTCCGTTCAAACTGTGTTTGACAATGGCGTGGAACAATTCGTGGAACATTCGTGAAAACCAACAGGATGCAGCCGGTGGTCGGCGAAAGCCAGATGGGGGATTCTGCCTTGTTACGGGTATGGCTTTTATAGCGGCGTGGCGGGCCTACAAGGCGGGGATCATTCGGTGGTTCGACTTCCGGGTATGGCTGGCATGTTTCGAAGTCGTGGCGAGGCGCTGCGGCAATCGGCGTAGTCGTTGTCCACGGTATCAGTTTTCCGAGCTGAATTCTCTCGTCGGACCCTCCTCGGGGGGACGAGTGTCTGGGGCAGTCCGGCGACTCCAAAAAGCGGGGCTCATTCGCTGGTCTGAAACAGCGGTTGAACTGACAGTGCCCATGACCCTCGATATCTCGAATGAATTGGGCCTCAGTCCAGCCCAGCTCGAACACCGAATCCCATTTCCACGGCGAATGATCCGCTGGCTAGCCAGAGCCGGCCGTCCAGTTTTGGTCGCGACAGTCTTGGGACTGGCAATGCGCTGCCTTTGGTATAGCCGCGGTCTCTGCTACGGGGAGGGGTCCTGCAAGGCGTCGTGGATCGCCGATCTGTTCAGTGTCGATTTACGGAACGTCAAGGCAGCCCGAAAGGAGCTGATGGCCCTTGGCTGGGTGAAGACCTGTTCGGTGCCGCAGCAGCGCCTGAATCGTTGCGGCGCGAAGGTTGACATCAATCTGGAATGGGCCGAGCCCCGGCCTATGGCGACGCCGCAGAATTCACCACCCCCTCCAGCCGCATTTCGGCATGAATCACCACCCCTAATAAAGAATCTAGAACTCTCTTCGAGAGTTGGAAACCAGAAACCCGCCTCCGGCAGACCGGCTGGTGTTCTCACCAAAGCGCGGGATTGCACGGTGCCTCGCATCGAACGCGTGACGGTAGATGATTTGAAGGACCGGCGACGCCTCGGTGTGCTATTTGAGCAGGCTAGGAAGCGCGGATGGGTAACATCGAGTGAAAACGACAGACTTCGGTTCGTCGCGGCGGCCTTTCGGGCGAGGCGTGTGGGTACAGTCAATCCTCCAGGATTGTTCGTCACGCTTGTGCGCCTCCGTTCTTGGCATTACGCGAGCCTAGTCGACGAAGACGCGGCGCGGCGGATGCTTGCTGAGGATCCCTCAGGCAATGGGCACGTGCCAAATCAAGTCCATCAAATCACCAACGTTCAGAACACTTGCCCCGAATTGGTGAGCAACATTCTGACACGTTTGTTCGACAAGTCGGCAGTTTTCACAAGCAGTCGTAATGACCCATCGAAAACAGAACTCGCCGCATTTTCGAGCCCCATCCAACTCACTCCATGGGCCCCGCTAAGAAAATGAGCATTCTAGATCCGGCGATTCTACCCAAGCTGGCAACCCGATTCAGACGCTCGTCCATCGATTGGATGTTGCGGGATTAGGAAGTCGAATCGCTTCGTCGGTTCAACAGTTCGACGAGAGACCCTCGTTCTCCTGCGCGCTCGGGCTGCCTGGAGATTGACCGTTTCTTACAATTGCAAGTCCAGCTAACAATAGTAGTTAAGAGATGACGGAAAGGAATCGCTTCCGGCGCGCTCTAAGGGGCCAGAGAGCGGGTGCGCGACCTCTTGACTCGGCGATGTCGCCGGGGCGGTGGACGGGTTTTGCCAATCCTTCCGTAAAACGCGCGTGCCTCATCACGAATGCCGCCGAAACGCGAATCAGACGATGGCGAAATGTTGCCCGACCTGTTCGGCGAGGCGCGCTGGAGACTCCTTGTCGTACAAACCGGCCTCACTCGAAGGCAGGCCCAAGTCGCGCGGCTGATCTGTCATGGATGCGCGGACAAGCAGATTGCCCTGCGACTTGGCATCGTGCTCGACAGCGTTCGACTGCACGTGAAAAAGCTTTTTGCGCGTTTTGACGTTCGAAGCCGGATGGGACTGCTCGTACACTTGGTGTTGATTGACAAGACTCGCACGAAGGCGTCCAAACGGGGGAGAGCACGAGGGACGCCCCGACGCAAGCGAGGAGGACCTACCAGTTCTGGTAGCTAGAAGAGCAATGGGCGAAACAGGTACACTGATGGATTGGCGTGACGGCTCCCACTTCTCGGGTATATCGCCCGAGCGACTCTTGACCGTATGCGAAGTAAACATCCAAGGAGCATGAATATGCGTACACGATTGTTCGGCTTGGTGACGGTGCTTTTTCTTTCGAATCCGGTATCGGGCGACATCACAGTCCCCGGCGCAGACGGATCGGACGGGGCTTTCAATCCGGCCACGAACGTCACCATCAACTTGGCGCTGGCGCCGACGGGTACGTGGAATGGACCAAACAGCAGCCCCGGCAACGGTGTTTATGACCCCGACAAATGGGCAGTCGTATTTCGATACTCGTCCGTCAACATCGCAAGTGGAAGGACGGTCACATTCTCTAGCCATCCGTCCGGTGCTCCTGTCATCTGGTTGCTAAACGGACCAGTTACTATCGCCGGAACACTCGACGTGTCTTCCCGAAAAATTGCGGGTATAGGGAATAACACTTTCCTGGGATTTGAGTTACCAGGTCCGGGCGGTTTTCGAGGTGCGGGATCAAACACTACGGGAGGGCTCGGGCCTGGTGGTACCGATAGTGGTAGTCACGCAAGCTATGGAACTGGCACCCGTGCATATGGCAACAGCCGCGTGGTTCCACTGATAGGCGGGTCAGGTGCCGGATCATCTGGAAACTACGGCGAAGCTGGGGGTGGAGCCATCCTAATTGCCGCTACTAGTCTTGTGACGCTCAATGGCGCAGTTCGCGCAAACGCAAGCGTCGACAGTTTTGGCCCTCCATTGAATCCCGGCGGCTCGGGAGGGGCCATCCGAATGATATGCGATTCGCTAAGCGGTACAGGGCAATTGCGCGCGACACCAACAGGAAGCGCTACGGGCGGCAGCAACAAGGGACGCATTCGCATCGAGATTAATCAAGTAGGCATCGCCTCCAGTGATCCGGCGTATTCGCAAGGCGTGGTTGGAAGTATAGCCCAACTCTGGCCCGAAGATGTCGTCGCCGATTCGCCAAGCACGCGCGTCGTGTCGCTCGGGTCGAACAATGTGCCCACCGACCCGCAAGCGTCCTTTGAGTTTCCGTACGCCGACGTGAACACAGCGACGAGCGGCGCACAGACGCTCGTCATCGAATGCAAGAACATCCCGACCGGCCTCGACCCTATCGGCGTGCAGGCATGGAACGTGAAGGCGAGGATTGTGCCACGTTCAGGGACGGTTCAAAACATCACGGCTTCTTACGTCAGCGGCGACTACAGCCTTTCCACTTGGGAGGCGCAGGTGACGTTGCCGACGGGCTTTTCCGCCATCCAGGTCCGCGCCTCGATGCCGCCGCAATAGAGATCAACTTCCCCAATCGGACGTGGCTTTCCTGATGTCTTCTTGAAAAACGTTGAGAGTCCATATGGAACGTGTACTCCATCATCGGCTCCTCTTGGTCCTGGCAGCAGGCATGACCTGTGTACCCGCTCTCGCCCAGACGCAGACCGACGCGATCTCCCGGGAGTTCACCCTCTTTAACGACACCGAGCCGCCGCCGGAATTCAGCGATGCCATGAGCCGCGAGTTCACCGTGTACGTAGGCAACCAGCCGCTGCGCGAGCAGACGGACGCCGTTACGCGGGAGTTCACTGTGTTCAGTGATCCAATCGCGGGCCTGCCGCCCAACGACGCCATCTCGCGTGAGTTCACTGTGTATGTCGGCAATCAGCCCTTGCGCCCCCAAACGGACTGCATGACGCGGGAGTTCACAGTCTTTCTCGAAGCGCCCATGCCCGTTCCGACGGACGCGATCAGCCGCGAGTTCACGGTCTATTCCGGCAACCAGCCGTTTCGCGTGCAAATCGACTGCGTCTCCCGTGAATTCACGGCGACATCGCTTGTGATCAACCTGGGCGACATGAACTGCGACGGCGTAAACAACATAGCCGACATTGGCCCATTCGTCATCGCCCTGATCGACCCGTCAGGCTATTACCTCGGCTACCCCAGTTGCAACTTCTATTTCGGCGACATGAACGCGGATGAGTTTGTCAACGGTGAGGACATTCAGTTGTTTGTGGTGCGGCTCTTGACGCCGTGAGACCTAAAGCGGCACGACTCAACGCTCCAATTGGTATAATGCCGGGATCATGGACCTCGCCGAAATCGCTGCCGGGCCGGCAAACGCCTCCGCTGAAGGCGGGCCAAACCTTCCGGGCTATCGCTTGATCGAGCCGCTTTCAACAAGCGGGCAGGGGCGGGTGTTTCGGGCGATTCGACTTTCCGACGCTCGCAAGGTGGCCGTCAAGCTCATCCGATCCGACCGGCTCGCCGATTCTCAGGCGAGGGCGAGGTTTCAGCAGGAAGCCCGAACGCTAGCGATGCTGGAACATCCCAGCATCGTGCAGGTCATTGAGCAAGGCGAAATCGACGATGGACAACCTTGGTTTGCAACCGAATACATCTCGGGGCTGCCGCTCAATGAATACGTCAACAAACTCGATGGGCGGGCAATCGACGCCAACGGCAGCCGTTCTCCTGGGCCGTTCCCTCTTCACGAGGTACTCGCACTCTTCGTGCAAGTCTGCGACGCGGTTCAGGCGGCGCACAACGTCGGCGTGCTCCACCGTGATCTCAAGCCCTCGAACATTCTGGTGGACGACGAGGGACAGCCGCATGTGCTGGACTTCGGACTCGCCAAATCACCGGACGTGACAGACCCGGCGCTCGTGACACTCACGGGCCAGTTCCTCGGCTCGCCCGCCTGGTGTTCGCCGGAGCAGATCGAGGCCCGGCCGTCGGCCATCGACGTACGAAGCGACGTGTATTCGCTGGGCGTCATCCTCTACAACCTGCTGACCGGCGAGTTCCCCTACCCTGTCGATCGGCCCCTGGCCGAACTCTTCGACGCCATCCGCCACGCCGAGCCGACGCGACCGTCGGCCCACACGGCGTTCATCGACGACGACCTGGATACGATCCTCCTCAAGGCCATCGCAAAGGAGAAGGAGCGGCGTTACCAATCCGCCGGTGATCTCCGCGACGAGGCGCAACACTACCTTCGCGGCGAGCCGATCCGAGCCAAGGGCGACGGCTGGGCATACGTCACGACGAAGCTCCTGCGTCGGCACCCGGTGCTGACGGGCATCTCCGCAGCCGTTTTCATCCTGAGCCTTGCCTACTGCACTGCGATGACGGTTCTATGCCGCCGGGCGGTCTCGGCCGAGACGCAGGCAAAGGCGAGCGCGGCTGACGCGAGACAAAAGTTTCGCATGGCCCAACAGACTGCCGAGGCCATGCTCTCGCAAGTCGATGAAGTGCTGAAAAAGACGGCCGGTATGGGCCAAGTTCGGCAAAGACTCCTAGCGCAGCTTTCGAGCCAGTTTGAAGTCCTGACTCAGGAACAAAGCGACGACCCGGTCTTGCAAAGCGATCTTGCGATGGCTCACACAAAGCTCGCAGACGTTTATCAGAGCATTGACGAAATCCAACGTGCGGCCGTGCATGCGGAAGCGGCGCTGACCATCCGGCAGCGGCTTGTGGCTGCTTTTCCGGATGACAACGATGCCCATGCCGCGCACTCGATCGCAATAGTGCGAGTCGGCGACATCGTCCGAGAGAACGGAGAGGCGAAGCGCGGCCGGAAGCTTTACGAGCACGCCCTACGGATCGACGAGGCACTCGTCGCCAAGCGCCCCGAGAATCTCAACTTCCTAGACAACCTATCGTGGAGCTATGCCCGGCTGGCGCATCTTGCCGTGAATCGAGGGGATGATGCGGAAGCGGCGCGATTGTTCAAAGAGCGGTCGCTCATTGCCGACCGACTTGTTGTAGCGGAGCCGAACAGCCCTGCGCGCCTCATGACTCTCCTTGACAGCTACGTACAGACCTCGGCCTTGGAGCCAAGCGGCGATACTCTGGGCGGTCCGTTCGGCCTAGAACGGGCGCGACGTGCGGCCGAACTAGCCGATCGGCTCATGGCGATTGATCCGGAGAATTTGGAATACATCCGGCACTACATTACTAGTCGGACGTACCTCTCGACCGCCTTAACCTTGAAGCATCAGGATGATGAAGCCGATGCGAATGCGATAGAAGCGCTCGATGCTGCGCGACGAATGGTGCGGAAGGAACCCAATGCGGTGATGCCCCGCGTACTGCTTTCCAACTGCCTCAGTCCGCACTGCGATCGGGCCAGGCGTCGCCGTAATTGGTCCTTGGTTTCGGAGATCGGTCGAGAAATCCTCGAATCAAACCAGAAGTTGGTCGAAATCAAGCACGGCGCCGTCGAAAACCGGCACCATCTTTTTTCGACGCACCACCGCCTGGCTACGACCGCATGGATGTGCGGCCAGTCTGACGAGGCAATTGGTCACATGACAGAGGCCCTTGCAATCGTAAAGGTGCTCGCGATCGAAGAGGCGGTTATGGCGGACCGGCTTTGGGAGTATGCACGCGGAGTCTTGGATGCAAAGCCGCCGGAGTTTGCCGACCCTATGCTCGCCCTGCAATACGCCGAGCGGGCCGCCGCCCTGTCTGAGCGACCGGGGCCTGAGAAGCTTGAGCTTCTCGCTCGGGTACGAGAGACCGTTTTGGAACAGACAGCGCAAGGGGCAGTCGAGTCGCGGGAGTGACGCCTAGCGTTGGGTTTTGCGAGAAAGATTTGTTTCGCTGAGCGCTCTTTGGATATTGGAGACCGTTACCGAAATGCGTCTGACGACTTCAGACAGCTCAATCTTCCCGATCACGCGGACGAGTCTCATCGTTCGGCTTGGTTCCGTTACGAGGAAGGCCCGCGAGCAGGCGTGGGGGGAGTTTTTCGGCATTTACTCGCCCATCATTTACCGCATGGCGAAGCATTCGGGGCTGAGTGAACCAGACGCCGAAGAGGTCGTGGCCACGATCATGCGTAACTTCGCAAGCTCCGTTCGGGGCGGTTTCACGCCGGAGACTCGATTTCGCCATTATCTGCGAAGCATCACCAATCGGCAGATTCGCCGAGAGAAACAGCGCTGCCGCCGTGAACTGGCGCTCGGCGATTTGTCGATATCACCCGCCGCGACCGACGAGTCCGCGGGACCGGATCGCCAATGGGAGCGGCTGGAGCAAGAAGAGCGATGGCGCGCCTGTCTTGAGCGGGTCAAGACATCGCCTGCCATCCGCCCGCGCGATTGGTCTGCGTTCGAAGCGTGGGTGATTTTCGGTGAGCCAGCGAAGGCCGTCGCCAAGAGATACGGCGTCACGCCGAACCGGCTTCACGGGATCAAGCACAAAATCATTAATGAGCTTCGGCGTCTAAAACTGAAGCTCGACGTTGAACTGGGGGAGGTGTAGCCATGTTCCGCTCTGGTTGTCCGACGGCGGACAAGCTTGAAGTGTTCGCGAAGCGGCCGGAAAATGGACGCATGGAAGAACACGTACAAAGCTGCCCGATTTGTCACAAAATCATAGAGGACTTACGTGAGGAGGCGGCGCTCGTAGATGAATTGCAACGAGCAATCTGCGACGAGTTGGCGCCGAACATCCGTCGCCGTCTCAGTGACCTATCCCGTGAAGCCGTATTCAATTGGGACCAGGATGGTGAGTGTCGGGCGTACCCAGCCGAAGATGGCGAACCACGAAAGGACTAAGAGCCAAATGGTTCGGCCTCCAACATCCTTTTAAGGGGACGCTGGAGGCCGCTCGGCAACTCGTTGCCGGTACCGCCAGAGAGCTTACCCGACGCGTGCCATGATGTCAGCGGCCTTGGAGAGGTCCAATTCGGCGTAGATCTCGGTCACATCCGCCGAGCTATGCCCAAGGACGACTCGCGCGGCCTCCAGTCCGAATTGCTTTCGCAGATGCGTTGCGGCGTTGTGTCGTAGCTGATTCGGCGACCAGCGATGCTCACGGCGCCATTGGCGTTGTTGCTTTTCGTTGAGATGATCCGGCGGAGGAAAGGCCTCATCGCAGGCTCGACGAATTGCCCATGCATAGCCTCGGCGGTCATAGCGATCACCTGGCGCGCGACGAGGATATCTCTTGCGCCTTCTCGCTCGCTGACTCGGCGACAATGGAGTCTTGCGGTCTGCTCGGCGTTGACGGTGAATGAGAACCATCGCTTCATGGGGGCTAAAGAGCCATGCTGAGCCATCTGGTTTCAGGAATGGTCGGATAACGCTCTGTGCCTTAGGCCCTAGATAAATGACTCGTTGCCGACCGTGGTGCTGGGTCTTATGCGTCGCCGGCCAGTAAGTCCATGTCTGCCCCGACATGTCCAGATCCTCTGCCCTCATCTGCATGACCTCGCCTGGGCGCATCCCGGTGAGCAACTGTAATTGGATCATCGCCGCGACTTGAGGGGAAACGTGTTCAAGCACCGGCTGAATCATGTGATCTGGCACGGGTTTGACGGGAATGGCTTCGCGGACGTTGCATCGACCGAGCTTGAGCGGGGCAACGGCTTGGAGGCCGTGCAAGATGTGGGGTGGAACAAGTTCATTCTCGACTCCCCACTTGAATACGCGACGAATGCGATTGATTCGCGAGTTAATCGTGCCGCGACAGAGATTGGCGTCGATCATCGCTTGTCGCACGGCTTTCAGTGCGGATGGGCCAAAGTCCTCAACGCGGACCTTTCCGTAGAGCTGCGTGAGCGGCCGGAGCGATTCGCAAACGTTCTTGTATTCACCGGTCGGCTCGCAGTTTTTGACGTAATAGGTTTTTGCAAAATCGAGGTACCGGAGTATAAGCTCATCCACGCTACGGCCATGCAGATTGGCCGCTGTCGCGGGTGACGGGGAGACGACCTTGTTGTTGGAAAGCCATTCCGCGATGACGCGTTTGTAGCTTTCAAGGCTCTCGGGGGTTCCATGCTTGCCGAGATAAATGTCGCGGCCGTCAACGCGAACGGAGGCGAGTCCTGACGGTTTGTGGTGACGATACTTCGGAACGCGTGGTGAGGAACGAACAGACATGGCAGGCTCCTGAAGCACGCAGGGGGTAATTACCCCCTTTTTGGGCTTCCTGAGCCGCACTGCTCGACGCGAGCAGGTTCGCTAATGATCGATCGGCCAATGGATTATATCACAGCGGGCGATGGGATTCGAACCCACGACGTCCAGCTTGGGAAGCTGGCATTCTACCACTGAATTACGCCCGCGAAGGCTGTTTCAATCACGCCTGGCGACATTCGCTCGCGATGCCGTTCTTCGGAGCGACTCGTAACGAATCGGCCAAGCATCTCCGAACTGCCAAGTTGACGTGGATTCTATCCATAGGACCGCGCGAGTCCAAGTGCACGAATCAGGCCGCGCCAAACTTTTCGTCCGGCGCTCTAACCGACCCCATCGCGCCAAGCCACTCAAAAATCGCGCTCATTGACCTCACCGTGCCGAGCCGCTCACAAGTCGCGCCCATTGACCCCATCATGCGGAGCTGCACGCCAATCATGCAATGCGCGCGAATCGGTCAAGGCCGGGACTCGCGTTTCATTTCTTGTTCCGTTTCACCATTGCGTCGATCCAGATCGGCACATAAGGGGGCGTGCAGCCCTTTGAGACGGGCCAATCGCTGTACAGGCCGACCTTCTCGCCGATGGCCATGGCGCGCTTGCGGAGCTTGGGATGGTGAATGCCGATCTCCGCCAGCGTCGTGTTCATCGTCCATTGCACAAGGGGATCGGCCTTTGCCAATTCCAACTCAATCCGATCCAGCAATGCGTCAAGGTCCAGACCCTTGGGGTCCTTCACGACGCGGCCGGCAGTAAGGCCCCAGCCGAATCGCGCCGCCATGGGGTGATCGGTCGCCATCCACTTCTGGCGCAGCGTCTCTTTGTCGGGGTGCCCCTTCACGATGTACGAATGAAGCCAGTCTGCCACGTGCGAAAATGCCGCGGACTTCACCAGTTTCTCCAGGTCCCGCGCCGAAACGAACTTGGGCTGAAGAATCAGGACTGCGAGAAGCTGGGCGTCAACGTTGCCGGTCTTCCAAAGCGCCAGGCCCAGCTCGTGGTCGATCTTGATCTTCTTGGCGAGTTTGCGAATGTCGCCGTGCAGCACGCCAAACTGATTCTTGCCGGCCCCATACTTGGTGTTGTGGGTGCGAACCTTTTCGTTGCCGAGTGCCTTGAGTTGTTTGAGGATGTCTTGAGCGGTCATGACGAGAATCGTAGCACGAGACCGATCGTTCCAGAAGCGATCCTGCTTTGTTGAAATCGACGTGGCTTGGCCGCTACACGTGTCCCGTTGGGCACGAACACGGTGCCCACTCGCTCGCGCTCGGGGCTATGTTTGACCTTGCCAATCCGGGTGTCATCAGCGCAAAGCGATCCCAGTACCGTCACTCCTGCGAGAACGGCGGTGTGGAATGAACCAGAGCTTCATTGGATTCCCGCTTTCGCGAGTATGACAAGATTGTGTGACATGAGGATAGCGTTGCCCCATGGCAGCCCGGCCGGTCAAGGTGATGTTGACTGTGAATGCTCTGGATCCGAGCCGCGCGGTGTGGCGCGAGCCGGAGGATTGAACGCGCGATCACATGTCGGGCGGACCGGCGAAATTGGGCTGCCAGACCGTGCCGTCCATGCCGTAAATGATGCGTGTGTCGAAATATCCGTGCTGGGCGTGACCGTCCGCGAAGCCGGCGCTCCAGGTCGAGAATTTCCTGTGCCAGCCGAATCGGGGGACACCGGCCTGGCTCTGTGCATAAGTGGGGGCCGCGGAGTGCAACGACGCATACATGCCTTGTTCCAGCCAGAAGGCAAATCGGGAAGCGCCTCCGCCGACCATGTGCTTGGCGATTCGGGAATTGGCGGCGTCGCGCCGATCCGGGTTGTTCAGGGGCCCGTTGAAATTGTTGCCGAAATAGCCCTGGTAGAAGCGAGAATTGAGGGTGAAGCTGCTTCCGTTGGTCTGCCACGAACTGATCGCCTGTTCCGGGTCGAGGTCGACCGGGTCGCCGGCGATAGAGACGGTTGTCGCGGATCGGTCGCCGGGGCAGATGAAGGTCTTGATGATGTCCCGCCCGCGCACCGAGAAGTTCAACAGGTCGGCGTTCGCCGTGCGGTCGATGAACTTGTTCAGCGGACGAATCTGGGCGGGGTAAACGTTGCAGTCGCTGTTCTGCCAGGTGCTGCTGGACGTATCGGGCGCGGGCGAGCGAAACCCGCCAAAGACCCAGGGCGTCACGAAGTTGACCGTCGTGAACTGCTCATGCACCGGCATCTGGTACCACGGGACAAGTCCCTGGGCGCCGCTGTCGTCGAAATACATCTGACTTCCGCGCAGAATCTCGCGCAGGTTGTTGATGCATGACGCCTTGGTGCCTTCATTCTTGGCCTTGTTCAGCGCGGGAATCAGGATGGAAATCAAGAGGGCGATGATGGCAATCACCACCAGCAGCTCGATCAGCGTGAACGCAGGCCGGGCGCGAGAATCCGACGCGCAGCGGTCGGGGCGTCTTCGTTTGTCCATCGCGGCATCCTCCCTCGCAGCGCCATGAGTATAACACAGCGCAGGGCCGAATCGGTCTGATTCGGGCTGCCCAAGGATGATGGGCGGAACCCATTGGACGCGGACGCCGCCGGACCGGAATCGGTCAATCAGATCGCGCGGCGGGCGCGCTGCTTTCCGGGCTCGCTGACGGCCTCTTCACCCACCGGCTCTTCTTCCTCGATTTCTTCGGGGGGTTTCGGCTTGGCATCCGGATTGCACTTGGGGCACACGCCGCTCGAATTGGGAACTTCTGCGCCGAAATACCACGTGCTGCACTCGCCGCAAACGTTCGCACGATAGGCCTCGCGAGCCTTGCACTGCGGGCAGTTCAAAGGCGGCATCTGATTGGAAACGCCTTGAGAGGCCTGGTATTCTTCCTTGCTGTTCATCTCGAACTGGTGATTGCATGCGGCGCAAAGCCAGGGCGACTTCGGATCGTCCGGAGCCACCTCGATCGGCTCTTCGTCCTTGTTGCACATGAACGTAATCGCGCCCGCCAGGACCAGCGCCCCGACGATGATTCCAATCTTGACCTTCTGCATTGCGATTCACTCCCTGCAAGTTTCACAAACCGTTGCCACAAAGAGTATAAGGGCCGAACAAAATCCCTGTCCACCTTTCGTGATGTTCTGTTGAAACACCGCGGCTGGCGGCCGGTTAAGGCTGCCAAATCGTCCCGCCCAGCCCAAAAACCAGCCGCGTATCGAAATACCCGTATTCCGCGCGACCATCGGCAAACCCAGCGGACCACGCCGAGAATCGACGGTGCCAGCCCTCGCGCTGGGGAGCAGCTCCATTGGGCAGGGTCGGCTCGGCGCGATAGGCGGCGCTGTAGAATCCCTGCTCCATCCACAGAATGAACCGCGACGCCTTGCCTCCAACGAACGCGCCCGACTCGGCCAGTCGAAGCGAATACTCGGGGGAATCTTCGATCAGGAACGTCCCGTTCCCGCCCGCGTACCCCTGCATGAATCGCGAATTGAGACAGTAACTGCTCCCATTGGCCTCGTGCGAGGCAAGCGGCTCATCGAGCACATCCACCGGATCGGCCCCGATGACAGAGGTCGAATACGTGCGATCGCCGGGGCATTGGTAGAGCTTGATCACGTCGCGGCCGCGATCGGTCGGCGCGAGCGACGCGGAGGCCGTTGAATCGACGTAGGCGTTGAGCGGTCGCAGCTGCGCCGGATAAAGACTCGCGTCGAGAACAGGATCGCCCGGCGTGACTCGCGTGGAGCGATAGCCTCCGAAAACGAGCGGCGTATAAAGTTCGACCTGCCCTGCGTACACGGCGTGCGGCGGGATCTGGTAGAACGGCAGCACGGCACGCTTTTCGCTTTCGATGTACATCAGCGTGGCCTGTGCGATGCCGCGCAGATTGGCCAGGCAGCGCACGACCTTGCCCTGCTCCCGCGCGCCGCGCAGCGCCGGCAGCAGGATCGCCAGCAGCACGGCGATGAGCGAAATCACCACCAGCAGCTCGATCAATGTAAATGCCCCGTGACTCCGCCGGGCCGGATTCAGTGGAACGCTCCGAACACAATGAAAGGTTGCGGCTTGCATGATGGTCCGCGACCCGCGTTGCGGGCTTGCCGGATGATTATAAGCAGCCCGGCTTGTGCTATGATTCGCCGCATGCATCGGCCGACGAACAATTCGGCCGGGAGGTGATTGAATGAGATTTGCGTTTGCGGGGGTGTGGTGCGTGGTGGGATGGTGCTCGTTGGGGTGGTGCGCGGCGGCGGGCGCGCAGGAGAAGCCGCTGGCCATCACCGGGGCGCGGATCATCCCAATTGATGGAGCCGCCATACTGTCCGGCACGATGGTCGTGCAAGGGGGGAAGATCACAGCGGTCGGTCCGGCCGATTCGATCGCGATTCCGCCGGATGCCCTACGGATGGATGCCTCGGGAAAATTCATCATGCCGGGGCTGGTTGACACGCACAGCCACATCGGCGGTGGATGGGGCGGCGACGGCAGCGCACCGATTCAACCGAGCGTGCGCGTGCTGGATTCAGTCAATGTGCGCGACCCCGGTTTCATTCGCGCCCGCGCCGGCGGCATCACCACCATGAACGTCATGCCGGGTTCGGGGCACCTGTTAAGCGGCCAGACGATCTACCTCAAAACGCGCAAGTCCGGCACGATCGAGGAAATGTCCATTCACGACGAGTCGGGCGCGATTCTCGGCGGAATGAAGATGGCCAACGGGACCAATTCGCAGCGCGAAGCGCCTTTCCCCGGCACGCGCTCGAAGTCAGCCGCGCTGGTGCGCGAGAAATTCCTGAAAGCACAGGACTATCGCCGCAAGCTTCAGCAGGGCAAGGACGACCCCGAGAAACTCCCGGACCGCGACCTGGAGATGGAAGGGCTGATGGAGGTGCTTGAGGGAAAGCGTATCGTTCATCACCACACGCACCGCGCCGACGACATCCTGACGGTGCTTCGTCTGGCGGACGAGTTCAAGTTTCGTGTCGTGCTGCACCATGTCAGCGAGGCGTGGAAAGTGCCGAACGAAATCGCGCGAGCCAATGCGCCCTGCTCGATCATCCTGGTCGACAGCCCCGGCGGGAAAATCGAGGCGATGGACATGCGCATGGAGACCGGGGCTGTGTTGGAGCGGGCCGGTGTGCTCACAGCCTTTCACACCGACGACTGGATCAACGATTCCCGCCATTTTTTCCGCTCGGCGGCCCTGGGAGTGCGTGCGGGCATGTCGCGCGAAAAGGCCCTGTACGCCCTGACGATGGCCGGCGCGAAGATGCTCGACCTCGGGCATCGCGTCGGTTCGCTCTCGGTCGGCAAGGACGCGGATTTCATCGTGTTGTCGGGTGATCCCTTCAGTGTTTATACGAAAGTCCTGGAAACGTACGTCGAGGGTGTCAAGGTTTTTGATCGAAATGATCCGAAGGATCTGCTTTATGCCGTAGGCGGCTACGGCGCCGGCAAAGAGCAGGAAATGCACCTGTGCTGTTTTGAAGGCCGAGAGGACCACCGCTGATGACGCTTCGAATTCTCAATCGCAATGGGTTGTTGGCTTTCCTGGCAATCTCAAGCGTGCTGCGCGGAAGCGAGCGTCCGGTCTCCGCGCAGCTCGCCATTCGGGGCGAGACGGTGTACACGATGACCGGCCCGGCGATCAGGAACGGCGTGGTGCTGACCGAAGGAAATCGGATCACCCGCGTCGGTCCGGAGTCGGAAGTCAAAATCCCGATCGGGCTGCGAACTCTTTCCGCCAAGGTCGTGACACCCGGTCTGATCGACGCTCACAGTGTCGTCGGCCTGACCGGTTACTTGAATCAGGATCAGGACCAGGACCAGTTCGACGCCAGCGAACCGATCCAGCCCGAGCTGCGTGCTCTGGATTCCTACAACCCGCGCGAGCGCCTGATTGAATGGGTCCGTGGTTTTGGAATCACAACGCTCCACACCGGTCACGCGCCCGGTGCGGTCATCTCCGGTCAGACGCTGATCGTCAAGACATCCGGCAACACGGTGGAGGAAGCGCTTGTTCGGCCGACCGCGATGCTGGCCTGCACGCTGGGAGACGACGCTCGAGCGAAAGGCCGCGACGCGGAGAAAAAAACGCCCGGCACACGGTCAAAGGCCGTAGCGATTCTGCGTGAGCAACTTGTGAAAGCAAGTGAATATCGACGCAAGCTGAAATTGGATGACGAAAAGAAGCGGCCGGACCGCGACCTGCGCATGGAGTCGATGGTGCGCGTGCTCGATGGCGAGTGGCCGCTGCTGGTGACGGCCCACCGTGCGACGGACATGGTGTCGGCGCTGCGCGTGGCGGACGAGTTCAAAATCAAGATCGTTCTCGATGGAGCCGCAGAGTCGTATTTGATCATGGACGAGATTAAGAAGGCCGGTGTGCCGGTGATATTGCATCCGACCATGACGCGCAGCGGGCCGGGCGAGACGGAGAACTTGAGCATGGAAACCGCCGCGAAGTTGATCAAGGCCGGCATCCCCGTCGCGCTGCAAAGCGGCTTTGAGAGCTATGTTCCCAAGACGCGCGTCGCGTTGTTTGAGGCCGCTATCGCGGCGGCGAACGGTCTGACCTTTGAACAGGCCCTTGGCACAATCACGATCGAGGCGGCGAAGATCCTGGGGATTGCCGATCGAGTCGGCTCGTTGGAGTCGGGCAAGGAAGCCGACATCGCGCTGTATGACGGAGACCCGTTTGAATACACGACCCATTGCACCGATGTCATTGTGAATGGGATAGAAGTGGGGATGGAGCCGCAGTAGCGGCAGGGGAGCTTCTGTGTACCATCTCGCCGTGATAATCTGTAACTCCATGCCGCGGCATGTTTTATGGGCAACCCGGCTAGGGGCTCGCGCGGGGCGATCGGTGCGGGAATTTTCACAACTCTATGATAAACATTGAGTTATGGGTGGAAGTATCTCGCGAATTCCGCTGTTTCTGCTCCTCCAAACCTTGAATTGTGTGCTCCGTTCTGATACCGTGTGTAATGGTACAGAGGCTCGGCGATTGGCCGCTTGGCCAAAGGTCAAGCCAATTTTGCTGTTGTCGATTTTTTGGCGAATTGTCGCAGCTTTCCACGGTAGGGTGGGGGCGGCGGAGGATTTGGAAAGTAGTCTTTCTTTAGAAGGAGGAGAACTGTGAAACGAGTGCTAGTTGCTGCTATGGCCGTCATGGCCACGGCCAGCGTGGCGTCAGCGCAGCTGCTGACGCAGGCATCGAGCCCTTATCTCAATAAGGGTGACATTCCTGCTGGCCAGTCGTACGACGTCGATGGGGCGGAAGCCGGTTTGCAATGCGTCTACAACTTTGACGCGAATGGGACGCCCTTCAGCGATCCGATCATTCAGCCGACGGATCCGGACAACCTCGTCGTCAACCTGGACCTTGCGGCGTGCCTCGGGCTCGCTTCGGGTACCCCGCTTGTCATGAACGGCATCGGCTGGAACGTCCAGATCTCAACGATCGGCGGGAGCTGGGTCAGCGAAGCTCAGATTTACTTCGATGACAACGTCGCTCCGGACCTGTCGGGTTTGTTCCTGCGCCCTGGCGCCGGCACGGACGTCCCGGGTCAGAACGTGCCGTTCGCCAGCCCGGTTCTGAAGTTCGGTCCCGGCACGCCGATTCCCGGCATCCCGACGATCTCGCTTCCGAACGGCATGCTGCGCATGGAGTTCGGCGACACGTTTGATGACAACGTCAACGCGGTCGATGATCTCATGTTCGGCACGCTGACGATCCAGGCGACGCCGGAACCCACGACGCTCGCTCTGCTCGGTCTGGGCGCCATCGGCCTCATTCGCCGCCGCCGCTAAGACCTCTACCCGTCATCGGCCGATCGTCGGCTGATGACTTCAAAGTGTTAACTAGGACCTCCAACAACCGCCGGTCGCCCTTCGACCGGCGGTTGTCTTTTTATCATCTCGATTGTGCCCACATGCATTATGGAGAAGCGGCCGGCATCTTCGCCGGCCGAGCGGTGAACGCGAAATACATCGACCTGCAGGGACGCAGGCTGATACCGCAATACGCAACCTGCAGTACCATACGTTGATGACTTCGCCGAGCGTCGAAATCCCGACTACACGAATTCACCAAAATCGCCAGTCGCCCGACTGCACCACATAGATATACAACACGAGATTCGTAATCGCGTGCGTCAGAATCAGGCACATCAGGCTTCGCCGCCAGATGAACACGGCGTTGAAGAGCATCCAGCATGCCACGCTTACGCCCCAGTTGTTCGGATGTTGCAGGATCGACAGCACCGAGCTGCCGAGGAACGAGAACATGGTGAACGTCCCCAGCGGCACCTCGTCAAACCGTTCCCATTTCACGAATGCCCGCAGGATGAACCCGCGCCAGAATAGCTCCTCGACGATCGGCACCGCCGTGCAGGCTCGCGTGATCTTCAACACGACGTGCGTCCAGAACGCCGCCCCGTCGCCGTAATCGGCGTGCGGGTTGGCTGGCTCGCCGCCCGAGGGAAACAGAAACGTCATCTTGTTGAAAAGCGGGAACTGCCCGCCGAGATTCATTCCCCCGACGGTGACGCCGTCGAGCCAATGCTGCCCCGCCACCCACAGCCATGCAGCACCGATGCCCACAACGAGCGACGTCAGCACGTGCGGTCGACCAAGCGAAGGCAGGTGCCGGCGGAACAACCACGCGACGTAAAGCGCTGCGAGCGTATGCAGGATGATGGCGACATGCGCGAGCTGCTTTGGAAACAGGTCAGTGAGCATGAAGAAGAACAGGTAGGCGAGGTACGGCACCATCCACGGGGCGCGCGGCTCGGCCCGCACCAGGCGGTCGACCCAGTGGGCGTTGCTCGCGCCGGCATCATTTGATTCATGCTTCATGCGGCGGAGAAGTATCTACGGGATTGGTTGAGCGGGCAAATTGGATCGATTCAGCGGATCGGTTGACCATGATCGTTTGATTGGTGTGGTCTCGTACGGGACTTTTCAGATAGGGCGTCTGAAAAAACGGCCACATAAAAAAGAGTTGAGAGACGCATTCACAAAAAAAAGCCCCAGGCATAATTGCCTGGGGCTAGTTACATCAATCGGGCCACGGCGGTGGATACACCGAACTCCGCGGCTACTGCAGGACCATGTCCTCGGCGATGGCCTTGCGCAGCTTGGCGATGGCGCCGAGCTGGATCTGGCGAACGCGCTCCTTGCTGACGCGCATCTGCCGGCCGATGTCTTCGAGCGTCTGGCGCTGCCGGCCCTGCTCCATCGGAAAGCGCCGTGCAAGCACGGTCTTTTCGATGTCGGTCAGTTCGGCGTTGTCCAGTCGCAGGATGCGCTGGAGCCGCTCGCTGAAGAGCGCCCGCTGGTCGGCCTTGCGGGCTTCGGGCATGTCGCTCTCTTCAAAGTCGGGGTCCCAGGGACCGGCGACTTTGCTGCGACGCTTGGTGTCCTGCAGCGCGGCCCGCGAGAAAGCTCGCAGAATCGCGTTGCAGGCGTAAGTGCTGAACCGGAACCCTCTCCAAGGGTCAAACGTGTCGACCGCACGGAGTAAGGCCATCATGCCTTCGCTGGTCAGTTCTTCGCGATCGAGATTTTCAAACCGCGTGCGGCCGATCAGATCGTACACGAGACCGAGGTTGCCCTCGGTCAGGCGCGATCGAATCTGATGGTAGCGATGAAGCCACAGGGCGTAGCGCTTGCGAAGCGACGGCTTCGGATCGCGGTGAGCAGCACGGTAAATCTTGCTCAATGAGTAGCCGCTGTAGTGCAACTGCTTGAAGAGCAAGGTTTCCTCTTCGTGGGTGACGCGTCCGCTGCCCTCGGCCGGTCCGGGCCACTCCGCGAAGAGCCGCTGCTCGGTCAATCGGCCGCGAAGTTCCTCGTTCGCCACATAGGGCGGAGGAATCATCCAGCCCGCCAGTGCACGGCGTTCTGAAGGCTTGGTTGTGACTCGCAGCATTGCCATTTCGATACCCAACTTTCAGCCGGTTGGTTTGAACCGGGCCTGTCATCCTAGAAACGTATACCCGCGAGAACGGAAAAATGTTCTCGGCTGTTCGCAAATCTTATCCGGATTTTTCCCTATTGCATAGTGAAAAACGTGCATATCGTGCATTATCATCTGCCGAACTCGATCGACCTGGCAGTCGCCATCTGTAAGTACTTATGAATAAATCACTTCAAAACACGACGACTTCCACCATGAACCCGCTGTTACAAAATCGTTAAAATCAATCAGTTCCATCTAGGTACGATTTTCAGTTTCCTGACGATGCGGTCCGCGGCTGGACGATCCCGCCGATCCCCTCCCAGAACGCCGCCCAGGCGAGTCGGAGGCCTGCATCCGGGTCTTGTGGGTTGACCGCCGATTGCGTCGCGCCTTCGACGAAGCCCGGTCCAGCGCCTTCGCGAAATCGCTTGAACAGCTCGGAATCCCATTCACATCCACCAAGCATGGCAAGGCTCATGAGAAGCAACGCGGTGTAACTGGACTTGTTCCGCACTGTTCGGACGATACGAATCGCCTGGCTCATTTCAGAGGACTCCGTTGGGGATGTCAGGGTTGGCACCGAGTTGTTTATCGGTGATCCCTTCTTCGTGTCGCCACCCCGGCTCAATTCAGGTTCGATAACCGCGCACCAAGTGATGATCCGCCCTCCCGGTTCGAGTCTGAAGGCTCGCGCATTGCTCCCCGATATGAGATGCGGATCATCGGGCCGTCGCCGGATTGCACGGCCGCACGGGGGCGCAGGTGCGCAGAATTTGGATTCAACGGTTTGCGGGCATGATCGCGGCCTTTGTCGCGTTCGGACCTGCGCGCGCTTCGGACGCAAGCGGGCCTGAAGCACCCACCGCGGGCCTCGCCGCTCACCGCATTCTGAAGACGTTTGACTTCGACGAAGCAAGGCTCGGCAACTACGAAGCCATGCCCATCGGCTGGCGTCGCGTGGAAGGGCCGGGTTATCCCCGATTCGCGGACATGCAGATCGATCTGAACGCGGGGCCGACGGGGCCGGCGTTTCGCCTGAATCTGGCGGGCGGCGCTACCGCCGCGGAATACCTGACTCGTGCCATCGACGTGCATCCGAATTGTGACTACGAAATCAGTGCGTCGATTCGAGCTGATTGCCTTCCGTTCGCCGGCGCCACGCTTGAGGCGTTCTACCTCAATCACGCCCTGCGCGAGATTCCCGGCAGCCGGCGATCCAGTCCGCCTGTCCGAGCTTCCGCCGGAACCGAAGCAGTGTGGTCTTCCGTAACGGTCCGGCTGCCCGGTGGGGTTGAAGGGGCGCGATGGATGGGGCTGGCGTGCGCCATTCGGCCTGATGCGGCGCCGACCGATTCGGACAAGCGGCTTTGGCCCGTGATTCGACAAGGCGTGCAGGGGGGCGCGTGGTTTGATGACATAAAAGTGGCACGCGTGCCCCGCATCACGCTCGAGCCGATCTCGCCGTCGAGCGTCTTCGTCGGGGGCTTGCCGCGTCTGCGCGTCGGCGTCGCCGAGATCGACGCGTCGGACCTCTCCGCCACCCTGACGATCATCAATGCCGCCGGGCGAGAGTCACTTGTGCGGCGGTTACAGATCGTGGCACCTTCCTTGCCCGTCGAGGAAATGGACCTGGCTGTGTCGGCCCCCGGGCGATACACCGCGCGCGTGGAGGTGACGGGCGAGGGGCGACTGCTGGCGTCGGAGTCGTTGCCGTTTGTATTTGTCACAAATGCGCCAATGCGTGCGGCCGAAGCGCGTGGGAGCACTTTGACCGGGAATACGAGCACCGCATCCGTGCGGGGAGATTCCGTGGAGGCCGCGCGGGGAATCGGCTTGATCTTGGAGCCCCCGTCGTCGGAGCGCCTGGCGGAAGTCCTGTCGCTCATGGACGTACTCAAGCCTGCCGCCGTGAAGCTGCCCCTGTGGCGAGCGGACCTTTCGGATGAGGCCGTGGTCAAGGGCGATGCCGTGATTGCTGCACTCGTCGAGGGCTTGCACCGACGCGGCATTGTGGTGATCGGAGTTCTTCGAGAAGTCCCGTCGGGTCTGGTCGCGCAATACGACTCGCCGCGCGTCGGGTTGCTAGACGTCTTGCGCGGGCCGGCGGCGGTGTGGCGACCGTATCTCGCGCTGACGGTAACGCGGTTCGGGTCGCACGTCGGGCTTTGGCAGATCGGCGGCGACGAGGATGCGGCGACGTTTGAACCGGCCGCATTGGAGTCGGCAGCGGAAGCCGTTCAGCGCGAGCTGGATTCACTGATCGGCGCGGGTCGACTGGTTGCGCCGCGAATGCTTGGCGACGCGCGGGCGATGGCCGAACCGAAGCACTTGCTCAATAGCTATCAAGCCCGGCCGCAGGTGTCGGCTCGCAACCAGATGGCGTTGAATGCGTCCGCGGCAGAGTGGTTGACCGTCAGCTCCATGGAACGCATTCCCGGCGGCACCGAATCGGGCTTGGCGGAATTCGCACAGCGCGTGTTGCTGGGTCGATGCCAGGGCGCGCGGATCGTATTCGTGAAGCAGCCGTGGCATTCGTGTGACGCGGATGGCGGCGGCCGACTGGAACCGACGGAGGAGTTTCCCGTGCTGGCGGCGCTGGGCGGCGTGCTTCGCGGGAGCGAACCGGTTGAAACGCTCGCACCGGCGGAAGGTGTGCGAGGTTTTCTGTTGCGTGAAACCGCAGGCGCGTCGTGCAGTGCAGTGCTCTGGCGTGAGGGGGTGGGTGAACCGAGTTCCGACGCGGGGGCGCCGTTGACGTGGGACTTCGGTGACGATTGCAGGCACATGGATGCAACCGGTCGGCCGCTGCCGCAGGGGCGCGCTGCGGACGGTCGCACGCTTGCAGTTGGAGCGCTTCCCAGTATTTTGACGGGCGTATCAGAGTCCCGCTTGCGGGCGCTGGCGCGCTTTTCAATGGAACCCGCGGCGGTCAGCACTGGTCCGCGCCCTCAATCGGTGCGGTTGAAGTTCCATAATCCCCATGCGACGCCGATGCACGGGCTGATTCACCTGGCCGCTCCGGAGGGCTGGGAGGTCTCGCCGGCTGTTGTGCGTGTGAACCTCGGCGCCAAAGGGGAGCAGGCGACGCCTTTGCTGGTGCGCGTGCCGAGCAATCAGCCTTCGGGATCGGTGGATCTGGTTGGCCGATTGGAGGCGGCGGGCGACGAACTGGATGGGTTGGTCTTACGCGCCACGGTGGAGGTGGGCAGCGCGGCGCTGGATGTCAATGTATTGACACGCGCGGAGGGGTCGGCCCTGCGGGTGTATCACCGCGTGACGAATCGGTCCGAGTCGGTCCTGAATCTTCGCTGCGTGCTGATCGCGCCGGGATGCCGGGAGCAACAGCGACTGATTCGTGCGCTGGGGCCGGGGCAGTCGGCGGTGCGTGAGTTTGTGCTGGCTGATGGCGCGAGGGTGCGGGATCGCGCGGCGCGGGTGACGGTGGAGCAGCTCGATGGGCCGATTCGTGACAATCGTCTGATTATGGTGCAGCCGGCTGAATCGGATGCCGATGGCAGGCCGCCGGCACCCTTGCTCACGCGCCATCAACCGGAGCGGGCCGCCGAGCCGAGGGCGTCCGCCGTCGCGGACTCCATGGGCCGGCCGAGCCGATAGCACGCCACGCGGCGCTGAACCCAGAGATTGGTCGATGGGGTGTAGAGTTTGACCTCGGCGTCGGCGAGATTGAGGGTCACGGTCGCGCCGGCGGCATGGGTGCCGCGTGCGTCTTCGCGCCAGGCGACGCCGCCGTCGGGCGACACGATCAGGCGCAGGCGATCCTCGGCAGCGACAACAAAGACGCGATTCTCCGCGGCCCGTGCGCGAAGCAGCGCCTCATCGACGGGCGGGCCGTCAAACCAAAGAATCGACGCACCCTGAAGCGCTTCGCATCGACCCCTCACAAACGAGGCGGCGTCGGCGCTGTCGAGGTTCGCAATGCGGCCGCCGGCGTTCATCAGTTCGGCAATCACCGCGTCCATCGGCCCGACGGGGTGAACGACGACCTGCGACCCCAGTTGATCGGGCGGGACCACCGTCGGCGGCGCAAACAATCTACGCATGTCGTGTTCCGACACGCGCGGCGGTCGCGGTCGGCCCGGTGACACCTCGGCGACGATGAGCGGGTCGCCCTCGGCCGGCGCGGCGGCGAGCGTCTTCCCGTTGGCATCCTCCACGCGGCTTTGGCCGACGTACTCCAGCTTGTCCGCCTCGGAGCCGCTCTTGCTGCAACAGATGATCGGCACGCCGAACTCCATCGCGCGCGCGCGGACAAGAAATTCGGGATGGACGTTGCGATGGACTCCGCGTGGACCCGCGTTGACCCAGGCCGTCGGAAGCAGCAGGATGCGCGCGCCGTCGGAAACGAGCGTGGCCGCCACTTCCGGCGCGCGGCAGTCGGCGCAGATGAGCACGCCCATGCGGCCGAACTCGGAGTCGAACGCCGCGATTTGCCAGCCCGGCTCGAACCAGCGGTTGTCACAATCCCAGAGAAAACTCTTGCGGGCGATGTGGACCAGTTCCCCTCGGCGATCGAACACGGCGGCGCTGTTGTGCAGTTTGCCCTCGCGCTCCTCGACGAAACCCGTGACGAGCCACATTTCGTGGCGTCGAGCGAGTTGTCCGAAGCGCGTCAGCACCACGGCCGATCGTTCGATGTCATCGCGCAGGTAACGCTCGACCGATTCGAGCCAGTAGGCGGGGTACGTTGTCTCGGGCAGCACGAGCAAGTCCGCGCCGGCCTGGCGGGCCTGCTCGGCATGGCGCTCGACGATCGGCCAGACGGTCGCCGCATCGTTCATCGTGACGGCGCGCATCTGGCCGCATGCGACTTTCATGACGTGATCCTTCACGCGGGTCGGGGCGATTCGGCAACCGCGCCGTGTCCCCGCCGGGAAGAAATGGTAGTCGCGGCGGGAGATGGATGCACGCACGCGCGACGCGGTGCGTAGGCGCCGTTTGCGAGGCCGGTCGTCCGGCATCTATAATTACAGCGACGTCGGATGGTCGAGCGCCAGTCCGGCTTTTCGAGCCTGCATCCACTCATGTCCAAGCGAGATTTCTACGAAGTCCTGGGCCTTTCGCGCGGGGCGAACGAGGCCGAGATCAAGAAAGCCTACCGCCGACTCGCGAAGCAGTATCACCCCGATCAGAACAAGCAATCCAAAGAAGCGGAGGCCCGTTTCAAGGAAGTTCAGGAAGCCTACGCCGTGTTGTCGGACTCGACTAAGCGAGCGCGGTACGACCAGTTCGGCCATGCGGGGATCGACCCGCGCGCGGGAGGCGGCGGAACATGGAGCACGACGGATGGCGTGCCGGTTGATCTGACCGACTTCGCGGACATTTTCAACTTCGCCGGTCGGTCGAGCGGGGCGCGGGGAAGCGGGGTGGGGTCCATCTTCGAGCAGATGTTTGCCGGGCGCGGCGGCGGCTCGCCGTTCGAGGAGGCGGCGTCTTCGGGTGGGCGCGACATCGAGCACACGGTCACGTTGAGTTTCGATCAGGCACTACGCGGGACGACGCTGCAGCTGGAGTTAAGCGGCGGTCGCCGGAGCGAAACGATAGAAGTGCGCATCCCGGCAGGTGTTCGGCCGGGGCAGCGAATTCGGGTGCGCGGGAAGGGCCAGCCGGCCGCGGGTCGGCGCGAGGCGGGTGATTTGTTCGTGCGTTGCGAGGTGTCGCCGCATCCATACTTTCGCCGTGAAGCGGATGATCTCTACCTGGAAGTGCCGGTGTCGATTGTTGAAGCGGCGCTGGGAGCGAAGGTGGACCTTCCGACGCCGGATGGTCCGCGGACGGTGACGATTCCACCTGGAACCGGCAGCGGAGCGAAACTGCGACTGTCGGGGCTGGGCATGCCGAACCCGAAGGGCGATGGTCGCGGAGATTTTTATGCAGTTGTCAAGATTGTGCCGCCCGCGTCGCTGACGCCGCTTCAGCGTGAATCACTGCAGGCGCTGGCGGAGAGCGGGTTGGGCAATCCGCGTTCGGGTCTGTGGGCGGGGATCGGCTGATGGATCGCGCCGGCGGCAATCGGTGCGCAGGAAGGGCGCGCGGCGTCTGCTGCGCGGCGGCGTGGGTCGTTTGGCTTGTCGCGGGGGCCGTCGCGATGGCGGGGCAGCCGAGTGCGGACGAATCGGAGCGATCACCGAATGGCGCAGGACCAGTCACGACCGCGGCAGCGCAGCAGAATGAGCCCGCCGCGACGACCCAGCCGGGAAGCGCCATGGAGCTACGAAACGATCCCCGTGTGCGTCGGTTGAATCAGGTCGTGCTATGGAGCGTCGTGCTGCTGCTTGTGTTTTGCGTGGGGGCGGCGGCCGTGGTGCATTTCTCGCGGCGGTATCGCGCGTACCTCCTCCGTGATCGATCAGAGCCGACGGACGACGGAGACGTGTGGGCGATGCATCAGCTTCCGCCGGAGCGGCCGAGCGAAGGCGGCGATGGGAGCGGCGGCGACGCGGATTGATTACTGGCGCGGATGAAACTTCTGGTGGATGGACTTGAGCCGACCTTTATCGACGTGAGTATATATTTGAGTCGTCGCCACGTCGGCATGGCCCAGCAACTCCTGCACGACGCGCAGATCGGCGCCGCCCTCAAGCATGTGCGTGGCGAAACAGTGCCGCAGCGTGTGCGGGCCGACCGGCGCGGGGAGACCGGCCGCCAATGAGCATCGATTCACAAGCCGCCAGACGTTGGTTCGGTCCATCGGCTTTCCCGTGCGCGTGACGAACAGGGCGCCGTCGGCATCGGCGGACTCGGTCAGCACGCCGCGCAGGCCGCGAAGGTATTGCCGGACGGACTCGATGGCGTGCCCGCCAAGCGGCACGATGCGCTCGCGCCCGCCCTTGCCGAAGACGCGGACGTATCCGACGCTCAAGTTGAGATCGCGGATCTTCAGCCCGGCGAGCTCCGACACGCGCATGCCCGTCGCGTACAGCATCTCAAGGATCGCGCGATCGCGCGCGAAGAACGGCTCACCCGGCTGCGGTGCGGCCAGCAACGCTTCGACCTGCGAGCGGTGCAGCGTGTCGGGCAGGGTCTGCCACTTGCGCGGCGTCTCCAGCAGCGCGCTGATGTCTTCGCGCAGCGTGCCGGTCATGTGCAGGTAGCGCAGGAACATCTTCACGGAGACGAGGTGCCGCGCGATGCTGGAGAGCGCGAGCTTTCGCTCGGCCAATCGAACGAGAAATCCGCGGACCGATTGCTGGCTTATTTCTTCCACGCGCGAGGCACGCTGCGCGTCCAGCTCGGTGATGAACGAGCGGAGATCGCGCTGGTACGCTTCGATGGTGTTCGCGGCGAGGCCGCACTCGGTGATGAGATAATTGATGAAGCGGGTGAGGTGACCCGACCATGCGGACACGACGGGGGAGACAGCGGTCTTGGGAGCGACGGGATAACCGACAGCCAGGGCTTCGCTCACGGGCACTCCTTCGTGGATCGGCGCATCGTTCGGTGCAACAGTCGGTGCATTGTTTCTGGACCGAGTGTGTATCGGTCCGTGGGCGGGGCGCAGTTGAACGGGCGAGTTCTGCGCGGCGCGCGGCAAAATGAGCCGGTTGGTGGCGGGTGAAAACGCGGTTTGTGAATCAACTCGCCGCGTCAGGGATGGGTCGGAATTCGCAGCGCGAAACACGACAGGGCGGCGCCGTTTCGGCTGCTGCGCTGGAGCGTCAGGCTGCCGCCGAGCGTCTGGGCCCAGTGACGCGAAAGAGCGAGGCCCAGGCCGATGCCGCCGGTCGTGTCGGCGGCCGCGTCGCTTCGGCGGAAGGGACGAAAGATGAGCTTCCGATCGCGAGGGCGCACGCCTTCTCCGGCGTCCTCGACTTCGAATCGCACGTTCCGGTCGCCGTCCGCGGCGGCGGTGATCCAGACACGGCGGTCGCCGGCGCCGGCGCTGTATTTGCAGGCATTCTCAATGAGGTTGAGCAGGATTTGCAGGACAAATTCGCCGTCGGTGCGCAGCCGCAGGTCCGGCGGGCAGCGATTCTCCAGCACGAGCGACTTGTTGTGCTTGTCGGCGATCGGTTTGCCGCCCGCGACGGCCAATTCGAGGACCCGGGCCGGTGACAGATCGTTGACATTCAGGGCGGCCCGGCGATCCTGGACACGGGCATAGGCCAGCACGTTCTCCACCAGGCGCGCCAGCCGGCGGGATTCCTGCTGAAGCGCTTCGGCGTACTGACGGCGAAGCTCGGCGTTTTCATCGGGCATGTCACGCAGCAGATCGCTGTAGAGCTGGAACGACGTGAGCGGCGTGCGCAGCTCGTGCGTGACAGCAGCGACAAACTGCATGCGCCGCTCGGTGAGCGACACAAACTTGAGCGTGCCGTACGTGATGCCGAGCAGCGCGATGAGCGTCGCCAGCCACGCAATGACGAGTCCGTTGCGCAACCCGGTGGAGAGCGTGATCGCGGGCGCGGCATGTGGCGGAATCTCCAGCCACGCGGGGATGTTCTGCATCATCGTGCCGAGGACCGTCGGCGTCAGGGTGTTCCCCGGCCGCAGCGGGACGAGCCGTGCGCCGGGCAGGCGTCCGGCGATCATGTTCTCCAATTGGGTGTGCATGCGCTCCCAGTCGAGCAACACGCCCTGCAACGTGCAGAACTGGCTCGTCTGCACGCTCATCGAGCGCACCAGCGCGAGTTGCAGCCGCCCGTCGCGCGTGATGTCGAGCCAGACGGGAATCATCGGCGTGCGCAGCAGCGGGACGCAGTCGTCGGCGGGATCGACGCCGCGCAGGCTTTCGCCGGCCTGGAGGTTGTCCAATGCGACGGTTTCGGGCTCGCAGGTTTCTCCCAGTTGCCGGGTCATTTCGAGGAGGCGCTCGCCGCGGCGGACAAATTGGTTTTTGTCGCGTTGCGGAGAGGCGTCGGATTCGGCGGGCGGGGCCTGCGCCAGGTCGCCGTAGCGGTTGATGGCGGCGTAGAACGACAGCGATTCCTCCAGCAGGTGTTGCAGTGCGGAGGGAGAATAGTTCTCTTTCAGCGAGGCCAGCCAGTTCTCCGCGGTGGACATGCGCTCGCGGTCGGCGGCGGGAAAAACGCCGGCAGCCGGGGCGGCGGCGTCGCCGGCTTCGAGCTGGGGCGAGCTCCAGCCCTGCAACTCGGACGCCTGGAAATGCAGCAGCAGCCAGCTTGGCGTTTCGGGCAGGGTGCGAAGCGGCGAGGCGAGCTTGATCGGCTGACGCAGCTCGGTGAGATCCCCCGCGTGAAGTGGGTGTGCGAGGTTGTAATACGGCCGAAAATGTTCGTAGGGCCGGGAGTTCTCGCGCTCGAGCACGACGGCGACGCTGCGCTCGATGCGGGCCAGTGCCAGTTTGATGGCAGCCTCGTCCTCGCGGGCCTGTTCGGCGCGGGCCTCGAAGCGCTCCAGTTGAATCGCCGCGTCCGTCGCCCAGCCCAGCCCTCCGCAGACCAGCAGCCAGATCACAGCGATGGCCGTCCAGGCCTTCTTGCCCGTTGCATGGGCCAGGCTCACGATCGACCCTCCGCCGCCGCCGCGCCCACGCCGTCGCCCAGCATGTAGCCCTTGCCGCGCACCGTGACGATGTACTCGCGGCCCTGCTCGCCGCTGATCTCATCGAGCTTGGCGCGCAGCCGGGCGATGTGCATGTCGATGGTGCGTGTCTCGACGCCGCCGCCGGGCAGCCCCCAGACGCGCGTGAGCAGTTCCTCGCGCGAGATCGCCCGGCCCGGATTCGCCGCGAGGTGCGAAAGAATTGCGTTCTCCATCTCGGACAGCGACACGCGCGTCGCGCCGTGTTTCAACTCGCGCCGCTCCAGATCCGCCTCGCCCGCGCCGATTGCCAGCCGTGATACAAGTTGCGGCCGCTCCGGGCTGCGCCGAAGCACCGCTTCGACCCGCGCCACCAGCTCGCGCGCGGAGAAGGGTTTCACGACGTAATCGTCGGCGCCGAACTTCAGCCCGGCCACGCGGTCGTTCTCACCGCCTCGCGCCGTGAGGATAATCACCGGCAGCGTCGGATGCGTCTTGCGAATCTCCTTCAAGACGGCCATCCCGTCCATCTTGGGAAGCATCAGATCCAGCAGGATGAGATGGACGCCGTCGCGCCGAGCCTGCATCAGACCCGCTTCGCCGTCGGCGGCTTCGATGGGCTCGTACCCG